>CAZOWR010000036.1:0-18237 GCA_964583645.1 uncultured Enterobacteriaceae bacterium
TCGAGCAGGCCGCGAAGAAGGCCGGCGTCGCCGTGAAGGTGCCCTTCAAGCCCGGGCGCACGGACGCGCGGCAGGACCAGACGGACGTCGAGTCCTTTGCCGTGCTCGAGCCGCTCGCCGACGGCTTCCGCAACTACCTGGGGGGCAGGTTCCCGGTCGCCGCCGAGCAGCTGCTGCTCGACAAGGCGCAGCTCCTGACGCTCACGGCGCCCGAGATGACTGCGCTCGTCGGCGGCATGCGCATGCTGGGAACCAACGTCGGCGGCGCGAAGCATGGGGTCTTCACCTCTAGGCCGGAGACGCTCTGCAACGACTTCTTCGTCCACCTGCTCGACATGGGAACGGACTGGAAGCCGGCCGCGGGCGCCGAGGGCGTGTACGAGGGGCGTGACCGCAGGACCGGCAAGCTCAGGTGGATCGGCACGCGCGTGGATCTCGTCTTCGGCTCCAACTCCCAGCTGCGGGCGATCGCGGAGGTCTACGCGGCCGCGGACGCGAAGGAGAAGTTCGTCAAGGACTTCGTGGCGGCCTGGGATAAGGTGATGAACCTGGACCGCTTCGAGCTCGCCTGATCCCTGCCTGCGGCGCCGGCGTGGCGAGGGCGTTCAGCCGAGCGCGCGCGCGATCATCCAGGCGCCGCAGGCCATCGCCAGCACGCCCGCCCCGCGCGCCAGCGCCTCACCCGCGGGCAGGAGCCCCCGGGTTCCCGGCGGCTAGACCGGCGTCGTAACGAGGACGTCAGCGTCCGCGTAGAGCGTCACCGCGCCGTTGGTCCAGGGTTGCCCGAGTTGCCGACGATCGTGTTCGCTAGCGCGTTGCCCGTGCCGTCTCGACGTTCCCGGCGCCGGTGAGCCTCAGGTTCTCGACGTTCGCCCCGAGAATGAAACTGACCGAGGACCTGACATGGTCCGTGCCGCCGGTGTCGGAGCCCTCGATCACCTTGTCGTTCGCGTGGTTGACGACGTAGAGGTCGTCGCCCGCGCCGCCGTTCAGCCGGTCGGCGCCGCCGCCGCCATTGAGGGTGTCGTTCCCGCCGCCGCCGGTGAGCGTGTCGGCGCTGGTGTAGCCGAAGAGACTGTCGTGGCCGGCGGCGCCGGTCAGCTCGTCGTTGCCTTGCCAGCCGTGCATCGTGTCGTTGCCGCCGAGCCCCTTCAGCACGTTGGCGCCCTCGTTGCCGGTCAGCACGTTGGCTTCCGCCGTGCCGGTGCCGTTGATCGCTGCGCTGCCGGTGAGCGTGAGGTTCTCCAGGCCCGCGACGAGCGTGTAGCTGAACGACGCATTGACCGTGTCGTTGCCGCCGCTGTCCACGACCTTGTCCAGTGCGGTGTCGAGCGCGTAGCTGTCGTTGCCGGCGCCGCCGTTGAGGCTGTCGGTCCCGGCGCCCCCGTTCAGCACGTCGTTGCCGCCGCCGCCGACCAGGGTGTCGGCGCCGCCGAGCCCCGCCAGCGTGTCGTCGCCGCCCTTGCCGGAGAGCTTGTTGGCACCCCCCTGCCCCTGAATCGTGTTCGCCTGCGCGCTTCCGGTGCCCGAGAGGTTGGCGCTCCCGGTGAGCAGCAGGGTGTCGACGTAGCTGCCGAGGGTGAAGCTGACCGAGGACTTGACCACATCGAGGCCGCCGGAAGCGGACTCCTCCAGGACCTTGTCGCCGGCGTTGTCCACCAGGTACGTGTCGTCGCCGTTGCCGCCGACCAGGCGGTCGGCGCCCGCACCGCCGTCGAGCGTGTCGTTGCCCGCGCCCCCGGTGAGGAAGTCGTTGCCCGGGCCGCCGGCGACGTAGTCGTTGCCGGCGTTGCCCTCGAGCCGGTCGTCGCCGCCAAAGCCGTTGATGGTGTCCGGATCCGCCGTGCCGGTCAGCGTGTCGTTGGCAGACGTACCGTTCTTGACAGCCATAGCTTCCCCCTGCAGTTCTTATCCGTGGGCCGACTATAGCGGCAAAGCTAGCGCAGGGCTGAATCGGCGCTGGCGCGGGCACGCGCGCGAAGTGCAAGATTGCGTAATTCAGTCAGGGCACCAGCACTGCCGCCCCCTCGAGCCGCCCCTCGCGCAGGTCGCCGAGCGCCTCGTTCGCCTGCTCGAGCCGATACGGCTTCACTTCGGCATGGATCCGCGCTGTCGCGGCGAGCGCCATGAACGCCTCGCCGTCGGCGCGTGTGAGATTCGCCACGGATTCGACGCGCCGCTCGCCCCAGAGCAGTGCATACGGGAACGACGGGATGTCGCTCATGTGGATGCCGCCGCAGATCACGCGTCCGCCCTTCTTCACCGCCGCGAGCGCCTGCGGCACGAGCGCGCCCACCGGCGCGAAGAGGATCGCCGCATCGAGCGGCTCGGGCGGCAGCTTGTCCGAGCCGCCCGCCCAGGCGGCGCCCAGCCGCCGCGCGAAGGCCTGCGCCGCCGCGTCGCCGGGCCGCGTGAACGCATAGACCTCGCGCCCCTCGGCGCGCGCCACCTGCGCGAGCACGTGCGCCGCTGCGCCGAAGCCGTACAGTCCGAGGCGGCGCGCCTCTCCGGCCATGGCATAGGAGCGATAGCCGATGAGCCCCGCGCAGAGAAGCGGCGCCGCTTCGGCGTCGCCGTAGCCCTCGGGCAGCGCGAGGCAATAGCGCTCGTCCGCGAGCACGTACTCGGCGTAGCCGCCGTCGAGGTGGCAGCCTGTGAAGCGCGCGCTCGCGCACAGGTTCTCGCGCCCGCCCCTGCAGTACTCGCACTCGCCGCAGGTCCAGCCCAGCCACGGGATGCCGACGCGGGCGCCCGGCGCGAATCGGACGCCCCCGCTCACGACGCGCCCCACGACCTCGTGGCCCGGCGTGATCGGGTAGCGGCAAGCGGCGAGCTCGCCGTCGGCGAGGTGCAGGTCGGTGCGGCACACGCCGCAGGCGCTCACCTTGACGAGGACCTGGCCGGCTCGCGGTTGCACTTCCGGCACCGGGTCGAGTCGCAGCGCGCTTCGCGGCGCGTGAATGCGCATTGCGCGCATCAGCGCCGGTCCGGAAAAGAAACCGGGTCCGACCCTGTTTTCCGAGACCCCATTTCCCCTACTGGTCGTCCGAGAGAACGTCGATTCCGGGGCGCTCCAGGTCGTCGAACTGGCCGCCGTGCAGCGCGCGCCAGAACACCCAGCCGATCAGGAATACGAGCGCGACAGAGAGGGGGACGAGGAGGAGGAGGGATTCCATGGCTGTTTCTCAGGCGCCGCGCCGGCGCGCAGCGCGTTCAGCACCACGACAAAAGAGCTCGCCGCCATCCCGATCGCGGCCTCCCAGGGCCCGATCCAGGCGCCCGCGGCGAGCGGCAGCGCCACCGCATTGTAGGCGAGCGCCCAGCCGAGGTTCTGCCGCACGACGCGCATGGCGCGGCGCGCGGCGCTGAAGCCCTCGGGAAGGGCGGCAAGGCGCGCCCCGCCGCGCTCGGCGAGCAGCACGCAGTCGGCCTGCGCCTGCGCGGCGTCCGCACCGCTCCCCATTGCGATCGAGGCGTGCGCGCGCGCGAGCACCGGCGCGTCGTTCAAGCCGTCGCCCACCATGGCGACGACCCGGCCCTCGGCCTGCAGGCGCTCGACGTAGGCGAGCTTGTCTTGCGGCGTCGCGCCACCGGCGTGCCGCCCGATGCCGAGCCGCGCCGCGACCTGCGCCACGGCATCGCGATGATCGCCGCTCACGAGGTGCAGGCGCAGGCCGAGCGCGCGCAGTCGGGCCACCACGCGCTGCGCCTCGGGCCGCAGGCTGTCCTCGAGCAGGAACACGGCGAGCCAACCCTCCCCGTCCGCCAGCCAGAGCGGCGTGTGCGTCGCTTCGCGCGCCACGGCCGGCGGCGCCGATCCGGCGAGGCCGCGGCAGAACGCCTCGGTGCCGATGCGCACGCGGTGCCCGCCAGAGCGCGCCTCGATGCCCACGCCGGGGAAGTTGCGCGGCTCCTGCACCGCCGCGCGCGGACCCTCGCCCGCGAAGGCGCGCGCCAGCGGGTGGGCGCTCCCCGCTTCGAGCGCGCGCGCGAGCGCCAGGCACCCGTCCTGCGGCAAGGCGCCGAGCGGCTGCACGCGCCGGAGGGCGAAGCGGCCCGCGGTGAGCGTGCCGGTCTTGTCGAGCACCACGTCGGTCGCGGCGGCGAGCGGCTCGAGCGCGCTCGAGCGCGTGAGCGCCACGCCGTGCGCCAGCATCCGACCCGCGGCCGTGGTGAGCGCGGTGGGCGCCGCCAGCGCGAGCGCGCACGGGCAGGTGGCCACCAGCACCGCGATCGCGACCCAGGGGTCGCCCCAGGCGAGACCGGCGCCGAGCGCCACTGCGAGGATCACCCAGGTGAGCGCGTGCGCCACGCGGTCGGCGGAGGCCACCAGCCGTGGCCGCGCCGCGGCGCCGCGCTCCACCAGCCGCGCGATCGCCGCGGCCCGGGTCTGCGCCCCGGCGCGCTCCACGCGCATCACCAGCGTCTGCTCGAGGTTGAGGCTCCCGGCGAGCAGCGCGGCGCCGGGCGCACGCGCGAGCGGCATGGCCTCGCCGGTGAGCAGCGACTCGTCCACGCTGGAGGCGCCGCGCGTGACGACGCCGTCGGCGGGGACGCGCTCTCCCGCGGGCACGAGCGCCGCGTCGCCCGGCTCGAGCGCGTGCGCCGCCACGCGCTCGCCGGAGGCGTCATCCCGCGCGTCGCGCAGCCGCAGCGCAAGCTCCGGCATCCAGCGCGCAAGGCGGTCCAGCGAGCGCGCGGCGCGCTGACGCGCCGCGAGCTCGAGGGTGCGCGCCCCGAGGAGCAGGAAGACGAACATGGCGATCGAGTCGAAATAGACCGCGCCCTCGCCCGAGAGCGTGGCCCAGGCGCTCGCGCCGAAGCCCGCCGCGATGCCGATGGCGATCGGCGTGTCCATGCCCGGGCGGCGGCGCGCGAGCTCCCGGCGCGCGCCGGCGAAGAACGGCCCGCTCGAGAAGGCGAGCACCGGCAGCGTGAGCGCGAGGCTCGCCCAGCGCATCAGCCCCTCGGCGCCGCCGGCGAGCGTCCCGGCGCCGCCGTCGACGTAGGCGGGAAACGCGTACATCATCACCTGCATCGCGCCCAGCCCGGCGACGAACAGGCGCCACAGCGCGCCGCGCCGCGCGGCGCGATCGAGCCCCGACTGGCGCTGCGGATCGTAGGGATACGCATCGTAGCCCACGCCGCGGATCGCCTCGACGATCGCCGAGAGCCGCGTGCGGCGCGGATCCCAGGCGATGCTCGCGCGGTGCGTCGCGAAGTTGATGTCGGCGCGCGCGACGCCGGGCAGGCGGCGCAGCGTCCGCTCGTTGAGCCACAGGCAGGCCGCGCAGCGGATGCGATCGAGGATCAGCGTCGCCTCGAGCAGCCCGCCCTGCGCGCCGGCGACGAACTGGCGCTGCGCGGCCGGATCGTCGTACACGGTGGCGCTCGCGAGCTGCGCGGGCAGCACGGCCGCCTCTGCGGGGGCGGCCTCGCGCGTCTCGTAGTAGCGCTCGAGCCCGGCGGCGGCGATGGTGGTTGCGACGGCCTCGCAGCCGGCGCAGCAGAAGTCGCGCGCGGCGCCGAGGACGCGGGCGCGCCACCGGCCCGGCTCGGCGACCGGGAGCCCGCAATGGAAGCAGGCGGCGCTCACCCTAGGGCGCCCGCGCCGAGCGCTTCTCCTCGTCGGAGGCCCACGGGGCCTCGAGCGCCTTCATCATGGCGCGGAGCGTAGCCGGAGCACCCGGCACGCGCTTGACCTGCGTCAAACCGGGCCATCCCCGTGCTTTAGACTCGGCCGGATGCCCCGGCACCGCCTCGCCCCGCTGCTCGCGCCGCAGAGCATCGCGCTGGTCGGTGCCTCGGAGCGCGAGGGCTCGCTCGGGCGCATCGTCTATCGCAACCTGATCGCGGCCGGCCCGAAAGGGGCGCTGTACGCGGTGAATCCGTCGCACCGCACGATCCTCGAGCGTCCCGCCTATCCCGACTTCGCCTCGCTCCCCGGCACGCCCGAGCTCGCGGTCGTCGTTACCCCGGCGAAGACAGTTCCCGCAATCCTCGACGAGGCGGGCGCGGCGGGGGTGAAGGCGGCAGTGGTGCTGACGAGCGGGTTCGGCGAGACGGGCGAGGCCGGCCGGAAGCTCCAGGACGAGGCGCTCGCGGCGGCGCGCCGCCACGGCCTGCGCATGCTCGGGCCCAACTGCCTCGGGCTGATGCGCCCCGACGCGGGGCTCGATGCCACCTTCTCGCGCACGCCGGCGCGCCCCGGGCGCCTGGCGCTGGTGTCGCAATCGGGCGCGATCCTCGCGGCGATCATCGACTGGGCGCATGCGGCGGACATCGGCTTCTCGAGCGTCGTGTCCCTGGGCGCGGCGCCCGACGTGGACTTCGGCGAGGTGCTGGATTTCCTCCTCGCCGATGCGGCCACGGACGCGATCCTCATGTACATCGAGGGGATCCACGACGCGCGCGGCTTCATGTCGGCGCTGCGCGCCGCGGCGCGCTGCAAACCCGTCATCGCGCTCAAGGTGGGCCGGCACGCCAGCGGCTCGCGCGCCGCCTCCAGCCACACCGGGGCGCTGGTCGGCAGCGACGCCGTGTTCGACGCCGCGCTGCGCCGCAGCGGCACGGTGCGCGTGCAGACCTACACGCAGCTCTTCGCGGCGGCGCGCATCCTCGCCGCCGGCCGGCCCGCGCGCGGCGGGCGCCTCGCGATCGTCACCAACGGCGGCGGCCCGGGGGTGATGGCCGCGGATGCCGCCGCGGACAACGGCGTCACGCTCGCCATGCTGGCGCCGGAAACGCTGGCCAAGCTCGATGCCGCGCTGCCCGCGCAATGGTCGCACGGCAACCCGGTGGACATCATCGGGGATGCGCCGGCGGCGCGCTACTCCGCGGCGATCGCCGCGCTGCTCGCCGATGCGGGCGTGGACGGCCTGCTCGCCATGTACTGCCCGGTGGCGGTGACCCCGCCCGAGGCCGCGGCGCGCGCCGCGGTCGAGGCCGCGCGCGGGAGCGCCAAGCCCCTGCTCGCCGCGTGGCTCGGCGATCTGCGGCCCAACGAAAGCCGCCGGCTGTTCGAGAAGCACGGCGTGCCCGAGTTCTTCACTCCGGAGATCGCGGTAGAGGCCTTCTCCTACCTCGCGGCCTACACGCGCAACCAGGCCCTGCTGCTCGAGGTGCCCAGGGCGCTCGCCGGCGCGACGCCCGAAGAGCACCCGGACCTCGCCGCGGCGAACGCGATCCGGGACGCGGCGCTGCGCGAGGGACGCGAGGCGCTCACCGAGAACGAGGCCAAGGCGCTGCTGCGCGCCTTCGGCATCGCGGTGCCCCCCTCTCCCGTGGTGGCGAGCGCGGCGGCGGCGGTGGCCGAGGCCGAGCGCATCGGCTACCCGGTGGTGCTCAAGATCAACTCGCCCGACATCCTGCACAAGTCCGATGCCGGCGGCGTGCGCCTGAACCTGCAGGACGCCGGGATGGTGGCGGGCGCCTTCGACGGCATGCTGCGCCACGTGCGCAGCCTGCGGCCGCAGGCGCGCATCGAGGGCGCGGTGGTGCAGCCGATGCTGAGCTACGCGCACAGCCGCGAGGTGCTGGTCGGCGTGGCGACCGACCCGGTGTTCGGCCCGGTGATCTCCTTCGGCGCCGGGGGCGTCGCGGTGGAGGCGGTGCGCGACACCGCGGTGGCGCTGCCGCCGCTCAACGGCGCGCTGGCGCGGGAGCTCATCGGCCGTACGCGCATCAGCCGGCTGCTCGGCGCCTATCGCGACGTGCCCGCCGCGGACTCGCAGGCGCTCGCAGAGATCCTGCTCGGGGTCTCGCGCATGGTGTGCCTGCTGCCCTGGCTCAAGGAGCTGGACCTCAACCCGGTGCTCGCCCATCCCGGCGGCGCGGTGATCGCCGATGCGCGCGTCGCGATCGACCCGGCCCGCGTGCAGGCGCCGCCGCGCTACGGCCACATGGCGATCCACCCCTACCCGGCCGAGCTGGAAGGCGCGCTCGCCCTCGTCGACGGCTCGAGCGTGCCGCTGCGGCCGATGCGGCCCGAGGACGCGGGGCTCGAGAGCCGCTTCTTCGCCCGGCTCTCGGAGCGCTCGCGCTTCATGCGCTTTCGCAACCAGCTGCCCGAGCTGCCGCCCAAGATGCTCGAGCGCTTCACCCAGCTCGATTACGACCGGGAGCTCGCGCTGGTGGCGGTCGACCCGGCGGACGGCGAGTTCATCGCCGTGGGCCGCTACGCGCCGAACGCCGATGGCCGCACCGCGGAGTTCGCCCTCAGGGTGGCCGACGCCTGGCAGCGGCGCGGCGTAGGCCGCGCGCTCCTCGCGCGCCTGTGCGAGTGCGCGCGCGCGGCCGGCTACGAGGCGCTCTACGGCCACATCCTGCGCGCCAACCGCGACATGATGGACCTCGCCTCGCGCATGGGCTTCGAGCGCGACTCGGGCGGGGGCGAGGACGTGACCGTGGTGCGCCGCCTATAGCGCGCGCCTATGCGCGCCATCGCGCATTCCGATTGCCCTGACCCCCGCCTCCGCTTAACCTCCGGCCATGCGCGAAGGCAGCCTCGAAGCCCCCACCCGCCACCCGCTCGACTGGCGGAGCGAGGCGTTCTACGACCAAGCCAGGGCGCTCGCCGAGCTCCAGCGCGTGTTCGACATCTGCCACGGCTGCCGGCGCTGCGTGAACCTGTGCACCGCCTTCCCCACGCTGTTCGACCTGGTGGACGCCTCGAGCACGCTGGAAGTGGACGGCGTCGCGAAGCACGACTACTGGAAGGTCGTAGACCAGTGCTACCTGTGCGACATGTGCTACATGACCAAGTGCCCCTACGTGCCGCCGCATCCGTGGAACGTGGACTTCCCGCACGTCATGCTGCGCGCCAAGGCGATCAAGTTCAGGAAGGGCGAAGTCGGCTTTCGCGACCGGCTGCTCAGCTCGACCGACGCGATGGGCAGGCTCGCCACCATCCCGGTGGTGGTGCAGGCGACCAACGCGCTCAACCGCAACCCCGCCTTCCGCGCCGTCCTCGGGAGCACGCTCGGGGTGCACAAGGAGCGCGAGTTGCCGGAGTACGCCGCGAGAAAGTTTCGTTCCAGTGCGCGGGAATCCCCGGCGACGGAGGCCAGGGACGGGAAGAACACCCCGGGCAGGGTCGCGATCTTCTCCACCTGCTACGTGAACTACAACGAGCCGGGCATGGGCCACGACCTGCTCGCGCTGCTCGCGCACAACGGCATCCCGTATCGCCTCGCGGAGAAGGAGGCCTGCTGCGGCATGCCCAAGCTCGAGCTCGGCGACCTCGAGGCGGTGGCGCGGCTGAAAGCGATCAACATCCCGCCGCTGGCGAGGCTCGCGCGCGAGGGCTACGCCATCCTCACCCCGATCCCCTCCTGCACGCTGATGTTCAAGCAGGAGCTGCCGCTCATGTTTCCCGACGACGCGGAGGTGAAGGCGGTGCAGGAGGCGATGTTCGACCCGTTCGAGTACTTTGTCCTGCGCGCGAAAGACGGCCTGCTCAGGATCGACTTCAAGGAAAAGCTCGGCAAGGTCTCCTACCACGTGCCCTGCCACTCGCGCGTGCAGAACATGGGTCAGAAAACGCGCGAGATGCTGGAGAAGATCCCCGGCACCCAGGTGACGACGGTCGAGCGCTGCGCCGGCCACGACGGCACCTGGGGCGTGAAAAAGGAGTACTACGAGAACTCGATGAAGATCGGCCGGCCGGTGTTCCGCCAGATGGCGGCGAGCGGCCCCGACTGGGTGAGCTCCGACTGCCCCATCGCCGGCCGCCACATCCTCCAGGGCATGGGCGAAGAGGCGAAGCAGGCGCGCAAGGCCCACCCGCTCACGCTGCTGCGCAGGGCCTACGGAATCTAGTAGTCCGGGCCACCGGGGAGCACGGCGTCATGCTATCATGCGGCATGAAACCGTCCGCAGGGGCCCGGATGCTGAAGATGGTAGGCAATAGCGGCCAGCTCTCGCTCGGCAAGCGCTACGCCGGCCGCTACTTCCAGGTGGAGCACCAACCCGACGGCGTGGTCGTGCTGCGCCCGATGACGCTCGTCCCGGCCGACGAGGCCTGGGTGCACGAGCCCGCGATGCGCGCGCAGCTTCGCCGCGCCGACGCCTGGGCGAAGCGCACTCCGCCCGCCGACACCGATCTCGCCGCATTGCTCGACAAGGCACCGAGACGCGGGGGCGAGCGCGGGTGAGCGACAGGGTCAGGCTCGACCTCAACTTCCCCGACTTCCGGTCCCAGTTCCTCTCGCTGGACGCCGACGAGCTGAAGCAGGCGGTGCAGGCGTTGCGCAAGGCGTCGAGCCTCACTTGGCAGCAGGTCTATTCCGACCACGGTCTGAAGTGGGAGGAGCTCAAGAGCGTAAAGGGACGCCTCACGGTCCGCGTCACGCGCCGCTGCCGGGCGGTGGTCACCCGCGAGGGCGAATTCATGCGGTTCCTCGCCCTGCACTTCGATCACGACAGCGCCTACGGCCGGAAGTAGCCCATTCGGCGTCGCCGTCCTCGCCTTCGCCCTGCTGGGCGACGTGCCCTATTCGCACCCCCAGGCGAACCTGCTCGACGGGGTCATCGACGCGATGAACCGCGAGCGGCTCGCCTTCGTCGTGCACGTGGGCGACATCACGTCCGGGCAGGGGCCGTGCGACGACGCGTGGCTGGAAGAACGCAAGGCGCAGTTCGCGCGCCTCCGGCACCCCTTCGTGCTGCTTCCCGGGGACAACGAGTGGACCGACTGCCACCGCTCGGGGTTCGAGCCGCTCGAGCGGCTCGAAACGTGGCGCAGCCTATTCTGCGTCCCGGTGCCAATCCACGGCCTCGTCAGGCAGCTTGGCAAGTACTGCGAGCACGTGCGCTGGATCGCGGGCGCCCACGTCTTCGTCGGGCTCAACGTTCCCGGGAGCAACAACAACCTGCGCGACCCGGCCGAGCACGCCGAGCGCATGGCGGCGGTGTATGCCTGGCTCGACGAGGCCGCGGCGCTCGCGCGCAGTCGCGACGGTCTCTTGGTGCTGATGCAGGCGAACCCTTTCCTCGAGCCGCAGCCGGCCGGCCCCAACGGCTACGACGGGATCCTCGCGCGGCTGCGCAAGCTCGGACGCGAGATGCCGGGGCGGGTCGTGCTCGTGCACGGCGACACGCATCGCTACCGGGATGACCGGCCGCTTCCGGGACTGCGCCGCGTGGAGGTCTACGGCTCGCCGCACATCCGCTGGCTGCGGGGGGAGCTTGCCCCCGGGCAACTGTGGATCGGGCCCGCGCCGCAGTAGGACCTACCCGCCGATCACCTTCCCGATCGCCTGCGGCAGCACGCCCGGCGCCACGGGGTTGGTGATTCGAATGTCGCGCACCGCCTCCCCGGAGGTCACCGGATCCTTATAGGGTTCAACCCCCGGTCCCGGCGAGTAAAGTAGCCCAAGTCGGGGCACTCGAACTCGGCGTCTTATTCACATCTGGGTGAGCGCCCGCTTCGAGTCGGAAGCCGTTCGTTGCGCACCCGAAGTTCTACCATCTACTTCGCCAGCATCCGCGCCATGCGCACGTAGTCGAGCTCGGGTGAGCGCACGCCGCGTCCCGCCTCCTCGAGCGGCACGGCGGCGATCTCGCGGCCCTTGAGCCCCACCATCACCCCGCGCTCGCCCGCGAGCAGCCGCTCCACCGCCGCCACGCCGAAGCGCGCCGCGAGCAGGCGATCGAGCGCGCTGGGGCTGCCGCCGCGCTGCGTGTGCCCGAGGATCGTGACGCGGAACGAGAACCCGCTGCGCAGCTGATCGAGCGCGGCCTTGAGCCCCGCGCCCCCCGGCGTCGCGCCCTCGGCCACCACCACGATGGCGTGCGTCTTGCCGCGCGCGAACGCCTCGCGCACCGCGGCAGCGATCTCCGGCACGCTCGCCGGCCGCTCGGGGATCAGCACCATCTCGGCGCCGCAGACGATCCCCGCCATGAGCGCGAGGTAGCCGCACTGCCGGCCCATGGTCTCGACGATGAAGGCGCGGCGGTGCGAGGAGGCGGTGTCGCGCAGCTTGTCGATCGCCTCCACGATGGTGTTGAGCGCGGTGTCGACGCCGAGCGCGAGGTCGGTGCCCGGCATGTCGTTGTCGATCGAGGCCGGGATGCCGATCACCGGCAGCCCCAGCCGCTGCAAGGCGAGCGCCCCCCGCATCGAGCCGTCGCCCCCGATCACCACCAGGCCCTCCACCCCACGCTCGCGCAGGCGCCGCAGCGCCTCGTCCTGCACCTCGGTGCGCTCAAAGTGGGGAAAGCGCACCGTCTGCAGGATCGTGCCGCCGCGCTGGATGATGCCGCCGACGTCGCGCGCGCCGAGCTCCGCGAGCTCGCCAGCCGCGAGCCCCTCGAAGGCGCGCCGCACGCCCATGACGCGCGCGCCGCGCCCGAGCGCGGCGCGCACCACCGCGCGCACGCAGGCGTTCATGCCGGGGGCGTCGCCGCCCGCGGTGAGCACGGCGAGCGTCTTCACGCGGGGCGCAGGCGCCGGCGCACGAGCACCAGCGCGAGGAGCACCGCCGGGACGAGGATCGCCGCGGCGGTGGCGCCCATCTGCGCGTGCGACAGCGGCATGATGCCGCCGCCGGGCGCCGCGAGGACGAAGCCGCCGGCGATGAAGGCGCCGCGCAGCGGCCACTCGAGGCGCCCGCCCGTGCGCAGGTCGCCGACGCCGGCCTGGTAGCCCTGGATGCCGCCGCAGATGAAGACGATGCCGAGCACCGCGGTGACCGAGAGGATCAGCGTCTCGGTGAGCGGACCCTGCAGCACGAAGGCCGGATTGAGGACGAAGAAGAAGGGAATGAAGTAGATGATCGAGCCCACGCGCATCGACTCCCAGCCGGTCTTCATCGCCGGCGCGCCGGCGATGCCGGCGGCGGCAAACGAGGCGATCGCCACCGGCGGCGTGATCGAGGACAGCATCCCCCAGTAGAACACGAACATGTGGATCGCCATCTTGTTCAGGCCCGCCTTCTCGAGCGCCGGGCCGACGAGAATCGCGAGGAAGATGTAGCAGGCGGTGGTGGTCAGCCCCAGCCCCAGCACCAGGCTCGTCACCGCCGCCATGGCGAGCAGCAGCAGGGCGTTGTTGCCCGCGATCGTCAGCATGTCGTTGGCCAGGCTCGAGATCACGCCGGTGAGGGAGAAGGCGCCGATCAGCAGCCCGCAGCCGGCGAGGATCCCGACCAGCTCGACGAAGGTCTTGCCGTTGAGCTCCAGGAACCTGACCACCGTGCCCCAGCCCCACTTGTCGCGGTTGAAGAGCTGGTTGAGCACCAGCAGCAGCGCGGTGGCGTAGAACGGCGCGTGGCTCTCGCGCTTCATGACGAGCAGCATGAAGATGAGCAGCACGATGACGAAGGCGTAGTACCAGCCGTCCTTGATCGAGGCCCAGAGCCCGGGCAGCTCCTCGCGCGGCAGCCCCTTCAGGCCGTGGCGCGCGGCGTAGGCGTCCACCTGCATGAACAGGCCGAAGTAGTACAGCAGCGCCGGGATGGTCGCCGCGAGCGCCACCTGCGCGTAGCTGACGTTGAGGAACTGCGCCATGACGAAGGCGGTGGCGCCCATCACCGGGGGCGCGAGCACCGCGCCCGTGGAGGCGCAGGCCTCGATCGCCCCGGCGTACGACGCCCGGAATCCGGTGCGCTTCATCACCGGGATGGTCATGGTGCCGGCGGTGAGGACGTTCGAGACGATCGAGCCCGACATCATGCCGAGCAGCGCGCTGGCGAAGATGCACACCTTGGCCGCGCCGCCGCGGAACGTGCCGCACAGGGCGAAGGCGAGGTTGATGAAGAAGCGCCCGGCGCCGGTGAGCATGAGCGCGGTGCCGAAGACCAGGAACCCGATCACGGTCTCGGCGAAGGCCTGCAGCGGGATGCCGAGCAGGCTCTCGACCGAGAGCATGTGGTAGGCGCTCGCCTGCGCCGCCGTGGACTGCGTTCCCTTGAGGGGTCCCAGCCAGTCGGCGCCCGCCACCAGGGGATAGAACGTGAACGGCGCCACCGACAGCATCAGGCTCCAGCCGCCGGTGCGCCGCAGGCCCTCCATGAGCAGCGCCCACATCAGGTAGCCCGCCCAGACGACGCCGGGCGGCGCACCGCCGAACTCCCAGCCCAGCTCGGCCGCCTTGCGGATGTTGGCCATCAGCACGAGCGAGATCGCCACGGCGGCCGCGAACAGCACCGCGTCGTACCACGGCACGCGCTCGAGCGGCGCGCGGGCGCTGCCCGGGAAGATCACGAACACGAAGGGCAGCATCACCAGCACCAGCGCGTAGTAGTACTCGGTGTTCAGCGGCGTGAAGCCGACGAAGAACCGCAGCACGAACTGCTGGTTGATGCACAGGAAGATCGTCAGCGCCGCGGCGCCGACCAGCAGCCAGCGCCAGGCGGGCGGCAGCGCCCGCACGCGCAGCGTCTCGGCTTCCGCCGGACCGGAGGCGTGCGGATCCTCGAAGCCCCGGGCGCTGCCGGGCGTGCTCACCCCCGGGTCAGTCGAATACGGCCGGGATGCCCGCCTTGGTGAGCGCGCCCGCGCGCGCGCCGAACCAGCCCTTCTGGAACGTCGCCTTGTCCTCCGGCGGGTTGGTCTTGAGGTACGCGGACCATGCCGCGCCGAGCACTGCCTGGCGCCTGAGCATCGCCTGGTTGTGCGACTCGTGCTCGGGCTTCCAGACGCCCGCTTCCTTGAGCGCGCGTACCGCCCCCGCGTGGTAGGGCAGCGCCCAGATGAAGTTCTGGCGCGCGAGCTCGAAACCTTCGGCCCCCGGCGCGCCGCTCTTGTAGGCCTCGTAGTTGACGATCATCGCCTTGGTCAGGCCGTGCACCACGTCCGCGGGCTGGCTGTCGTAGGCCACCATGATCGGGTAGGGGTAGTTCGGCAGCTCGACCGGCGCCTCCCTGGTGACGCCGACGCCGCAGGTCGCCTTGTGCGGCGCGAAGTAGGGCCCCAGCTTGAGCAGCCGCTCCCACCCCGCCCTGTCGGCCGCGGGTGTCGGCGGGTAGACCAGGCCTCTCGGCGAGGCTTCGACTTCCTTCGCCTGGCCGGAGATGGTCGAGGCGATCGCCGCGTCGACCTCGTTGTTGAGCATGCCCTTCCACATCGCGCCGAAGCTGGAGAACTCCACCAGCCTGACGTCGTTGCGGGTGAGGTTGCCGAAGGCGAGGATGGCGTAGGCGTTCTGGTTGAGCGCGGGCGACCCCACCAGGATGCCGACGCGCTTGCCCTTCAGGTCCTGGATCGCCTTCACCCCGGTGTCCTTGGCGACGCCGAGCGAGATCGCGTTGCAGGCACTCGAGGCGAGCGTCAGGCGCAGCGCCTGCGGCCCCCACTCCTTGACCGCGAACTCGAACACGCCTTCCTGCGCGAAGTATGCGCCGATGCCCATCGCGGAGGCCTGCGCGCGGCCGCCCTTGAGCGGCGCAAGGCGCGCCACGTCGTTCCCCGCGGGCAGCACGCGCACGTCCGTGCCGTGCTTGTCCTTGATCGCCTTGCCGATCGCGACCGACATGTTGAAGCCGGACGAGCCGGTGTCGTACGCGGTGAGCGTCAGCGTCGGCGGCAGCTTGATGTCCTGCGCCTGCGCCTGCAGCGAGAGCGCGGCCAGGGCCGCGCCGACCATGCTTCTTGCGAACATGCTTCCCTCCTCCCGGGGTTTCCTCCGCGGCGGATGTTGCCGCTTCGGGCTAGGCCTGTCCAGCCCTTTCGATCGCGCGCTTGACCGCCCCGGGATCGGGCTCGATCACCGCGCAGCGCTGCGGCCGTTGCTCGAGGTCCTCGAGCCCGGCGGGCCGCTCCGGCTCGCGCCCCAGCGCCTCGCGGATGGTCGCGGCGAACTTGGCCGGCAGCGCCGTCTCCAGGCACACCAGCGGCACGCCCGGCTCGCGGTGCTCCAGCCCCACCTTGACGCCGTCGGCGGTGTGCGGGTCGATCACGACCCCATAGCGCTCGAAGACGCGGCGGATGATGGCGATTCGATTCGCATGCATGCTCGTTCCCGATTCGAAACCGGTCTCGTCGATGCGCTTTTGCATCGACGAGAAATCGAGGCTTTCGCCCTCCTCGAGCCTTTGCCACAGGTCGCGGACGCGATCCCCGTCGCGGTCCACCAGGTCGAACACGTAGCGCTCGAAGTTCGACGCCCGCGTGATGTCCATCGAGGGGCTCGAGGTCTCGCAGGCGGCCGCGCGCACGCGGTAGCGCCCGGTGCGGAAGAACTCGTCCAGCACGTCGTTCTCGTTGCTCGCCAGGATCAGGCGCCGGATCGGCAGGCCCATCGAGCGGGCCACGTACCCGGCGTAGATGTTGCCGAAGTTGCCCGAGGGCACGGCGAACGATACCGGCTCGCCGTCCTCGGGCGCGGCGGCGAAGTAGCCCTTGAAGTAGTACACCACCTGCGCCGCGACGCGCGCCCAGTTGATCGAGTTGACCGCCCCGATGCGGTGACGGCGCTTGAACGCGGCGTCCGCGTTCACCGCCTTCACCAGCGCCTGGCAGTCGTCGAAGGTGCCCCGCACCGCGAGGTTGTGGATGTTCGGGTCGGCGAGCGAGTACATCTGCGCGCGCTGGAACGCGCTCATGCGCTGGTGCGGCGAGAGCATGAAGACCCGGATGCCGCGCCTGCCGCGCAGCGCGTGCTCTGCCGCGGAGCCGGTGTCGCCCGAGGTGGCGCCGAGGATGGTGAGCGTCTCGCCCTTGGCGCCGAGCGCCTGCTCGAAGAGATTCCCCAGCAGCTGCAGCGCCAGGTCCTTGAAGGCGAGCGTGGGGCCGCTCGAGAGGCCGAGCAGGTGCAGGCCGGGCTCGAGGGTCCTGAGCGGGGTGATCTCCTCGCTGCCGAAGCGCTCCTTCGTGTACGTCCGCAGCACGATGCCGCGCAGCCCCGGCACGTCGTCCATGAAGCGCGAGAGGACCTCGAACGCGAGCTCGGGGTACGAGAGGCTCCGCCAGGCGGCAGGATCGGCCGCGGGCCAGGTCTGCGGCACGTAGAGACCGCCGTCGGCGGCGAGGCCCTCGAGCAGGATCTCCGAGAAGCCCCGAGAGCCGGCCCCGCCGCGTGTAGAGACGTAGCGCATGCTAGAGCGCCGCGGCCTTGAGATGGCCGCGCCTCGCGTAGGCCAGGATCGACCGGTCCTTCGTGTACAGCGTCGCGCCAGTCGACCGGGCCGTCGCGACGATGATGCGGTCGGCAGGGTCATCGTGAAACTCGCCCGGCAGGCTGCAGGCCTGCACCGCGATCTCCGGGGTGAGCTCCGCGAGGATCAGGCCGGGCGCGCCGAGCGCTCCCTGCACCCAGTCCGCCACCGGAAGATCGAACTGCAGCCGGCGCTTGGCGGCGAGCATCGCGACTTCCCAGACCGAGATCACCGAAACGTGCAACGCCGAGCGTGCCGCAGCCGCTTCGATCGCCTCGACTGTCGAGTCGCGGAACGCCGCCGACTCGCCGAAGCGAAACCAGACCCAGGCGTGCGTGTCGAGCAGTACCGCGTCAGCGCTGCGCATGCCAGCGCACGCCGACCGGAGACACGATGTCTCCCGTGACCCGGCCGGTGCCCCGCATGCCGCCGAAGAGCGGATTGGCAGCCGCGTCGACCGGGACCAGCTTCGCCACCGGGCGACCGCGCTTCGTGATCACGATCTCCTTGCGCTTGTGCTCGACCTCGTCCATCAGCGCGAGGCACTGGGATTTGAACTTCGCGGCGGCGACCTTCATGGCTGCTCCATGACCACTTGATGTGGCCATATTACCACACACCGCCTACAGCAGGGACTCCAGCCGGATGCGCGTCACCTTGCCCAGCACCGTCGGCAGGCGCTCGATGCGCCGGATCGCCGCGTCGACGTTCTTCTCGATCGCGAGGTGCGTCAGCATCACGATGTCGACGCGGCGCTCGCCCTCGCCCGGCTCCTTCTGCACCATGGCGTCGATCGAGATCCGCGAGTCGGCGAGCGCGCGCGTGATGTCGGCCAGCACCCCGGGCCGGTCCTGCACCCGCATGCGCAGGTAGTACGAGGTGCGCACGCGCGCCATCGGCAGGATCGGGTCCCGCGACAGGCGGTCGGGCTGGAACGCGAGGTGCGGCACGCGGTGCTCGGGGTCCGCGGTGATGAGGCGGGTGACGTCGACGAGGTCCGCCACCACCGCGCTCGCGGTCGGCTGGCTGCCCGCGCCCGCGCCGTAGTACAGCGTCGGGCCCACCGCGTCGCCCTTCACCAGGATCGCGTTCATCACGCCCTCGACGTTGGCGATCAGGCGCCGCGCCGGCACCAGCGTCG
>CAZOWR010000037.1:0-17787 GCA_964583645.1 uncultured Enterobacteriaceae bacterium
AGACGCCGGCGATCGAGGCCCAGGTGGTGTGGTTGTGCGGCGGCTGCGCCTTGCCGGGCACGCCCGCCGAGCCGTACAGCGCGAAGCGCCCGTCCGGGTCCTCGGCGAGGTGGTAGATCGTCCCCGGGCGCCCCGGGGTGTTGCGCAAGTGCTCGGGCGGAAACAGCTCGCCCCTCGAGGCGAGCGCAACCAGCTCCGCGTTGATCGCCTCGAGGCTCGCGCGCGTGACACCCTCGCGCGATTCGATCGCGCGCACGCGCCCGAGCATCGCCTCTACCGCCTCCGCCCTCCGGTCGGCAACCGCCATGGGCGACAGTCTAGCCTAGCGGCGCTGGCCCCAGCCATGGCCGTTGCCCCGCCAGTGCGGGCGCCCCCAGCCGCCGCCGCGGAACTGCCAGCGCCCGCCGTGCGGCACCCAGCGCGCGGGCGCCCAGTGGTAGCCGGGGCGCGCGAGCACGTGCCGGCCCGGCACCCAGAAGTGGCGGTGGTGACGGTGATGCCAGGCCCAGTAGCCGGGCGCCCAGACGTAGCCCGGCACCGGGCCGGGCGCGACTTCGATCGCGGGAGCGGGCGGCGGAAACGGGATGCCGATGCCGATGCTCAGGCTCACGTCGGCGCGCGCGGGGAGCGCCGCCGAGGCGGCGGCGATGGCTGCTGCAAGCACTGCCTGCTTCGCGTTCGTCATGGTGACCTCCTGTCCGGCGTGGACCCTCCGGGGACCGGCGGTGTTGCGCAACTTTCGTAACAAACTGTTCGCGCCGTCGCCGGGCCGCGACAGGGCGCGGCGGGCGAAGGTAGAATTCCACCGGGTGGAACGCGATCGGGGACCGGGCGCCATGGACCTGAAGGATCTGCGCTGCTTCATCGCCGTCTACGAGCTGAACGGCTTCGCGCGCGCGGCCAGGTCGCTCGACACGGTGCAGTCGAACGTCTCCAACCGCGTGCGCCGGCTCGAGCAGCTCATCGGCGCGCCGCTGTTCGAGCGCAGGCACCGCGGCATCGCCGCCACCGCCAAGGGCGAGCTCTTCTACCAGTACGCGCGCAAGGTGCTCGAGCGCGTCGGCGAGCTCGAGAGCGCGATGCAGGTCAAGCCCGCCGCCTGACGCCGCGCGGCGGGTGCCGGAAGCTCAGACCTCGCCGATGTAGTCGGCCTTGCCGATCTCCACGCCGTTGTGGCGCAGGATGGCGTAGCCCGCGACGACGTGGAAGTAGAAGTTCGGCAGCGCGAAGCCGAGCAGGTACTGCATCCCCTTCCATTTCACCTCGCGCGGGCCGAGCTTGAGCTCGATGGCGCGCTCCTCGCTGCCCTCGACCTGCGCCGGCGGCACGCTCTCTACGAAGGCCACCGTCTTCGCGATGCGCGCCTGCAGCTCCGGGAAGGTGGTCTCGAAGTCCTCGTACTTGGGCACCGCGAGCCCCGCGAGCCGCGCCACCGCGCCCTTCGCGGCGTCGGTCGCGATCTGCACCTGGCGCGACAGCGGCAGCATGTCGGGGTAGAGCCGCGCCGCGGTGAGCACGAGCGGATCGATTTTCCGCGCCTCGGCGTGCGCCTGCGCCTTGCCGAGGATCGCGGCATAGTTCTTCAGGGTGGCGGCGAAGCGTGGCGCGCTCGCCCGGTACATCGAGATGCCCATGCGGCCTCCGGGCCGGTCGGATCGGGAGCGCGAATTGTAGCGGCAGCGTGCGATCATTGGCCGGTGCCGCCGGTCACGCTCGCACTGATCGTCTCCAACGTCGCCGTCTACCTGCTGCAGGCTGCCTGGGGCCCGCAGCTCGTGGTCTGGTTCGCGCTCTGGCCGCCGCTCGCCACCGACCCCGGCCTGCCGCAGTTCCAGGTCTGGCAGCTCGTCAGCTACTCGTTCCTGCACGGCGGGCTGACGCACCTCGCCTTCAACATGCTGGCCCTCTACATGCTGGGGGCGGACGTCGAGCGGCTGTTCGGCTCGGGCTTCTACCTGCGCTTCTACCTCGCCAGCGTGGTCGCGGGCGCGCTGGCGCACCTCGCCTACGTCGCGTTCTCCGGCGCCCCGCCGCTGCCCACGGTGGGCGCCTCGGGCGGCATGTTCGGCGTGCTGCTCGCCTTCGGCTGGTTCTTCCCGCAGCGCGTGCTGGTGCTGCTGTTTCCGCCGATCCCGCTCCCGGCGCGCGTCTTCGTCGCGCTGTACGGGGCGCTCGAGCTGGGCCTCGGGGTGAGCGGCACCGGCCCGGGCGTGGCGCACTTCGCGCACCTCGGGGGCATGGCGGGCGGCTGGCTCGCCATCCAGCACCGGCGCGGGCGCTTCCCCTTCGGGCCGCGCCGCTGAGCCCTATAATCGGGTGGGGGAGGAAACCGTTCATGAGCACACGCGGCGGCGCGGCCGAGCGCCCGATCTACGACCCGGCGCTGGCGCTCGCGTTCTTCAGGTCGGGCGGCAGGCCGCAGGCCGTGGCGCAGGGCGCGACGATCTTCTCGGAGAACGAGAAGAGCGGCGCGCTGCAGCTCTGGCGCAGCAGGATGTACCTGCTGCTCGGCGGCGAGGTGAGCCTGCTGGCGAAGAAGCGCCTCATCGGCACGGTGCGCAAGGGCGAGATCTTCGGCGAGCTGGCGGCGATCGCCCACGCCCCGCGCTCGGCCACCGCGGTCGCGCGCACGCCCTGCCGCGTCATCGCGCTCGACGAGGCGCAGTTCGAAAGAGCGCTGCAGAAGAAGCCCGCGTTCGCGCTGGTCCTGATGGGCATGATGATCGGCCGGCTGCGCGAGACGGTCGGGCGCCTGGTGGCCGCGAGCGCGCTCACCGAGGCCGCCTCGGTCAAGGAATCGAGCGCGGTCGACCCGGAGCTGCTGCCGCAGCTCGCCGAGGGGCTGACGCAGGACGCGCCGCTGCACTTCGACCGCGGCAAGGTCATCCTGCGCGAGGGCCAGGCGGGGCTGCGCATGTACGTGGTGCTGGAGGGCCGCGTCGCGGTCTCGATCGGCGGCACCGTGGTCGAGCGGCTCGGGCCCGGGGGCGCGTTCGGCGAGATGGCGCTGCTCGAGCGCTCGATGCGCGCCGCGAGCGTGGCCGCCGAGACCGACTGCTCGGTGCTGCCGATCAACCGCGACGGCTTCCTCGCGCTGGTGAAGCTCAGCCCGGCGTTCGCGCACGGGCTGCTGCGCACGCTCGCCGAGCGGCTCAAGTTCCTCACCGCGCGCCTCGCTTGACGAATTCACGCCAGGCGGCGCGCCGCGCCTGCGGCGAGCGCCCGAGCGCGCAATAGAGAGGGTGCGGCGTGAGCAGCGCGTCCGCCTCCCCGAGCGCGTTGGCGCGATAGCTCGACCAGGGGAAGTCCCCCGGGCGCGCCACCAGCCCGGCGCGCACCGGGTTGAGCTCGATGTAGCGCATGCACCCGAGCAGGTACCGGCGCGCGTGCACCGGCCAGAGCGAGGCGTCCCCCAGGGCGCGCGCGAGCCGCGAGGCACCCCCGGGCTCGAGCGCGGTGACGAGCAGGTGGACATGGCTGCCCATGAGCGCGTAGGCGTGCAGCGCGCAGGCCGCCCACGCCGCCTCCTCGCGCAGGCGCTCGAGGTAGGAGCGCGGCGCGCCGCCGGGGCCGGAGCGCCGCACCAGGTGCACCGCCGTGCCGGGGCTCGCGTCGATCGCGCGCTGCATCCCCGTCGGAACGCGCCGCCACCCCGCGCGGATGACATAGAATGAACGCCCAACCCAGCCGGGGCGCGACCCATGAGCGAAGAAGCCAAGCCCGCAGCGAAGAAAGAGGCGCAGCCCGCGCACGATCCCATCCAGGAGCTCGCCGAGAAGCTCTACATCGAGCTTGCCGCGCGCGCCTTCGCCGCCGGCGCGCCCGCCGAGCCCAAGCCCGATCCCCGGCTGATCGCGCAGACCAGCTTCAAGCTCGCCGAGGCGTTCCAGGCCGCCAACTACGAGTTCAACCCTACGGCGATCGCGGCGCGCGAGGCGAAGGCCAAGGCGGCGGTGAACCTGGACAGCGTGCAGATCGACTTCGGCGCCATCGGCAAGTCGGCGGGCAAGCCGGCCTAGCGGCGCTTGCGCATCGGCATCATCGGCGCCGGCTTCGCGGGCCTGGGCGCCGCGATCCGGCTGCAGCGCGCGGGCTTCGGCGACTTCACCGTCTTCGAGCGCGCCGCCGACCTCGGCGGCACCTGGCGCGACAACACCTACCCGGGCTGCGCCTGCGACATCCCGTCGCACCTGTACTCGTTCTCCTTCGAGCCGAACCCCGAGTGGACGCGCATGTATCCCCTGCAGGCAGAGATCTGGGACTACCTGCGCCGCGTAGCGGACAGGCACGGCCTGCGCAGACGCATCCGCTTCGGCGCGGAGGTGCGCGAAGCGCGCTGGGATCATGAAAAATCCGTCTGGCGCCTGAGCCTGGCAGAGGGCGCGGCGGAGGAATTCGACGTGCTCATCGGCGCGATCGGCTTCCTCACCCGCCCGAACCTCGCCGGCATCGCGGGGCTCGAGGCGTTCGAGGGCGTGGCGTTCCACTCGGCGCGCTGGCGGCACGACGTCCGGCTCGCCGGCAGGCGCGTTGCGGTGATCGGCACGGGGGCGAGCGCGATCCAGATCGTGCCCGAGGTGGCGCGCGTAGCCGACAGGGTGCTCGTCTTCCAGCGCACGCCGCCCTGGGTGCTGCCGCGGCCGGACCGCGCCTTTGCGCCCTGGGAGCGGCGCCTGTTCCGCGCCCTGCCCCTCGCGCAGCGGCTGCTGCGCTGGGCGATCTACGCGCGCCAGGAGGCGCTGGTCTCGGGATTTCTCGGCGGCCAGGCAGTGCAGAAGCAGCTGCGCGCGTGGGCCACGCGCCTGATCGAGCGCCAGGTGCGCGACCCGCGGCTGCGCGCCAGGCTCATGCCGGACTACGCGCCGGGCTGCAAGCGGCTGCTCGTCTCCAACGACTGGTATCCCGCGCTGCAACGGCCGAACGTGGAGCTGCTCACCGAGGCGGTGGCGAAGCTCGAGGGCCGGCGCGTCTTCGCTGCGAGCGGCGCGGCGCGCGAGGCGGACGTGGCGATCCTCGCCACCGGCTTCACGGCGACGGAGTTCGTCTGGCCGCTGCAGGTCTTCGGCCGCGGCGGCGCCGAGCTCGGCGCGACCTGGCGCCGCGGCGCCGCGAGCCATCTCGGCATCAGCGTGGCGGGCTTCCCGAACTGCTTCGTGCTGGTGGGCCCCAACACGGGCCTCGGGCACAACTCGATCGTCTTCATGATCGAGGCGCAGCTCGACTACGTGCTGCGGGCGCTCCGGCGCATGCGGCGCCGGGGGCTGCGGACGCTCGAGCTGCGGCCCGAGGTGCAGGCGCGCTCCTACGGCGCGCTGCAGGCGCGCATGAAGCGCACGGTATGGGCCTCGGGCTGCCGCAGCTGGTACCTGAGCGAGGGGGGCCGCAACGACACCCTCTGGCCGGGCTCCACGCTCGAGTACTGGTGGCGCACGCGGCGCTTCGACGCGGACGCCTACCGGGCCGGCTGAGGCGCCTCGCGCGAGGCGCGGATGCGTCCGCCCACGATGCGCACCCGCTCGCCCGGCTGCCAGCGCGGCGCGCGCACGTCGCGGAAGACGCGCAGCGTGCCGTCGTCCAGCCGCACCGCGACCTCGTGCAGCCGCTCGGGCGCCGGGTGCGTCGTGCCGAGCGCCACCGCGCCGAGCAGCACCAGCAGCGCGCCGTCGTTCGCGCCGCTCGAGCGCACGCTCCCGGGCGTGCCGCTGCCGCCTTCGGCGGAGCTGAGCCCGTCGCCGGGGCCGGCGAACTCGATCACCCGCACGTGCTCCACGACGCCGCAGACGCCGCAGGGCCCGGCGCGCGCCTCCGGGCGCGGCGCGCTCGGCGCGAGCGCGAGCCAGGCGGCGAATGCCGCGCCGAGGACTGCCAGCAGGATCAGCGCGACGGCGGCTGCCGGCGCGCGGGGGAAGTGGATGCGAGTGTCCATGAGGTCACCCCTTGGCCGCGCGCCAGCCCCCCTTGCCACGGCGCGCGCGAACGCGATGCGCGCACGCTAGCAAATCGCGCGGCCGGCCGCCATAGCGGCGGGCAGGTTCGCTGTCGCCGTCGAACGACGTTCGCGCGCATGGCAGACTCCGGCCGGGCATGAAGCAGCGCGTCTACTACGGCTGGTGGATGGTCGCGGCCGGCAGCGGCATGCAGTTCCTGCAGTCGGCGCTGCTGCTGTACGCGTTCGGCGCCTACGTCGCGGTGCTGCGCGACGACTTCGGCTGGTCGAAGACCGCGCTCGCCGGCGCCTCCACGCTGCACCAGCTCGAGGCGGCGCTGCTCGGGCCCGCGCTCGGCTGGGTGCTCGACCGCTTCGGCCCGCGCAACGTGATCCGCGCCGGGGTGCTGGTGCTCGGCGCCGGGTTCATCCTGCTCGGCCTGGTCCGCTCGCTGCCCGCGTTCTACGGCGCCTTCGTGGTGATCGCGCTCGGCACCAGCCTGTGCGGCTTCTTCCCGCTGAACGTCGCGCTGATCCACTGGTTCGAGCGCAAGCGCTCGCGCGCGCTCTCGACCCTGGGCCTGGGCATGGCCCTGGGCGGCATCGCGGTGCCGGCGGTGGCCTGGTCGCTCACCAGCTTCGGCTGGCGCGCCACCGCGATCGCCTCGGGGGTGCTGTTCATCGCCGCGGGGATCCCGCTCTCGCGCGTCATCCGCAACCGGCCCGAGGAGCACGGCCTGCGCGTCGACGGCGAGCCCGCGCCCGCCGCCAAGGCATCCGAAGGCGCAGCCGAGAGGCCCGCCGGGCGGGACTTCACCTGGCGCGAGGCGCTGCGCACGCCGGCGTTCTGGCTGCTCTCCCTCGGCCACGGCTTCGCGCTGCTCGTGGTGAGCGCGGTCAACGTGCACGCCATCACCCACATGAAGGAGGGCCTGGGCTACTCGGTGGAGGCGGCCTCCCTCGTCATCACGCTGCAGACCGTGTGCCAGATCGGCGGCATCGCGCTCGGCTGGGCGATCGGCGAGCGCTGGGACAAGCGGCTCATCTGCGCCGCCTGCATGTTCGGGCACATGGCGGGGCTGCTGTGCCTCACCTACGCCGGCGCCGCGGGCGCGGCGGCGCCCGCGCTGCTGGTCGCCTTCGCGCTGCTGCACGGCGTCGCCTGGGGCCTGCGCGGGCCGTTCATGCAGGCGATCCGCGCCGACTACTTCGGCAGGAGCGCCATCGGCATGATCCTCGGCATCTCGTTCATGATCATCGTGCTCGGGCAGGCCGGCGGGCCGATGATCGCCGGCATCCTCGCCGATGCCACCGGCAACTACCGCGGCGGGTTCACGCTGATCGCGCTGCTCGTGGGCCTCGGCTCGGCGTTCTTCCTGCTCGCGAAGCGCCCGGCGCGCCCGCGAGGTTAGCCGGGCTGCGCGGCGCGCAGGCGCTTCACCGGCTCGCTCGTGAGCGCGCCCGACTGGTAGTCGGCGATCGCCCGCTCGATCTCCTCGCGCGTGTTCATGACGAACGGGCCGTACTGCGCCACCGGCTCGCCGATGGGTCTGCCCGCGAGCACGAGCACGCGCGCGCCCTCGCCGCCCGCCTCGAGCCTCACCGTGTCGCCCTGCGACAGGATCGCCGCGGCGCGCTGCGCCAGGGCCGCGCGCGCCTCGCCCACGCGCGCCTCGCCCTCGTAGGCGTAGACAAACGCGTTGTGCGCTTCGGGGAGCGGCACCTCCACCGCCTTCCCCGCCGGGATCGCGACGTCGAAGTAGTGCGGGTCGGTCGCGCCGCCGCGCACCGGTCCCGCGGTCCCGCCCAGCGCGCCGGCGATGACTTTCACCCTGGCCTCGCCCCAGGCCAGCTCGGGGATCTCGCGCGCGGGGATGTCGCGGTAGGCGGCGGGCTTCATCTTTTCTCTTGCCGGCAGGTTGAGCCAGAGCTGGAAGCCGCGCATGCGGCCTTCGCTCTGCTGCGGCATCTCCGAGTGCACGATGCCGCGCGCCGCGGTCATCCACTGCACGTCCCCGGGCCCGAGGTCGCCGCGGTTGCCGCCGTGGTCCTCGTGGCGCATGCGGCCATCGAGCATGTAGGTCACGGTCTCGAAGCCGCGGTGCGGGTGCGCCGGGAAGCCGGCGAGGTAGTCCTCCGGGTCGTCCGAGTAGAACTCGTCGAGCATCAGGAACGGGTCGTGCCGGCCGTGCGGGCCCGCGCCCACCGAGCGGCGCAGCTTGACGCCCGCGCCGTCGGAGGTCGCGACCGAGGGGATGACGCGCTTCAGCTCTCGCAGGGTCATGACGAGGCTCCCTGCGTGACCCCGCGGCGGGACCACGTGCCGATGCGCGCATCGAGGCTCCAGGCGCCGGCGCCGTTGGCCGCCAGGACCAGGAAACCGCCGGCGATGGCGAGGTTCTTCAGGAACATGATCTGCTGCAACTGATCGCCCAGGCTGGCATGGAACAACACGGCGGCGAGCAGCGTGAACGCGGCGAGCGCGGTCGCGGCGAGGCGCGTCCACAGGCCGGCGATCACGAGCGCGGCGCCTCCGATCTCGATCGCGACCACCGGCGCGAGCAGCGCGCCGGGCACGCCCTGCGAGGCCATGTACTGCTGCGTGGCCGCCCAGGCGCCGAGCTTGCCGACGCCGGAGACGAGAAAGATCGCTGCGATCAGGATGCGGCCGCCGAGCTCGGCGGCGCGTGCGATGGTGGCGGGGTTCATGCGGGTTTCCTTCCCTGAATTGAGGACGCACCCATTGAACAATTGATGAAATGGATTGAAAAGCTGAAAATATCGGCGATACATTTCGAAATCATCGATATGAATCAGCCAAAGATCTCGCTCGACCAGTGGAGGGCGCTTGTTTCCGTAGTTGAATCAGGAAGTTACTCAAATGCGGCCGGGCTCGTCCACCGGAGTCAGTCCACGCTCACCTACGCGGTGCAGAAGCTCGACCGCCTGCTCGGGGTGAAGGCGTTCGAGCGCCGGGGCCGCAAGTCCGTGCTCACCGCCGCGGGCGAGGTGCTCTACCGCCGCGGCAAGGCGCTGCTCGAAGAGGCGGGCCGTCTGGAGCGCGCCGCGGGGGACCTCGCGCGCGGCTGGGAGCCCGAGATCCGCATCGCGGCGGAGATCATCTTTCCCACCTGGCTGCTGCTGAAGTGCCTCGCGGCGTTCTCCGCCGAGCGCCCGGAGACGCGCGTAGAGCTCTTCGAGACCGTGCTCGGCGGCCACGACGAGGCGCTCGCCGAGCGCCGCGCAGACCTCGCGATCGGCGCGCACGTTCCCGCCGGGTTCGTGGGCGATGCGCTGCTGCCGGTGCGCTTCGTCTGCGCCGCGGCACCGGGCCACCCGCTGCACGCGCTCGGCCGGCCACTCTCGCTCGACGATCTGCGCCGGCACCGCCACCTCGTGGTGCGCGACTCGGGCGCGCGGCGCGCCCGCGCCGGCGGCTGGCTCAACGAGCTTCGCTGGACCGTCACCGCGAAGGCGACCTCGATCCGCGCCGCGGCGCTGGGGCTGGGCTACGCCTGGTATCCGGAGGACAGCGTGCGCGAGGAGCTGGAGTCGGGGCGCCTCAAGGCGCTCCCCTTGCGCGAGGGCGCCGAGCGCTTCGCCACGCTGTACCTCGTGTTCGCCGACCGCGAGGCCGCCGGGCCGGGCGCGCTGCGGCTCGCCGGGCTGATCCGCGAGACCGTCAGGCGGGAGTGCCCGCGCGCGGCCTAGCCAGGCGCAGGTCGCCCACGCGGCGCGTGTAGCCCGCCCGGTCGAGGTACTCGAGCACCTCGATGGCGAGGTTGCGCCCCAGCCCCGAGCGGTCGCGGTAGGCGGCGGCGGCGAATCCCCCGCTGCCGGACTCGGCGTCGAGCTCGCGCGCGAGCCCCGCGAGCGTCTCGATCGTCTCCGGGAGGAAGAAGCGGTTGGGCGCAACGCGGTGCACGCGCCCCGCGCGGGTCGAGCGCTGCAGGAACGCTTCCAGCGTCTTCGGCTCGATGGCGAGGCGCGCGGCGAGCTCGTGCACGCGCGGCGGCCGCGCGCCCTCGCCGGCCAGCAGCGGCGCGACGCGCTGCCACAGCGCCTCGTCGCGCGCCGAGAGCACCGGGCGGTGCGCGGGCCGGCGCAGCCGCGGTCCCTCGCGCACCAGGCGCCCCGCCTCGACGAGCGCCTCGAGCGCGGCGGGGAGCGGCGCGCCGATCTCCGCGGGGCGCGGCCCGATCGAATCCGGCTGCGCGGCGTGCCAGGCCGCAACCGCCTGCTCGGCGGCGTCGCACAGCGCCCGCCAGCGCGCCGCGCGCATCACATGGCGCGCCCCGCGCTGGATGAACGCTGTGAGCGCGTGCGCCGACTCGAGCCGCTCGAGCTCCGCCGCCGGGAGGTGGAAGGCGCGCGCGAGCCACTCCGTGTCCACGATCCCCGCGTCGCGATCGAGCAGCGCGCCGAGCGCGCCCCCGGCATCGCGGCCCGCGAGCGCTTCCAGGAAGGCGACGCGCTGCAGGCGCGAGGCGCCGCGCTCGGGCGGCGAGGGATCGAGCACGGTGCCCGCGGCGACCAGGCGCCGCGGCCCCGGGTCGCGCACCAGCAGCCGGTCGCCGTGCCAGCAGGAAACCTCGCGCGGGAAGACGAGCCGCGCGAAGCGCCCGAAGGGCGCAAGGCGCGCGCCGAGATGCGCGGTGCCCATCTGCACGCCCACGATGCCGCGGCGCACGCCCGCGCCCGCGAGCGGCTCGAGCAGCACGTCGATGCGCCGCGAGGCCGGCGCCGGCGCCGCGTCCGCGACGATGCAGCCGCGCCGCGCCTCGCCGCGCGCGATGCCGTGCAGGGCGAGCGCGCAGCGCTCCCCCGCGCTGGCGAGCGCCGCCTCGCCGCTGTTCGCCCTCAGGCTGCGCACGCGCGCGCGGCGCCCCGCGGGCAGGAGCTGCACCGCGTCTCCCGCGCGCACGCTCCCCGAGACCACGGTGCCGGTGACCACCAGGCCCAGGCCGTCCTTGACGAAGGCGCGGTCCACCGGCATGCGGAAACGCTGCGCCGACCGGCGCGGCGGGATCTCGGCGGCGAGCGCCTCCAGCCGCGCCTTGAGCGCTTCCAGCCCCTCGCCCGTGCGGCTCGAGAGCGGCAGCACCTCCGCCCCGGCGAAGCGGCTCGCCGCGAGCAGCTCGTGCACCTCGCCGGCGGCCTCGGCGACCCGCCCGGGTGGCACCCGGTCGGTCTTGCTGAGCACGGCCAGCAGCCGCGGCGCGCCGAGCAGCTCCAGGATCGCGAGGTGCTCGCGCGTCTGCGGCATCGGGCCGTCGTCGGCGGCGACCACCAGCAGCGCGAGGTCGATGCCGTGCACCCCCGCGGTCATGTTGCGCACGAAGCGCTCGTGGCCCGGCACGTCGACGAAGGCGAGCGTGCGGCCGCCGAGCGCGAGGTAGGCGAAGCCGAGGTCGATCGACATGCCGCGGCGCTTCTCCTCGGGCAGGCGATCCGTGTCCACGCCGGTGAGCGCGCGCACCAGCGCCGTCTTGCCGTGGTCCACGTGCCCCGCCGTGGCGACGATCATGGGGTAAGCTTACCCGCCATGTCCGCACGCGTCGCAGAGAGCCCGCCCGGCACGGTGCCCGAGGGCACCGACCTCGTGGAGTGGTACTACGAGCAGGGCTGGACCGACGGCCTGCCGGTCGCGCCGCCTGCGCCGCAGAAGGTCGCCGCGATGCTCGCGGCGCTGGGCGGCGAGCCGCAGCGGGTGGAATGCCGCGTGCCGCCGCGCTGGGGCTCGCTCACGCGCGAGGTGCTCGCGGTCAACATGGTGCTGGCGGGCTGCCGGCCCGAGTACGCGCCGGTGGTGCGCGCCGCGATGCAGGCGCTCTGCGAGCCGGCCTTCAACCTGAACGGCGTGCAGGCGACCACCCACATGGCCTCGCCGCTGCTCGTCGTCAACGGCCCGATCGCGCGCGCCATCGGCATGAACGGCGGCTGCAACGCCTTCGGCCCGGGCAACCGGGCGAACGCCACCATCGGCCGCGCCATCCGCCTGGTGCTCCTCAACGTGGGCGGCGGCTGGCCGGGCGAGCTCGACAAGTCCACGCTCGGCAGCCCTGCCAAGTACAGCTACGCGGTGTGCGAGAGCGACGCGAGCCCGCTTGCGCCCTACCACGTCGAGAAGGGCTTCGCCGCGGAGGACTCGACCGTGTTCGTGATGGCGGCGGAGGCCCCGCACAGCGTCACCAACCACGTCGCCGACGACCCGCAGGGGATCCTCGACTCGATCTGCTCGGCGATGAGCACCATCGCCCACAACAACGCCGTCTCGAGCGGCCATTGCGCGGTGGTGCTGGGCCCCGAGCACGCCACCACCATCGCCAGGCACGGCTGGAAGCGCCACGACGTGCGCTCGTACCTCTGGATGTACTCCGGGAACCGCTTCGGCGACCTCGCCTTCGAGCACCGCTACGGCAAGGTCTACAACCGCAGCCTCCCGGCGTGGTACCGGCGCGAGCCCGACTCGCGCATCCCGGCGGTGCCGAGCCCCGAGCACATCCACCTCTTCGTCATCGGCGGCGAGGCGGGACGGTTCTCCGCCTTCATCCCGGGCTGGGGCCACATGAGCTCGCCCGTCTTGCGCGAAGTCGAGGGACGCAGCGGCGGCCCCCGATGCGCCGACGGCACCTGCACCCTCTAGAGAAAGGAGACCGCATGATCCCCGTCTACGACCCGCGCGGCGAGGCGCGCGCCGAGGCGCGCGCGCTCGCGCCGCGCCCGGCGCGGCTCGAAGGCCTGCGCCTCGGCATCCTCGACAACACCAAGTGGAACGCCGGGAAGCTCCTGCGCGCGCTGCGCGAGGCGCTCGCCGCGCGCGTGCCGCTCGCGGCGGCGAACTACTACCGCAAGGAGAGCTTCTCGCGCTTCGCCGACCCGGCGCTGATCGCGCAGATCCGCGCCGAGAACGATATCGCGCTGACGGCGATAGGCGACTGAGGCTCGTGCACGTCGTGCTGTATGCATGACGGCATCAGTCTGGAGTCGCTGGGGGTGCCTGCGGCGGTGATCGTGACCACCGAGTTCCTGCACGAGGCACGCGTGCAGCGCGCGGCGCTCGGCATGGACGGCCTTGCGCCGGTGGTGATCCAGCATCCGCTGTCGTCGCTCTCGGAGGAGGAGATCCGCGGGCGCGCGGCGCAGGCGCTCGATCAGGTGCTCGCGGTCTGGCGGGGCGCCGCCTGAGTCAGCCGTTGCTCGCGCGCCGCTCCAGGGCGTGGCGCGCGTTGCGCGCGAGCGTCGCGTCGGGGTCGCGCGCCAGGCGCTCGAGGATCGCCGTCGGCGTCGCCTTGTTGGTGGTGAGGTTCAGGCGCGTGTAGAGGTTCGCGCTCCCCGCGAGGCGCTCCAGCACCGCGCGCGGCGTGTTGGGATTGAGCGCGAGCCCCCACTCCAGCAGGTAATGGGTGGCATCGAAGTGGCGCTCGAGCACGCGCATCGGCGTCTTCGGGTTGGCGAGCACGTCCCCGAGCACGTACTCCGCCTCGGGCTTCGCGGCGAGCGCTTCGAGCGCCGCCGGCGTCACGTTCGGGTGCGCGGCGACCAGCCGCATCACCGCGAGGCCCTTGCGATTCCTCCCCATCACCTCCCACAGCGAGCCCATCGCCTCGTAGAGCGCCGGGTCGGGGAGCGCGGCGATGCGCTCGAGGAGCCGCGCGCCCGCCCGCGGGTGCTGCGCGAGCGCGCCGAGAAAGAACCGGTCGCGCTTCCAGGGCGAATCCTCGAACGCCTCCTCGAGCTGCGCCGCGCTCATGCCCTCGACCTCCCGCACCGCGCGCTCGAGCGCAAGGCCGCGCCAGGTCTCCCAGCCGGCGACGGCCGGCAGGCCGAGCGCGACCACCCACGCCGTGAGCAGCACGGCGCGGAAATAGCGCTGCCCGCGAAACAGGCTCTGCCACACGCAGCCCAGGGCGAGCCCCCACACGCCCGCGATCGCGCCCGCCGCCGCGGCGATGAAGGGCAGGAACACGTAGCCGATCGCCGCAGTGGAGCTGGCGGAGGCGTGGATCCCCTTCACCGTGGCCGCCGCCGCGGCGAGCGCCCCGAGCACGCCGGCGGCGAGCGCCCAGGGCGCCTCGGGGCGGGCGGCGAGCCGGGCTTGCTCCTGCATGGGGCAAGGATACCGCTGCCTTTCTGACGATCCCCTGACCGCGGTGGCGGCGACGCGCGCAGAGCTTCTCAGGTTGCCGCGCGAGGTGTTCCAGAAACTGATCCGGCCGGGCCTCGCCGCGGCCCAGGCCCTATACTTCGCGGCATGCGCCTCGCGCGCGTGCTCGCCCTCGCTCTTGCGCCGCTGCTTGCCTCGGCGCAGGGCCTGCTGTCGACCGACGACGCGCGCGCCATGCGCGGCATCGTCGAAGCCCAGCTCGAGGCGTTCCAGCACGACGACGCGCCGCGCGCCTTTTCCTACGCCACGCCGGGCATCCAGGAGACTTTCCGCACCCCCGAGATCTTCCTCGAGATGGTGCGCAGCTCCTACGGCGTGGTTTACCGCCCCCGCTCGGTCGCCTTCGGCGAGCCGCTGGTCTCGGGCGGCGAGGTGCTGCAGCCGGTGCGCATGACCGACGCCGAGGGCCGGCCCTGGCTCGCGCTCTATCCGATGGAGCGCCAGGCCGACGGCGGCTGGCGCATCAACGGCTGCCGGCTGCTCAGGCTCAAGGGCCAGGAGACCTAGCGGCGGCTTGAAGAGCCGCTTCACCCGCCCGCGGATCTGCGCTGCACCATGACCGCCGCGCGAGGTGCCGGTCGCGAGCCGATCCGCGCTTCCCTCGCGGCTGTCATACGCTATACTGTTTCGTATGACACCGGACCGCAGGCTGCTCTCGGTCCGCCTCGACCCGGCGCTCGCTGCGGCCCTCGAGCGCCACTGCGCGCAGACCGGCGCGACGCGCAGCCAGGTGGTCAAGCAGAGCGTCGCCCAGTACATCGTCGAGCACGCGGGCCCGACCCTCGGCAGTCTCGCCGAGGCGGTGCTGCCGCCCGCACCCCGGCGCGCCGCCGCGGCGCGCGCCCCGCGCCAGCGGCGCTTCCGGGACTACGTGCGTGAGAAGCGTCGTCGTTGACTCGGGGTTCCTGATCGGGCTGTTCGACGAGACCGACCCGCTGCACGCGCGCTGCCGCGGCTTCCTGAAGGACTACCGCGGTTGCTTCCTGACCACCGAGGCGGTGCTTGCCGAAGCGCTGGCTCTCCTCTCGACGGCCCGGCAGCTGCGCTGCCTGGACTGGCTCGGCGAGGCGGCGCGCGCAGCCCTCCTCGAGGTCGACCGCGAGCCGCTCGACTTCCGCGCGATCGAGAAGCTCGCGCGCAAGTACGCCGACCAGCCGATGGACTTCGCCGACGCCTCGGTGGTGCTGCTCGCGACGCGCACCGGCGTGCGCGAGATCCTCACCGCCGACCGGCGCGACTTCGCCGTCTACCGGCTCGCGGGGCGCACGCGCTTCGTCGACGTGCTGGGGCAGTGATGCCGTCGGCCGACACGCTCGAGCGCTTCATCGCCCGCGTCGGGGCGAACGCCCACCTCGAGGCGATCGAGGAGTTCTACACCGAGGGCGCCTCGATGCAGGAAAACCAGTCCGCGCCGCGCGCAGGGCGGAATGTGCTGGTCGCCCACGAGCGCAAGGTGCTCGCGCGCGCCGCGTCGGTGGAGTCGACCTGCGTGCGGCCGGTGTTCGTGAACGGCGACCGGGTCGTGATCCGCTGGGTCTTCCGCTTCACCTACAGGGACGGGACCAGCACCCGGCTCGAGGAGCTCGCCTGCCAGCGCTGGGAGGGCGAGCGCATCGCCGAGGAGCGGTTCTTCTACGACCCGACGCAGCTCGCGCCGCGCTAGTCCGCAGCGAAGCAGTAGAACAGTCCCGCGCCGCCCGTCGACCTGAGGTTGTCCTGGCCGCAGCCGCGCGAGCCGTGCGAGGAGTTCCAGGACCTCATGTGGCGGGTGTCCTTCAGGCCCATGCGGTCGTGGTGGCCCACGATCGCCGATCCTTCGCCGCTCTTGGTCCAGTTGCCGCAGGTGGTATCCCCGCCCGCGGTGGAGTGCATGCCCTGGGGATCGGAGCCGGTGAGGATGTCGTGCTCGTTCGGGCTGTCGCCGCGGCCCTTCACCGGCTCGCCCTTCTCGGTGAGCGCGGTCTGCTTGTTGATGCGGGCCCTCGGCGAGTGCAGCTCGGCGAGGTTGCTCGCCACCACCACGCCCCTGGCGTTGCGCCAGGGGCCCTTGCCGATGCGCTCGCGCGCGTTCACGCCCGCCTCGCCCCGCGGCTCGGTGGTGCTGAGGTAGGCGCGCCACTGCTTGCGCTTCGACCCCGCGGCCTGCGCGAGCGCCTGGCAGTGCGCATCCGCCCCCTCCAGCCCCCCGAGGTCGGCGCCGTTGCCCTTGCCCGCGCTGGTCACGAAGAACGTCATGTCGGCCTTCTTCGCCTTCTGCTGCGCCTGCGCGGGGAACGCCAGGCCTGCCGCGAGCAGCGCCGTGGCCGCGATCGCCAGGGACTTCATGTGACCTCCTCTCGGGGTGGGATAAGCGGAGTATGCCGCCGGGAGCGCCAACAGGGAGGGCGGGCGCGCTATTCCAGGTACGGCCCGATCCGGGGCCGGGCGAAGCCGGCCGCGCCTGGACCGCGCGCCACCATTGAACGCACGGCCGGCCAGCCGGATGACGCCGCCTACCGCATGCACACCGCCTCTACGTTGTTGCCCTCGCCGTCGAGCAGGAACGCGCCGTAGTGGGTGGGACCGTAGTCGGGGCGCCGGGCCGTGGCAGACTCGCCGCCTGGCACACCTGGGGAGGCTCACCATGGCGAAAGCACGCAGCAAGGCGTACCGGGAAGGGCTGAAGATCCGGCGGCGCTGGCTGGGGAAGGACTACGTCGACGAGGCCTTTCGCGGCGCCGACGACTTCACCATCGACCTGCAGGAGTACGTCACCGAGCACGGCTGGGGCGCGAGCTGGGGGCGCGGCGGGCTGCCGCTCAGGACGCGCTCGATCATGACCCTGGCGCTGCTCGCCGCGCTGCACCGGCCGCACGAGCTGGAACTGCACCTGCGCGCGGCGCTGAGGAACGGCGTGACCAGGGCGGAGGTGAAGGAGATCTTCCTTCACGTCGCGACCTACTGCGGGGCGCCGGCGGCGGTGGACAGCTTTCGCATCGCGAAGTCGGTCCTCGCCGGGCGGCGCGCCGAGGCCTGACGGGGCCCGCGGGCCCCGGGGGAGCGCTTACATCGCCTTGACGTTCGCCGCGGCCGGGCCCTTCTGTCCCTGCGTCACGTCGAAGGAGACCTTCTGGCCGTCCTTGAGCGACTTGAAGCCCGAAGCCTGGATCGAGCTGTGGTGGACGAAGAGGTCCTTGCCGCCGTCATCCGGCGTGATGAACCCGAAGCCCTTCGCGTCGTTGAACCACTTCACGGTGCCTGTAGCCATGTCGTTTCCATTCCTCAAATTGCTGCATTGCGCGGCGCTGTCCGAGCCCCGCTGCGGGCACGATGATCAAGGAAGGGGTTTGACTGACCGGGAAGGAACGTGCCGTCCACTGCGCCATCCACTGCTTGAGATCCTGCGGGACGCACTCTAGCACATGCCGGGGGCCCGCGCAGGCTAGGACCTTTCGCGCCGGTAGGGCGGCAGCGTGGTGAGGCGCGGGTCCTCGACGTAGCCGCCCACGGTGAAGTGGTACAGGGACTGGAAGGCGAGGCCCTCCAGGCCGAACACCTGGTGCACCGGGTCGTCGAAGAAGCAGCCGATGCCGGTGGCGCGCACGCCCGCGGCTTCCGCCTCGAGGTACAGCACCTGCCCGATCGCGCCCGCCTCCCAGAACAGGCGCCGGTAGAACCACGGCCCGTGCTCGACCAGGCTCGCCTGGTACTCCGC
>CAZOWR010000038.1:0-17740 GCA_964583645.1 uncultured Enterobacteriaceae bacterium
GAGCCCAGGCCCGCCGCGGCGAGCAGCTTCTGCAGCCGCTCACCCGTGCTAGCCGCCGGTGCTCGGCTCGTTGGCGGCGGGCTGCGCCTTCTCGGGCTCAAGCTCGAGCGTCCGCGCGACTTCCTCGAGCGGCGGCAGCTCCTCCAGCGAGCGCAGCCCGAGGTCGTCGAGGAACGACTGCGTGGTGGCGTAGAGCGCGGGCCGCCCCGGCGTGTCGCGATGGCCCACGACGTCGATCCAGCCGCGCGCCTCCAGCGCCTGCACGATCTGCGCCGACACCGAGACGCCGCGGATCTCCTCGATGTCGCCGCGCGTCACCGGCTGCCGGTAGGCGATGATGGCGAGGGTCTCCATCACCGCGCGCGAGTAGCGCGGCGGCTTCTCGGGGTTGAGCCGCTCGAGGAACGGCTGGAAGTCGGCGCGGGTCTGGAAGCGCCAGCCGCTCGCGAGGTTCACCAGCTCCACCGCGCGCCCGGACCACTCCTCGCGCAGCTCGCCGAGCAGCCGCCTGAGCGTGTCCGGGCCGATCTCGCCCTCGAACAGGTGCGCGAGCTCGGCCGGCGCCACCGGCTCGGGCGAGGCGAGCAGCGCCGCCTCGAGGATGCGCTTCACCTCAACCGGGCTGAGCATGCGCGATCCTGGCGTAGATCGGGGCGAAGCCGCCCGCCTGGGTGATGTCGATGAGCGCCTCGCGCGCAAGCTCGAGCAGCGCGAGGAACGTGATCACCAGCACCGCGACCCCGCGCGCGGGATCGAACAGCTCGGTGAACTCGAGCACGCGGTGCTCGCGCAGGCGCCGCAGGATGCGGCTCATGTGCTCGCGCACCGAGAGCTCCTCGCGCGTGACGCGGTGGTGCGCCGAGAGGCGCGCACGGTACAGCAGCCCCCGCCAGGCCTCGGCGAGGTCGCGCGGATGCACCGCGGGCAGCAGCGCCGTGGCGGTGCGCTCGATATGCACCGAAACGGCGGCGAGCTCCCGGCCCACCTGCGGCAGGGCGTCGAGCTTCTGCGCGGCGAGCTTCATGCGCTCGTATTCCAGCAGACGGCGCACCAGCTCGGCGCGCGGGTCCTCCTCCTCGGCCTCGGGCTGCGGCGGCCGCGGCAGCAGCATGCGCGACTTGATCTCCATCAGCATCGCGGCCATCACGAGGTACTCGGCGGCGAGCTCGAGGTTCGTGGCGCGCATCGCCTCGACGTACTCGAGGTACTGGCGCGTGAGCGGCGCCATCGGGATGTCGAGGATGTCGAGGTTCTGCCTGCGGATCAGGTAGAGCAGCAGGTCAAGCGGCCCCTGGAACGCCTCCAGCAGCACCTCGAGCGCGTCCGGCGGGATGTAGAGGTCGGGCGGGAGCTCTACGAGCGGCTCGCCGTAGATGCGCGCCACGGGCGTCGCGGGCGCGACGGCGCTCGCCTCAGGCATGGGCCAGGCCCATCGCCTCGCGCACTTCCCGCATGGTCTCGGCGGCCAGCTTGCGGGCCCGCTCGCAGCCGTCGGCGAGGATGTTCTTGACCAGGGTATGGTCCTCGACGTAGGCTTGCGCGCGCTCGCGCATCGGCGCGAGCTCCGCGAGCACGCTGTCGATCACCGGCTGCTTGCATTCCAGGCAGCCGATGCCCGCGGTGGTGCAGCCCTTCTGCACCCAGGCGCGCCGCGCCTCGTCCGAGTACACCTGGTGCAGCGGCCACACCGGGCAGTTCTCCGGCTTGCCGGGGTTGCTGAGCTTCACCCGTGCGGGGTCGGTGGGCATGGTGCGGATCTTCCTCGCCACCGCCTCCGGCGCCTCGCGCAGGCCGATCGCGTTGCCGTAGGACTTGGACATCTTGCGGCCGTCCAGCCCCGTGAGCTTCGAGGCCTCCGTGAGCAGCGCGTCGGGCTCGACCAGGATCTTGCGGCCGCTGCCCTCGAGCCAGCCGTAGAGCCGCTCGCGCTCGCCGCGCGGCAGGTTCTGCTGGCCCTGGAGCAGCGCCTGGGCGCGCTTCAGCGACTCGGCATCACCCTGCTCTAGGAACTTCGCGCGCAGCTCGTTGAACAGCTTCGCCTTCTTGCTGCCGAGCTTCTTCACCGCGGCCTTGGCCCTGTCCTCGAAGCCCGGCTCGCGCCCGTAGAGGTGGTTGAAGCGGCGCGCGACCTCGCGCGTGAATTCGACGTGCGGCACCTGGTCCTCCCCCACCGGCACGTAGCGCGCGCGGTAGATCAGGATGTCGGCGGCCTGCAGCAGCGGATAGCCGAGGAAGCCGTAGGTCGCGAGGTCGCGGTCGGCGAGCTGCTGCTGCTGGTCCTTGTAGGTCGGGACGCGCTCCAGCCACCCCAGCGGCGCCATCATCGAGAGCAGCAGGTGCAGCTCGGCGTGCTCCGGCACGAGCGACTGCACGAACAGCGTCGCCTGGGTCGGGTCGATGCCCGCGGCGAGCCAGTCGATCACCATGTCGATCGCGTTCGCCTGCAGGTCCCCCGGGCTCGCGTAGTCGGTGGTGAGCGCGTGCCAGTCGGCGACGAAGAACAGGCACGGGTACTCGGCCTGCAGCCGCGCCCAGTTGCGCAGCACGCCGTGGTAGTGGCCGAGGTGCAGCGCGCCCGTCGGCCGCATCCCGGAAAGCACGCGGGTCTCGAACATCTAGGTTGCCGCGATGCCGCGCAGCAGCCGGCCCGCGAGCTGGTTGAGCGGCTGCAGCAGCTCGGCGATCAGCCTGCCGTCGTTCACCGTGGAGTCGTACACCCCGAACATGACGAGACCGAGAAACAGGTAGGCGCTCAGCGCTTCCGTCCTCGCAAAGGCCATCGCCGGGCGCCGCGGCAGCAGGCTGACGAGGATCCTGCCCCCGTCCAGCGGCAGGACCGGAAGGAGGTTGAAGACCAGGATCACCAGGTTGACCACCACTCCCGCAGCCGAAAGCTTCACCAGGAACTCCGTCGCCGAGCCGGCGGGAAGCTCCACGCTCCCCCTCAGCAGCGCCGCCCAGGCGAGCAGCATCGCCAGGTTGGCCGCGGGGCCGGCCGCGGCAACCAGCCCCATGTGCACGCGCGGAATCCTGAGCGCCGAATAGTTCACCGGAACCGGCTTCGCCCAGCCGAAGGCGAACTTGCCGCCGGTCGAGAGCAGCAGCAGGGCGGGCACCAGGATGGTGCCGAACACTTCCACGTGCCGGACGGGATTGAGGCTCACGCGCCCCTGCGCGTACGCCGTCACGTCGCCGAAGTGGCGCGCTACGTAGCCGTGCGCGGCCTCGTGCAGGGTGATCGCGAACAGGACCGGGAGCGCATAGATGGCGGCGGTCTGGGCGAAATGGCTCACATCCATCTAGGCCGCGCATCTTACCAGACGGTGCGCTGAAGAAATTCCTCGATCAGCGCGGCCACCCGCTCCGGCTGGTCGTGGTGCAGCATGTGGCCGGCATCGGCCACGGTCTCGTGCCTGAGGCTGCGGAACGCGGCGCGCCGCGCGGCGAGCTCGGCCTCCGAGAGCCGCATGCGGGTGCGCGTCTCGGACTCCGCGGCTTCGACCCAGAGCACGGGCGCGCTCGCCTGCGCCCAGCAGGCGCGCGCTTCATCCAGCCGGTACAGCGTCGCGTTGACGATCTTGTGCGCCGGGTCGCTGCGCAGCATCACCCCGCCCTCGTCGGCATCCCGGCCCCAGTGCCGCGCCAGGAACTCGGCGCGCTCGCGAGTCAGGCGCGGGTTGTTCTTCTGCAGCCGGTCGGCGAGCGCGCCATAGCTCTCGTAGCGCCGCCAGGCGGGCGGCCGGCGCAGCTCGTCCATCCAGCGCGCGTAGCGCTTCGGCGCGGTCTCGGCGCCCGAGGCGGGCATGCCGAAGCCCTCCAGGTTCACGAAACGCGCCACGCGCGCCGGGCGGATGCCGGCGTACAGCGCCGCCACGTTGCCGCCCAGGCTGTGGCCCACGAGGTTGACGGGCGCATCGGGCTGGATGGCCTCGAGCAGCGCGTCGAGGTCCGCGAGATAGTCGGGGAACCAGTAGCAGTCGGCGCGGGGCCACTCCGACAGGCCGTAGCCGCGCCAGTCGGGCGCGTAGACGTCCCAGTCTCCGGCGAGCGCGTCCACCAGGAACTGGAACGAGGCGGAGACGTCCATCCAGCCGTGCAGCAGCACCATGCGCCGCGCGGCGTCGCCCGGCCAGCGCCTGACGTGGTACGCGAGGCCGCGGATCTCGAGGAACAGCGATTCGCTGGGTTTCATGGCGGGGGAGCGCGCGCCGCTTCCGCCTGGCGCCGCGCGAGCAGCCCCTGCCCCCGTCGGCGCGCTGAAGCGGCTACCTCGGCGCCATCCGGATCGCGCCGTCGAGGCGGATGGTCTCGCCGTTCAGCATCTCGTTCTCTACGATCTGGCGCGCGAGCAGCGCGTACTCTTCCGGCCGTCCCAGGCGCGAGGGGAACGGCACCTGCTTGCCGAGCGACTCCTGCGCCTCCTTCGGCAGCCCGAGCAGCATCGGGGTGAGAAACAGGCCCGGCGCGATCGTCACCACGCGGATGCCGTTCCGCGAAAGGTCGCGCGCGATCGGCAGCGTCATGCCCACCACCCCGCCCTTGGAGGCGGAGTACGCGGCCTGGCCGATCTGCCCGTCGAAGGCGGCGACCGACGCCGTGTTGATGATGACGCCGCGCTCGCCGGCCGCGTTCGGGCCGGCCTGCGCCATGGCCTGCGCGGCGAGCCGGATCATGTTGAAGGTGCCGATGAGGTTGATGCTGATGACGCGCGTGAAGCGCGCCAGGTCGTGCGGCGCGTCCTTGCCGATGGTACGCTCGGCCACCCCGATGCCTGCGCAATTGACGAGCACGTGCAGGCCGCCGAAATGGCTGGTCGCGACTTGCACCGCCGCCTTGCCCTCGGCCTCGGAAGTGACATCGCATTTCACGAAGCGCCCGCCGAGATCCTTCGCCAGCTGCTCACCGGCTTCGGACTGCAGGTCGGCGATGACCACCTTGGCGCCGTTCTCGGCGGCCATGCGGGCGGTCGCGGCGCCCAGGCCCGAGGCGCCGCCGGTGACGAGAAACACGGCATTCTTGATCAGCATCGCTCCCCCTGCGAAAAAGGCGCAAGTATAATCGTTTGGGGTCCAAACAATTCGCCCGACACCTCAATGACACCCGGTTTCGGCATCCGCTTCGAGGAACTATACGCCCGCGACGGGCTCGTCCGCGTCGACGCGGCGTTCCGCGCCTTTCTCGAGCCCGCCCTGCGCGCGCGCCTCGAGCAGGCGCGGCGCGAGCCGCCGCCGGCGAAGGCCGAGTCGGAGATGCTCATCGCGCTCGCGCCGCAGCTCGAGGATTTCCTCGCGCGGCTCTTCGGCATCGAGCGGGAAGCGCAGGCGCTCGCCGCGCGGCACCACGAGCTCGCGCCGCTCTACTCCGTGAAACGCCTGTTCGTTCAGCGGCGCTCGCTGCACAAGGTGAAGCCCGGGGACGCGAAGCCCGACGGCTTCGAGTTCACCACGGAGCTTGATTTTGCGCGGCAGGTCACCACGTGGCTCAAGGACGAGGCGGCGAACGCGGACCGGCTGGAGGCCGCCGCGCGCTACGCGGCGTGGGCGGCCACGACCCCGGAAGGCAAGGCGAAGCACCGCGCCGGCGTCCTCTTCAAGGCGCCGCAGAAGCTCGACTACATGAAGCTGATCCCCGTGCACGCGGATCTCCGTCACCGCGACGGCTTCGCGCTCACCGACCGGGGCACCGATCTGGTGGGCGCGCTCGATCACGCGAACTACTGCATCTGGTGCCACGAGCAGGGCAAGGACTCCTGCGCCAAGGGGCTGAAGGAGAAGGATCCCGCGAAGGGCTTTCGCAAGACGGTCTTCAACGCAGAGCTTGCCGGCTGCCCGCTCGAAGAGAAGATCTCCGAGTTCCACATGGTCAAGGCGCGCGGCGAGCCGCTCGCCGCGCTCGCCATGATCTGCGTCGACAACCCGATGGTGGCCGCCACGGGGCACCGCATCTGCAACGACTGCATGAAGGCCTGCATCTACCAGAAGCAGGACCCGGTAGACATCCCGCAGGCGGAGACGAGGACGCTCAAGGACGTGCTCGAGCTGCCGTGGGGATTCGAGATCTACTCGCTGCTGACGCGCTGGAATCCTCTGAACCTGCGCCGGCCGCTGCCCCTGCCGCCGAGCGGCCGCAAGGTGCTCGTGGTGGGCCTCGGACCCGCGGGGTTCACGCTCGCGCACCACCTCATGAACGACGGCCACACCGTGGTCGGCATCGACGGGCTGAAGATCGAGCCGCTCGAGGCGGCGCTCTCCGGGGTGGATCCCCTGGGCAGGCGCGTGCCGTTCCGGCCGGTGAAGGACAGCGCGGAGCTGCGCGAGCCGCTGCAGAGCCGCGTCATGGCGGGGTTCGGGGGCGTGGCCGAATACGGCATCACGGTACGCTGGGACAAGAACTTCCTCAAGATCATCCGGCTGCTGGTCGAGCGCCGCAGCCAGTTCGCGATGTTCGGCGGCGTGCGCTTCGGGGGCACCCTCACCATCGACGAGGCGTTCGAGGCGGGGTTCGACCACATCGCGCTCTGCGCCGGGGCGGGCAGACCCACCGTGCTCGAGATCCCCAACGGCTTCGCGCGCGGCGTGCGCGCCGCCTCCGACTTCCTCATGGCGCTCCAGCTCACCGGGGCGGCGAAGCGCGAGTCCATCGCCAACCTGCAGATCCGGCTGCCGATCGTCGTCATCGGGGGCGGGCTCACGGCGATCGACACCGCGACCGAGTCGCTCGCCTACTACGCGGTGCAGGTGGAGAAGTTCCTCTCCCGCTGCGAAGCCCTGAAAGAGAAGCCGGACTGGAACGACGAGGAGCGCGCGATCGCCGAGGAATTCATCGCGCACGCCAGGGCATTGCGCAAAGCGGAGCCCGAGGAGAGGCTGGCGCTGCTCAAGTCCTGGGGCGGCTCGACCATCGCCTACCGGCGGCGCATGGTCGACAGCCCCTCGTACACGCTGAATCACGAGGAAGTCGCCAAGGCACTCGAGGAAGGCATCGTCTTTCGCGAAAACCTCGCGCCCGAGCGCATCGAGGTGGACCCGTACGGCCACGCGAGCGCCGTGGTGTTCCAGGACGGGACCGCCCTCCCCGCGAGGTCCGTGCTCATCGCCGCGGGCACGCAGCCCAACACCGTGCTCGCGCGCGAGGAAGGCGTGAGCCTTGCGCTCGACGGCAAGTATTTCCTCGCCTGCGACGAGACCGGCGCCCCGGTGAAGCCCGAGCGCCACACCTCCAAGCCTGCCCTCCCCCAGGTGCTGCTGCACAGGTACCCGGACGGGCGGTTCATGAGCTTCTTCGGCGACCTGCACCCCTCCTATTTCGGCAACGTGGTGAAGGCGATGGGGAGCGCCAAGCAGGGCTACCCGGTGATCAGCCGGATTCTCGCGCAGCGCGAGCCGGCCTCCAGCTTCGAGGACGAATTCTTCCTCGCTCAGCTCAACGACGTGCTGCGCGCCGTGGTCTACGAGGTGCGCCGGCTCACGCCTACGATCGTGGAGGTCGTGCTTCGGGCCCCGGTCGCCGCGCGGCGCTTCCAGCCCGGGCAGTTCTACCGCATGCAGAACTTCGAGAGCTTCGCGCTGCACCTGCCCGGGACCACGCTCGCGATGGAGGGCCTGGCCCTCACCGGCGCCTGGGTGGATCGCGACAAGGGGCTCATTTCCGTGATCGCGCTCGAGATGGGCGGCTCGGCGGACCTCCTCGCGTACCTCCAGCCGGGTGAGCCCGTGATCCTGATGGGCCCCACGGGCACGCCGACCCACATCCCCAGGGACGAGACCGTGGTCCTCGCGGGCGGCGGCCTCGGCAACGCGGTGCTCTTCTCGATCGGCCGCGCGATGCGCGCCGCGGGATCGAAAGTCGTCTACTTTGCCGGCTACAAGCGCACGGGCGATCGCTACCGCATTGAGGACATCGAGGCGGCCTCCGATGTCGTCGTCTGGTGCTGCGACGAGGCGCCCGGGTTCTCGCCCCGCCGCAAGCAGGACCGAGCGTTCGTGGGGAACATCGTCCAGGCGATGCACGCCTACGCGTCGGGCGCCCTGGGCGAGCAGCCCATCGTCTTCTCGTCCACGGATCGCATCATCGCCATCGGCTCGGACCAGATGATGGCCGCGGTCGCGATGGCACGGCACGGCGTCCTCAAGCCCTTCCTCAAGCCGGGCCACGTCGCCATCGGCTCGATCAACAGCCCGATGCAGTGCATGATGAAGGAGATCTGCGCGCAGTGCCTGCAGCCGCACGTCGATCCGAAGACGGGCGAGAAGAGCTACGTCTTTTCCTGCTTCAACCAGGACCAGTCGCTCGACGAGGTCGACTTCGGGGCGCTCGCGCAGCGGCTCGCCCAGAACGGGGTGCAGGAAAAGCTCACCGCGCTCTGGATCGGGCGCTGCCTGAGGCTGCTGCCGCCGCCGACGGAGCGCAAGGCCGCCTGAGCGCCTAGCGCATGGCCTTGAGCGCGCCGCCAAGCGCCTTCCAGCCGGAGTGGCCGGCCTTCATGTAGCTTGCGTCGAAGCCTGCCGCGCGCAGCGCCGCCGCGGTCCTGCAACCGACGTGGAAGCCGTAGACGCAGTACACCACCACGGGATCGTCCTTCGAGAGCTCCGCGGCCCAATCCGCGACCCGCTCCGGGTCGCGCCAGGTCGCCCCCTCGGCGATCTCCTGCATCCGCGACACGTAGTGCCTGGGCCTGACGTCGATCAGCTGCAGCGGCTTGCCCGCCTGCAGCATCGCCTTCACCTCCTCCACGCTGACGCCCGGCAGGTCCCCGAACTCGGGCTGCTCGAGCGACCGGGGCGGATTCACTCCTGCCGCACCCTCGTACCGCGCCTGCACCGCGCTCCAGTCGATGTTGCGCATGAAGGTATCGACGTAGGCGCGCACGTTGGCGCCGAAGTCCATGTGGTAGGCGTGCTCATACATGTCGAGCGCGAGGATCGGGATGCCGCCGGCGAGCGCCTGCGTGCGCTCGGCGGCGTACTGGTTGACAAGGCGGCGGTCACGGGGCAGGTAGCTGAGCACCACCCAGCCGGATCCTCCGCCGAGCGCGTTGCCCATGGCCTGGAACTCGGCGCGCCAGCGCTCGAACGATCCGAAATCGCGCGCCAGCGCATGGGCAAAGGCCCCGGGCGAATTGCCGTCGCCCCCGAGGCTCGCGAAGTACAGCTCGTGGAGCAACGTCGAGTCGAGGGCGACGAGCTCCTCCCGCTTCAGGCCGTTGAGCACGTATCCCGGCGCGGACGCGGGATCGAGCGCTTCGAGCTGCGCAGAAATGGCGTTGAGGCGACGCAGCGCCCCGCCGTAGTTGTTCTCGTAGTGGCTCTCGATCAGCTTCGCCGACAGGCCGTTCAGCAGCCAGGGCCGGCAGTGCAGCGGCTCCAGGGTGTAGCGCATGGTCACTCTCCCTTCAGCATGGCGACGGGGGGCAGGCCAGAGGCTTCCGCGCAAGCCGCGACGCTCGCGGCGTAGGCCGAGCGCTGGTCCGGGGCGAACCTGACCGACAGGCCGCCGCGCGGCGTGTAGGCGCACAGATCGACGGTCCGGGCGAGCGCGTGGCGTGCGCTGCGAGGCGGTATCTCGAGCCCCCAGGCGCCGGCAATCGACGGGGAGACCGGGATCTTCTGTGCGCGCGTCAGTTCCCGGTCGATGCGCCAGAGCGAGCCCAGCGTGGAGTTCACGGCGAAGTAGGCTGCGTGCTGGGCCGAGTAAACGAGGCCCGAGAAGCCGACGTCCTTGTCGGTGTCGGCGTCGAGCGCCAGCGGGTGCGTGCTCACCGCCAGCGTCTCCGGGTCGATCCGCCACAGGACGGGCAGCACGTTGCTCGTCACCACCGCCTCACCGCCGGGTCCGAGCGCGAGGCCCGGAGGTCCGGCGTCGAGCACGTCGGCCACGATCCAGTCCGGGAGCACGAGGACGCGCCGCTCGGGCCTCGACGCTTCGTGCATCGTCACGCTCTCCGTCCCCACGAACCAGACGCGGCTGCGGCGGACATCCACCTGGTGCCGCACCGCGGGCGGCTCGAGCCCGGGGAGGAGGCCCGAGGCCTCGGTCGACGAGACGGGAGCTTCGCACCCCCCCAGCATCATCAGGGAAACGGCCAAGACGAGGGGTCTCAGCGAGATTGCATTTCCGTTCCACATAAGCTCTCCTTCCCCGCAGGGACAAGAGCAGCGCTTGGGACGGAAGCGTCCTTTCGGACCGGGTGTCTGCTTCGACCCGGCTGGGGCTCGATCGCCCCACACGCCGCGCACCTTACCCCCGGCGCGTCGCCTTGTCAAGACACTAAGTTGATACTCCTACAGTCTTGTGATACTTGTAACGCCATGAAAGCCTACGACGCCCTCATCCTGGCCCTACCCGCCCACCGCTCCACGGTCCGCATGCGGGTCTGGCGTGCCCTCAAGGAGCACGGCTGTGCAGTGCTGCACGACGGCGTCTACCTGCTGCCGCCGGCTGCGGCGCGCAATGGCGTCCTCGCCGCCGTGGACGCCGAAGTGCGGGCCGCCGGCGGCTCGGCCATGAGGGTCGAGTTGCGGCCCAGGACCGTGCAGCAGCGGGCACACATCCGAAAGCTGTTCGACCGCGGCGCCGACTTCGCAGCCCTGCAGCGCGAGGCAGGATCGGTGCAGACCGCACTTCCCCGCTTGGGGCTGCGCGGGGCCGGGGCCGCAGTGCAGCGCCTGCGGCGCCGCTTCGACAGGCTTGCGCAGACCGACTTCTTCCCGGGGCGCCCGCGTCGGCGGGCGGAGGCGGCGGTCGTGCGTCTCGAGAAGGGCTTCAGGAACGCCTACCTGGGCGGCGAACCGCGTGCGGCCCGCAAGCGTCTCCGTGCCCTCGATCCCGCCGGCTACCGGGGACGCGTCTGGGCGACGCGCCGCGACCTCTGGGTCGACCGCCTGGCGAGCGCCTGGCTCATCAGGCGATTCATCGATCCCGCGGCGAAGTTCGTCTGGATCGGAAGCCCGCGCGAACGCCCCCGCGACGCGGTCGGGTTCGACTTCGACGGCGCCGAGTTCACCCATGCAGGCAGCCGCGTCACCTTCGAGGTCCTGCTCGCCAGCTTCGGCTTGGGGAAGGATCCGGCGCTTGCGGCGATCGCCTCGGCGGTGCACTACCTCGATGTCGGCGGCAAACCCGTAGCGGTCGCCAGGGGGCTCGAGACCCTGCTCCGCGGCATCAAGCAGCGGACCCGGAACGACGACGCCCTGCTGGCGGAGGCGATGCGCGCGCTGGATCATTTCCACTCCGCCTGCGCATAGTGGATTCGCCGGATGCGCTGGCGCCGGCTGGGTCTTTGTGTCCCCGTCTCCGCGGCGGCTTCGGTGCCCGCGGTGGCAAGCGACTTCCAGCTATTCAAGCTCACCCAGATCCTGATCTACGCCATCGCCCGTGGTGGTGCCGTTCGGCCTTGCACTCAGCTTCGACCAGTGGATGTACCTGTTCGCCCTGCTCGTCCCGGTGGCCGCATTCGCGCTCGCGGCCAATCTCCTGCGCGGGAGGATCGGCCTCATCTACGGCATCACGCTGATCCCCGTCGCCGCTCTCCTCGCGGGCTGGCCCCTCAGGCTGGGGCGAGCGCGATGAGAGGTACCATAGGCGCATGCTGAGGCTGGCGCTCTCGCTGCTGCTGCTCGTTGCCACGGGCGTGGCTTCGGCCCCGGACAAGTCGATCGAGGTGTTCTACCTCAGCACCCCCGACTGCCCTTACTGTGCCCACTGGGAATCGCAGACCCGGCCCGGTTTCCTCGCCTCGCCGGAGGGTCGCGCGGCAAAGTTCGTCGAGATCCGCGGCGAGACGCTGCGCCGCCCGATCGAGGCGCGCCATTACCCGCCCGAGTACCAGTGGGTCTACCGGCAGCTGGGCCCGAGCCGCGGCGTGCCGCGCTTCGTGCTGGCCGTGGACGGCCGCGTCGTGCTGAGCGCCTACGGCACCGGCGGCTTCGAGACCGAGCTTCTTCCCGCATTGAGGGCGGTGCTCGCCAGCCGCTCGATGGAGAGCGCATGAGCGACGCCTGCCTGGTCGTGGTGGACGTGCAGAACGACTTCATGCCGGGCGGCGCGCTTGCCGTGGCGAAGGGCGACGAGGTGGTGCCCGTCATCAACCGTGTCGCGCCAAAGTTCGAGTGGATCGTGGCCACCCAGGACTGGCACCCGAGGGGCCACGCCTCGTTCGCCTCCTCGCACCCGGGCAAGAAGCCGTTCGAGACGGCGCGCCTTGCCTACGGCGAGCAGGTGCTCTGGCCCGATCACTGTGTGCAGGGCACCGAGGGCGCCGCGCTGCACCGCGACCTCGCGATCACGGGCGCGCAGCTCGTGGTGCGCAAGGGCTACCGGCCCGGCGTGGACAGCTATTCGGCGTTTCTGGAAGCCGATCGCAAGACCTCCACCGGGCTCGCCGCGTGGCTACGCGAGATGGGTCTCAAGCGCCTCTGGTTCTGCGGCCTCGCCACGGACTTCTGCGTAGGCTGGTCGGCACTCGATGCACGAGCGGCCGGTTTCGAGGCGACGATGATCGAGGACGCCTCGCGCGGCATCGATCTGGAGGGCTCGCTGGAGAAGGCCTGGAGGGAGATGCGGCAAGCGGGCGTGGCCCGGACCGATTCCGCGGCGTTGCGGCTGTAGGCACGGCCCTCAGGCCAGGGCGGCGAGAAACCGGTCCGCCGGCAGGACGCGAACACCCGCCTCGATGAAGTCGCGCCGCGCATCCCGCACCACCTGGTAGGCCCAGGGGATCCCGAGCCGCTCGCGGAAGTACTTCAGCGCCGGATCCACGTCCGTGGCGCTCAGCTTCGCCTCGACCGCGAACCACGGCTTGCGGTCCGCGACGACCAGAAAGTCCACCTCCTTGCCCGTGCGATCGCGCAGGTAGCGCAGCTCCACGCGGTGTCCTTCGCGGTCCTCGAGCAGGTGGCAGAACTTGTACAGGTGCGAGGCCACCAGGTTCTCGAAGCGCGCGCCTTCGGAGGGCACGACGCTCCAGTCCCACAGATAGGCTTTCGGCAGCCGCTGCAGGGCTCTCACGCGCGAGGCGGCGTGCGGCCGGATGCGGTAGCTGTAATAGAGACGCTCGAAGATCTCCATCCAGTGCGTGAGCGCCCGGTGGCTGGTTTCAAGATTCTCCCGCAGCGCATTGAGGGAAAGCGGCGATGCGACGCGCTCGGGCAGCAGGTCGGCGAGCAGTTCGAGCGAGGCGAGATCGCGCACTGCTTCGAGATCGCGGACGTCCTCGCGGAAGAAGCGCTCGAAGCGCTCCTTCTGCCAGCGGCGCAGCGTGCGCGCCGAGCCCGAGAGAAACGGCTCCGGGAACCCGCCGAAGCGCATGAGCGCTTCGAGCGCTTCCCGCTCTCCCCTCGCGGGCACCGCAAGCTCGGCCCCGGGTTGCGCCGGCACGGCGGGCGGCCCGCCCGCCGCTTCGGCGAGGGAGAAGGGATGGAGCCGGTAGTGGTGGTACCTGCCCTGGAGCGAATCGCCCCCGCGGCGGTAGAGGTCGAGCCGCGCGCTTCCCGTGACGAGGACGCGCAGGCGCTCGCGGTGCCGGTCGTACTCGCCCTTGAGCCAGCCCTTCCACGGCCGCCACTTGTGGATCTCGTCCAGGACCAGCAGCGCGTTCCCCGCGGGCCAGCGCGCGGCCCGGATCTCGGCGCGGTCGCGGCGGTTGTCCCAGTTGAGGTAGGCCCCCGCGTCCGACGAGGCGAGGATGGCGCGCGCGAGCGTGGTCTTGCCGACCTGGCGCGGCCCGGCGACGAGGACCATCTTGGCGGCGAGGTCCTCGCGCACCGCGGGCTCGAGGTAACGCGTGCGGTCCATTGACAAATTGTGCGCGCAGGCACAAAAAGTTGCAACATTTCGTGCTTATACGCACAAAATGTCAGGCTACCCCCGCCGCACCCCCACGTAACGGAAGAGCGGCTCGGGGTCGCGCTCGAGCTCTGCGGGCAGCGCCTCGTGCGCGACCGCCCCGTTCTGCAGGAACACCACGCGGTCGGCGACCTGCAAAGCGAGGTCCACGCGCTGCTCGACGAGCAGCACCGCCACGCCCGCCTCGCGCATGCGCCGTACCGCACGCAGGATCGCCTCCACGAGGCTCGGCTGCAGGCCCTCGAAAGGCTCGTCGAGCAGCAGCACCCTGGGCGAAGCGGCGAGCGCGCGCCCCATCGCGACCATCTGCTGCTGCCCTCCCGAGAGCGTGCCCGCGCGCTGGCGCAGCCGCTCGCGCACCGGCGGGAAGAGCTCGAAGATCGGCTCGAGCGCTTCTTCGCCGCGCCCTCCCGCCATCAGCCCCATCCTCAGGTTCTCTGCCACGCTCAGGAAGGGAAACAGCCGCCGTCCCTGCGGCACGTAGGCGATGCCCAGGGGCGCGATGGCGTGCGGCTCGCGCTCGAGCAGGTCTGCGCCGTCGAGCGCGATGCTTCCGGAGCGCACGGGCAGCAGCCCCATGATCGCGCGCAGCGTGGTGGACTTGCCCGCGCCGTTGCGCCCCAGCAGCGCGAGCACCTCCGCGGCGCGCAGCTCGAAGCTCACGCCTTTCAGCACGGCCACCCTGCCGTAGCCGCCGCGAAGGTCCTGGAGCGCGAGCGTCATCGGCCGAGGTAGGCCCGCTGCACGTCCGGGTGGCGCTCGACCTCGGCGGGCGTGCCCTCGGCGAGGATCGCGCCCGCGTCCATCACCGTGACGCGCTCGGCGAGCTCGAGCACCACCTGCATGTTGTGCTCGATGACGAGCACGGTGGCTGCCCGGGCGATGCGCCGCACCAGCTCGCAGAGCGCGGCGATCTCGCCCTCGGCGAGCCCTTGCGTCGGCTCGTCCAGGATCAGCAGCCGCGGCTCCGCGGCGAGCGCCATCGCGATCTCGAGCAGGCGCTGGTGGCCGTAGGCGAGCTCATCGGCCCGCTGGACCTCGAATCCGGCGAGGCCCACCGCCTCGAGCGCCGCGCGCACGCGCTCGGCGACCTTCGCCTCGCCCGGCGCGAAGCGCGCGGCAAAGCCCTGCATCAGCCCGCGCTGCGCCGGAAGCGCAACGTTCTCGTAGCAGGTCAGGCCCCGGTAGATGCTCGTCACCTGGAAGGTGTAGACGATGCCCAGGCGCAGGCGCTGCCACGGCCGCAGGCGCGTGATGTCGCGACCGTCGTAGAGGATGCGGCCCGACGAAGGCTCGTGGCGCCCGCAGATCATGCCCACCAGCGTGGTCTTGCCCGCGCCGTTCGGGCCGATGATCGCGCGGATCTCGCCCCGACCCACCTCGAGCGAGACCGCGTCCACGGCGGTGAGCCCGCCGAAGCGCCGGGTGAGCGACTGCGTCGCCAGGATCGGCGCTACGGCAGCCATGGCAGCCACCGGTTGCGCAGCGTGCCGAGAATCCCCTGCGGAAACCAGAGGATCAGCGCCACCAGCGCCGCACCCACGAAGAGCAAATAGCTCGAGGTCACCCCGCTCACGGTGTCTACGAGGTAGAACATGAGCGCGGTGCCCACCAGCGGCCCGAGGATCGTGCCGATGCCCCCGAGCAGCGCCCAGAGCAGGGGGTAGATCGAGAAGAGGATGGACGCGAAGGTAGAGCCCACGTAGGAGAAGAGCAGCGCGTAGCCCGCCCCTGCCGCGGCCGAGAGCGCGCCCGAGACGGCGAGCGAGCCGAGCTTGTAGCGGAAGCTGTCGTAGCCGAGCAGGCGCGTGCGCTCCTCGTTTCCGCGGATTCCCACCAGCACCCGACCGATCGCCGAGAGGCGCAGCGCGAGCGTCGCGGCGAGGCTCGCGGCGAAGAGCAGCAGCGCGAGGTTGTACTTCACCGCCGGCTCGTGGAAGCCGAGCGCGGCGTCGCCGAGCGCGAGCGGCGCGAGCTTGTCCGAGACGATGAAGCCCTGGTCGCCGAGCGTGACGTCGTTGAAGTACAGCGTGGCGAGATAGAGCGCCTGCCCGAACATCATGCTGACGATGAGGAAGGACGGGCCCGAGGTCCTCAGCGCCATCAGCCCGAAGACGAGTGCGAGCGCGGTGCCCGCTGCGATCCCGATGCCGAACGCCGCGGGCGCCCCGAGCCCGAGGTAATAGACCGGCAGACCGGCGCCGTACATCCCGGCGGCGAAGAACATCGCGTGCCCCAGGCTCATCAAGCCGGTGTAGCCGAGCAGCACGTTGTAGCCGGCGGCGTACGCCGCGAGCACCATGATGCGCGCCGCGTTGGTGTGGTGGTAGGCGGGCAGCACGAACTGGAGCAGAAACAGCGCTGCCAGCACGCCGAGGTGCAGTGCGAGCACCTTGCGCGACGTGCTCAAGCGCGCTCCTCGCCGAAGAGGCCCCCGGGCCGCACCACCAGCACCGCGGCGACGAGCAGCGTCGCCACGATCTTCGCCAGCGTAGGGGAGAAAAAGACCGAGACGATGCCGTCGGAGAGGCCCACGGCGAACGCCGCCACCAGCGTCCCGCGCAGGCTGCCGAGCCCGCCGATGATCACCACGATGAACGACAGCAGCAGGGGATCGAGCCCCATCAGGTAGTGCGCCTGCTCGATCGGCACGATCAGCACCCCGGCTGCCGCGGCGAGCATGGCGCCGAGGGTGAAGACCAGCGCGTAGACGCGCCGCGCCGGCACGCCGAACGCCTGCGCCATCTCCAGGTCCTGCTGCGCCGCGCGCATGTACAGGCCGAGGCGCGTGCGCGTGACCAGCAGCCAGGTCGCCACGAGCAGCAGGGCCGACACCCCCGCCACCACCAGCTTGTAGCCCGAGTAGCCGAACCATGGGAACTGCACCACGAAGTACACCGGCGGCGTCACCGGCCGCGCGTCCGGCCCGTAGAGCATGAGCACCGCCTGCTGGATCATGTACAGCAGCCCGATGGTGGCGACGATCGTGCTCTCGGGGTGGTAGTCGATGCGCCGCAGCACCCAGCGGTCGGCGGCGAGCGCGAGCGCGCCGACCGCGAGCGGCGCGGCAACGAGCGCGATCATGAACCCCGCTACCGGCGTGCCCACGGCATCGGCGCAGACCCACGCGAGCACCGCACCGAGCATGTAGAACTCGCCGTGCGCGACGTTGACGATGCGCATCACGCCGAACACGAGCGAGAGCCCGAGCGCGATCAGCGCCAGCACGAAGGCGCTCACCGTGCCTTCGAGCAGCGCGAGAAAAAGGTGCGGGCCGAAGCTCACGTCGCGCGCTTCAACGACGCGGCCCGGCCGGGACCGCTACAGCGGCTGCTTGGTGTAGTCCCCCTCCGGCGGGTACAGGCCGTCCTCGATCTTCGTGCGGTGCACCACCTTGAGCTTCTTGCCCTCGACGCGGGAGATGTTCTGGTGGCCGTAGCACTGGTGCAGCCGCCCGTCGAAGCGCTTCGCGCCCTGCGGGTGCGCGAGGCCGGCCGGGAACTCCTTCATCGCCTCGAGCGCCTCGATGAGCTTCTTGTAGTCGGCGGGCGCAGGGTCCTTGTAGCCGCTCTTCTCGACCGCCTGCTTGATGACGTGCAGCGTCTCCCAGCAGCCGAACATGTGCGAGAAGGTAGAGACGTCCTTCGGGTCGGCGAGGCTCGCGCCCGCGTCGTTCACGCCGACCAGCTTGCGGTACTCCTTGACGTAGCCGGGCTCGTTGCCCTGCGTGTAGCGCGGGAAAGCCTCCCAGAAATAGGTGCCGTCGAGATACTCGAGGCCCGGGCTCGCCATGTCCACGCCCTCCAGCGAGTCGATGAAGCCGAAGATCTGCGGGCGCTTCTTGCCGAAGTGCTCGCCCATCTCCTTCACGAACGTGAGCACGCCGGGGCCGACCATG
>CAZOWR010000039.1:0-17216 GCA_964583645.1 uncultured Enterobacteriaceae bacterium
CCGGAGCCGTCCATCAAGAAGCTCGCCCGCGAGCGCAAGAAGCTTGCCAAGCCGAGGAAGCCAGACTAGCTCTTGGCGATAGGGAGACTATTCCGGGGCGCAGGGGAATCATCCTCGTGCAACCCACGCTGAAGCGCTGCGCCTGGGCGCGCAACCCGCTCGCCATCGCCTACCACGACCGGGAGTGGGGCGTGCCGGAGCGCCGCGACCGCAAGCTCTTCGAGCTGCTGATCCTCGAGGGCGCGCAGGCGGGGCTCTCTTGGGACACGATCCTCGCCAAGCGCGCCAACTACCGGCGGGCGTTCGACGGCTTCGATCCGCGCAAGGTGGCGCGCTATGGCGCAGCGCAGAAGCGGCGGCTGCTCGCCGACGCCGGCATCGTGCGCAACCGCCTCAAGATCGAGGCGGCGGTGATCAACGCGCGGTGCTTTCTCGAAGTGCAGAAGGAGTTCGGCAGCTTCGCGCGCTATGCGTGGGGTTTCGTCGGCGGCAAGCCGATCCAGGGCCGGCGGCGCAGCCTCGCCGACATCCCGGCGAGAACGCCGCAGTCCGACGCGCTCTCGAAGGACCTCAAGCGACGCGGCTTCAAGTTCGTCGGCTCCACCATCGTGTACGCGTTCATGCAGGCGGCCGGCATGGTCAACGACCACGTCGCCGGGTGCTTGCGGCGCCGGCCGCTCGAAAAACGTGGTCTGACCCCGATTACGCGGCCTACGCCGGGGGCTTGAGGCCGAAGAAGCGGCGGATTCGCTCGAGCAGCTCGCCGCTGCGGGCGGGCGGCGCGTGCACCCCCTGCGCGGCGTCGCGGCGTGCCTGCTCGAGGTCGCCGCGGCGCGCCTCCATCACCCGGCTGATGTCCTCGGCGATCTTCGGCCGCGTCATGAGCAGGTCCTGGAACGAGGCCTTCTCCAGCCGGTAGCAGTCGACGTCGGTGCGCGCGATCACGGTCGCGGCGCGCGGCTCCCCGGTGAGCATCCCCATCTCGCCGAAGAAGCCGCCCGCGCCGACGGTGCCCAGCGACCGTGTCTTGCCGTCTGGCAGCTCGACAACGGTCTCCGCCTCCCCCGAGGCGATGATGTAGAGCCAGTGCGAGGTGTTGCCCTGGCGCGTCATGACGTCGCCGCGCGCGAACGGCGCGTACTGCAGCCGCTCGGCGACCTGCTGGCGCTCCTCGGCGGAGAGCGTGGCGAAGAGGTCGACGCCCGAGAGCGCGTGCAGGCGGCGCTCCAGCTCGCGCTTGCGCACCGCCTCGGCGTGCGCCTCGTCCTCCTCGACCAGGTGCACGGTCTGCTGCGGCTCGGCGACGCGGATGCCCGTGCGCTGCAGCGCGTTGAAGACGTGCAGGCGCACGCGCGAGTCGGTCGGGTCGTCCTCGGCGAGGATCGTGAGCCAGTAGCGCAGCGCGTAGCGCAGCATGCCCCGCTCGAACCCCATCAGCACGCAGTTGGGCAGCGGCGCGCGCGCCACCCCCTTGAGCTCGACCTCCTGGACCGCGGATTCCGCGGTCGCGATGACGCGCGCCGGCGGCACCCCCGGATCGACGTCGAACCAGATCCAGCGCCGCCACTGCAGCGGCTGCTGCTCGCGCTGGCCGAGGATCACGACCTTGCTCTTCATGAGCACGCTGTTCGGGATGACGACCGTTTCCCAGTTGCGCGTCTCGACCAGCGTGGAGCGCCAGCGGATGTCGGTGATGCGCCCGACGACGTCGTCGATACGCAGCCAGTCGCCCACGCGGATGGAATTGTCGAGCTGCAGCGCGAGCCCCCCGAGCACGTTGCCGAGCGTGTCCTGCATGGCGAAAGCGAGCACCGCGGTGACCACCGCGGAGGTGGCGAGGATGCCGGAGAGCTCGACGCCCGCAAGGCGCAGGTGCACCACCCCGAGCACCGCATAGGCCACCGCCAGCACGAGGTCCTCGACGATGCGGGGCGGGCGCAGCCGCGCGAGCGGCAGCGCGAGGCGAAAGAACGCGAACCCGGTGAGACGCAGCACCGCGATCCAGGCGATGACCGAGAACAGGACCTGCAGCACCTCTGCGGTGCGCGCGAACCCCCCCACCTCCACCAGCGCCGCGGCGAAATGGCCCGCGAGGCCGACGACGAAGAACCTGAGGGTGTTGAGATAGGTGGCGCGCTCCTCCGGGCGCAGCTTGGCGAGCGCGAGCACGAGCGCCGCGGCCACCACGATCTGCCAGGGCGTCTCCGGCTGCCAGAAGCTCTGCAGGACCCGATCCATGGGGCATCTTCGGTCCGCGATGCCCGCGGGCCTTGATCTGCGTCAACGCGGTGTATGCTGGCCGCGATGCGGCTCGCGCTCGGCGCTGCGCTCCTCGTCGCCGCCCCGGCCTTCGCCTTCGACGCCAACGGTGTCGGCCTGGGGGCGAGCGAGCGGGAGGTGCGGACCGCCTTCCCGAGCGCGCACTGCAAGCCGCTCGACTGGTCGAGCCGCGCCGCCGACCGGCGCTGCGACGACGGCCGCGTCGCCTTCAGCGGCGCGCGGGCGCGCATCACCTTCTACCTCAAGGCCGACCGGGTGCAGGCCTTCGACCTGAGGTTCGATGTGCGCGACCTCGATCGGCTGAGGGAGCAGCTGCGCAGGCGCTACGGGACGCCGCTCGCCGAGGCGACCGAGGTGGTGGGGCGCGCGGGCGACGGCGAGCGCCGCGTCTTCAAGATGCGCTGGGAGAAGGGCGCCGACCGCGCCGTGCTGAGCGCGCCGCTCGGGCGCAAGCGCGGCACGCTGGAAGTCTGGCGCGGCGACTTCCAGGAGGAGATCTACCGCGTCCGCTAGGGCGCGCTCACCGCGGGAAGGTGCCGTCGTTGATGTCGAGCACCGCGCCGTTGACGATCGCGGGGCTAGCGGTGGCGAGCCAGAGGATCGCGGCGGCGATCTCCTCGGGGCGGCCGACCCGGCCCGTGTAGACCTGCGCGAGCAGCGCCTCGCGCCGCGCCGCGTCCACCACCCGGGTGAGGAGCTCGGTCTCCACGGGCCCCGGCGCCACCGCGTTCACCTGGATGCCGTGCCGTCCGAGGTAGGAGGCGTAGCTGCGGGTCAGGCTCACCACGCCCGCCTTGGTGATGCCGTACCAGAGGTCCGGATGCGGCCCCCAGGCGGCGATCGAGGCGAGGTTGACGATGCGGCCGGCGCGGCGCGCGATCATCTGCGGCGCGACAGCACGGATCAGCTCGGCCGGCGCCTCGAGGTTGACGCGCAGGATCGCTGCGCGCATCTCGCCGGTGTAGCGGTCGTAGGGCACCGCGTTCTGCATCCCGGCGTTGTTGACCAGCACGTCGATCTCGCCCAGCCGCCCGACGAGCGCCGCGACGCCGTCGAGGTCGCGCAGGTCGTGCTCGACGCGCTCGCCCTCGGCGTCGGCGTCGAACGCGCGGTCGAGCGCGAGCACCCGCCATCCCGCGCGCGCAAACGCGCGCGCCGTGGCCTGGCCGATGCCGCGCCCGGCGCCCGTGACGAGGACGGTGCTCAAGCGAGCCCGGGCATGGCAAAGCCGGCGGCCTTCAGCTCGGTGATCACCAGCCGCTCCTGCTCGCGTGTCAACTCGACGAGCGGCGGGCGCACCGTGCGCCACTCCGGGTCGTTGCCGAAATGCGCCGTGATCGCCTTGAGCGCCGGGATCATCGGCACCTGCTGCACGATCCTGCGGGTCGCCGAGATGCCCGCCTGCAGCCGGTCCGCGTCCGCCGCGCGCCAGTTCCTGAACACCTCGCCGATCGCGCCCGGGTTGACGTTGCCGGTGGCGGTGATGCAGCCCTTGCCGCCCGCGCGCAGGCCCTCCAGCAGGAACACCTCGCTCCCCGGGAAGACGTCGAAGCCGCGGTCCTTGAAGCGCTCGAGCATCGCGGCGGTGTTCGCCCAGTCGCCCGAGGAGTCCTTGGCGCCCGCGACGATGCCGGGATAGCGCTCGAGCAGCCGCTCGACGAGGTCGAGCGAGATCGGGACCTGCGACACCGGCGGGATGTGGTACAGGTACAGGCGCAGCCGCTCGTCGCCCACGCGCTCGATCACCTCCGAGAAGCTGCGGAACAGCCCCTCGTCGGACACGCCCTTGTAGTAGAACGGCGGCAGCATCAGCACGCCGCCGCAGCCCAGGCGTACCGCCTCGCGGGTCATCCTCACCGAGTCGGAGAGCGCGCAGTGACCGGTGCCGGGCATGAGCGCCGCCGCCGGCACGCCACCCTTCACGAGCGCCTCGAGCAGCTCCAGCTTTTCCTCGACCGACATCGAGTTCGCCTCGCTGTTGGTGCCGAAGACCGCGAGCCCCGCGCAGCCGCTGCGCATCAGCCAGCGGCAGTGGCGCACGAACCGGTCCGGGTCGGGGGAGAGGTCGCGCTGGAACGGCGTGATCACGGGCGCGAGCACGCCCTCGATGCGTTTTTGCACTGCGGCAGGCTTCACGGGCGGTCCTTTGACGCTTTTCGAGTGGGCAATTATGCGTCAACGGAACGTACTCACTGGCGTTACGGTCCTAGGGTCATGCGAATCCGGCCGCTCGCGCTCGTCCTGGGGCTCGCCGCCCTGGCTGCCGTGCCCCCTCCAGCGGAAGCGGGCGGGCGGAGGGACACCGTGCGCCCCGCGTCCACACCGCGCATCCAGCCACGCGTGCACGGTGCTCCGCGGCATTACGGTCCCCGGATCCACCCCCGCGGCCACCGCCGCTTCCATTCCGGGCCGGTCTTCTTCGGGCACCGTCACTTCCATACGCTGCCGGTCGCCTACGTGCCGCCGCCGGTCTACTACGCGCCGCACGTGGTGTACGCGCCGCCGGTGACGCAGCTCGTCTACGCCGCGCCGCTGGTTGCCGCGGCGCCCGCGCCAGGCGCAGCCGCCCCGCCGGTGCCGCCCGCGCCTGCAGCCGGGGCCGCGCCCTTCGGCCCGCGGCACATCGACCCGGGCGCCCACGCCGTAGACGGCGATACGTTCGATGCCGGCGGCGTGCGCTACCGCCTGAACGGGATCGACGCTCCGGAGCTGCAGGAACCCCTGGGTGCGCAGGCGCGAGACCGCCTGCAGCAGCTGCTCGATTCGGGCAGCGCCGTCGCCTATCCCATCGCCACCGACGTCTACGGCCGGGTCATCGCCGACGTGCTCGTGAACGGCGTCAGCGTGGCGTCGCTCCTTCGCAGCGAGGGCTACGCGAAGCGATAACGGCTAGACTGCGCGGCCATGGGCGGGGTCGCGGCGGCCTATTCCATCGAGCACCTGCGCAGTATGGCGCGGGCGCGCCTGCCGCGCGCGGTGTTCGACTTCTTCGACGGCGGCGCGGAAGACGAGGTGACGCTGCGCGACAACCGCGCCGCGTTCGAGCGCGTGCGCCTGCTGCCGCGCGTGCTCCTGGACGTCGCCGCGCCCGATACCTCGTGCGAGATCCTCGGCGGGCCCTCGAAGCTCCCGTTCGTGATCGCGCCCACCGGCGCGATCGGCATCGCCTGGCCGGGGGCGGACCTGGCGATCGCGCGCTGCGCTTCGGCGCTGGGCATCCCCTATACCCTGTCCACCAACGCCACCGCCTCGATCGAGGAGATCGCCGAGCAGGCCCCCGGCAGGCTCTGGTTCCAGCTCTACGTCCTGCGCGACCGGTCGTTCGTGGAGAAGCTCATCGCGCGCGCGGAGGCCGCGGGCTACGAGGCGCTCGTGCCCACGGTGGACCTCGCGGTGGCGGGAAAGCGCGAGCGCGACTTCCGCAACGGCTTCTCCGTGCCGCCCACGCTCACGCTGCGGCATGTGCTGGCGGGCGCCATGAAGCCGGGCTGGGCGTGGCAGATCCTGCTGAACGGCGGGCTGCCGGATTTCGTCAACGTGCGGGGCTACGGCGGCAGCGACGAGCGGGGGCTCAAGCTCGCTTCATCGGTAGGGCGCGACACCGATCCGGCGTTCACCTGGGAGGACCTCGCGCGCTTTCGCGACCGGTGGAAGCGCAAGCTCGTGGTGAAGGGCGTGAGCCGGGTGGACGACGCCGAGCGGCTGCTGAAGATGGGTGTCGATGGTGTGTGGGTATCGAACCACGGCGGGCGGCAACTCGACGGCGCCGTCGCCTCGCTCGATGCGATGAAGGAGATCGCGCGCGCAGTGGGCGGCAAGGCGGCGGTGCTCATGGACGGCGGCGTGCGCCGCGGGGCGGATGCGCTCAAGGCGCGCGCGCTCGGCGCGCAGGCGGTGGCCGTGGGGCGCGCCGCGCTCTACGGGGTGGCGGTGGCGGGCGAGGAGGGCGCGCGGCACGCGCTCGCGATCCTCGTCACCGAGCTCGTGCGCACGATGCAGCTCTGCGGGGCGAGGTCGATCGCGGAGATCGGGCCGGAGTTGCTCGCCTGAGGCGGCGCCTCAGCGGGGCCGCAGCAGCGCCCGCACCAGCTCGTCGAGCGTATTCACCCGCGGCGGCTCCGTCATGCCCAGGAGCTGGCACTTCTCGGCGAAGAACGCCCTGAGCGCGACGACTTCGTCCTCGGCAAGGTAGCCCTTGACCGGGGCCAGCTCGAGGTCGAGCCGGTCGGTGGGGCGAAGCCGCGTCGCATCGAGCCTGAGGATCTCCGCCACGCGCGTCCAGAGCCTCGAGAACGTGGGCTGGTCGATGCCGCTGTCCGCGTAGCAGCGGTCGAAGATCGTCAGCACGGGGACGGACTCGCGGTCTGCGAAGCGCGCGCGCTTCTTGGGCAGGCGCCGCAGCTCGAGGGCGAACACGACGCCCGCCGCCGCCACGAGCAGCAGGACCACGCCGACCCCGATCCACTTCACCGCCGTGCCCCGCGAAAGCCCCGCACGTAGTCGGGCGAGGCGAACACCCAGTCGAGCGCGTCGTAGTAGCGCTCGGGACTGCGCCCCTGGTAGATGTCGTTGCGGATCAGCCGCTCCACGCCCTCGGCGTGATACAGCAGCCCCATGAGGCGCGAGGAGACCTGCACGCGCGAGGCGCGCACCAGGCGCGTTGCCTGGTAGCGCCGGAACGCCGCGGGAAAATCGCCGTCGGCCGCATCCGCGCAGGCCCCGAGGCACACCGCGTCCTCGAGCGCCATCGCCGCCCCCTGCGCCATGTACTGCAGCATGAGATGCGCCGCATCCCCCAGCAGCCCCACCGGCCCCTGGGTCCAGCTCTCCACCGGCTCACGAAAGCGCAGCATCCAGCGCCGGAAGGCTCGCGGCACGCGCAGCAGGCTCGTGGGCTTTTCGCAGTTCTTCGCGAAGAGCGGCAGCACCTCCTCGGGCGGCGCCTCCTCGTTGTGGCCGAGCGCCGCGCGCTCGCGCACCACGGTGGCGACGAGGTTGAAGAGCTTCCAGCCGCGAAGGGGATAGTGGACGATGTGGGTGTTGGGCGCTGCCCAGAGCGTCGCCGCCGCCCAGCGCAGGTCCTCGGGCATCTGCTCGGCAGGGAGCACCGCGCGGTAGCACATGTGGCCGGAGGCGGGCGGCTCGCCGTCGCCTACGATGGCCTCGCGCACGCGCGAGTTCCAGCCGTCGGCGCCCACCAGCGCGGCGCCCGCGATGCGCTCGCCGCCTTCGAGTTCTACCGAGACGCCGGCCTGCTCGATGCGAAAGCCCGCGACGCGCGCGCGCGGCCGCAGCTCGATCGCGGCCTGCGCCCTGCAGCCTTCGAGCAGCGAGCCGTGGATGTCGGCGCGGTGCGTCACCGCATACGGGTTGCCGTAGCGCTCGCGGAATTTCGCGTCGAGCGGGATGTCGATGACGGTTTCGCCCGAGACCCCGTCCATCATCAGCAGCCGCTCGATGAACACGGCGTCGCGCTTCACCTGCGCTCCCACGCCGAGCGCGTCGATCGCGTGCCAGGCGTTGGGCGCGAGCTGGATGCCGGCGCCGATCTCGCCGAACTGGCTCGCCTGCTCGAGGACCAGGACCCGGAAGCCCTTGAGGCCCAGCGCGAGCGCCGCCGCGAGGCCCCCGATGCCGCCGCCCGCGACCACCACCGGCCTCTCGTTTCGCGCTTTCATGCGAATGACTATGATAGCGGCATGATCCCCCGGACTGAGCGAGTGAGGGTGTTCTGGCAGCCCGGCTGCACGAGCTGCCTGAAGACCAAGGAGTTCCTGACGCGTGCGGGCGTGGACTACGAGTCCATCAACGTCCACGGCAACGAAGCCGCGATGCAGGAGCTGAGGAAGCTCGGCGCGAGGAGCGTGCCGGTGGTGGCGCGCGGCGGCGAGTTCGTCTTCGCGCAGACGCTCGGCGACGTGGTGAAATTCCTGCGGCTCGACGTCAAGCTCCAGGAGCGGCTGCCGCCCGAGGCGCTGGCGGCGAAGGCGAGGCTCGTGCTGACGGCGGCGGCGCGCTACGTCCGGCAGATTCCCGCCGTGGAGCTGGAGAAGCCCTTTCGCAACCGCAACCGGCCGATCCGCGTGCTCGCGCACCACGTGTTCCGCATCGTGGAGGGCTTCCTCGAGTCGATGCAGGATGGGCAGGAGCTCACCTACGACCGCATCATGAAGGACGCGGCGCCCGATGCCTTCAGCCGGGAGGACATCGCCTGCTACGGGGAGCAGGTGCTCGCGCGCTTCGAGCGCTGGTGGGAGCAATACCCCGACAAGTCGTGCACGCGCGAGATGGACACCTACTTCGGCCGGCACCCGGTGCACGTGGTGCTCGAGCGCACCGTCTGGCACCCGGCGCAGCACACGCGCCAGTTGATGCTGATCCTCGAGTCGCTCGGCATTGCGCCCGAGCGCCCGCTGACGGCGGAGGACCTCGCCGGGCTGCCGCTTCCCGAGAAGGCGTGGGATGAAGACTAAGGTGACCGACCTGCGCAGGCACTATCCTGCGCTCGCGCCGGACAAGGACTATCCGCCGCTCAAGTTCAGGTCGCTGAAAGGGCGCGTCAGCGCCGCCGAGTGGGAGGCGCGCGTGGACTGCGCCTGCGCCTATCGGCTGGTGCGCCACTACGGCATGGACGACATGATCTACAACCACATCTCGGCGCGGGTGCCCGGGACGGAGGAGTTCCTGCTCAACCCCTTCGGCCTGACCTACGACGAGATCTGCGCCTCCAGCCTCATCAAGGTGGACCTCGAGGGCGAGGTGCTGTGGGAGCCGGACTTCCCCAAGGGCCTCGGCTACAAGTTCAACCCGGCGGGTTTCGTCATCCACGGCGCGATCCACGAGACGAAGCCGGAGCTGCACTGCGTCATCCACACACATTCGCTCGCCGGCATGGCGGTCGCTTCGCTCAAGCAGGGCCTGCTGCCGATGACGCAGACGGCGATGCGCTTCGCGCGAGTCGCCTACCACGACTACGAGGGCGTGGTGCTCGAGGCCGACGAGAGGAAGCGCCTCATCGCCAACCTCGGCGACTGCGAGGTGATGCTGCTCAGGAACCACGGCGTGCTCGCGGTGGGCAGGACGGTGGCCGAAGCCTTCAACAACATCTACCGCATCGAGCGCGCGTGCCGCTCGCAGCTGATGGCGCAGGGATCCGGCGACGAGATCGTGCTGCCGCCTGCCGCGGTGATCGAGAAGACCAACCATCTGTATCGGGCGGAGGTGCGCCGCGCCTACGGGCTGCTCGAGTGGCCGGCGATGCGGCGGCTCGCCGACCGGCTCGACCCGTCGTACAAGAATTGAACCGCTCAGGTATACTGCCTACGTTGTCATACATCGTAGTGTGGAGGTCCCATGGCCGTGACGAGCATCCGTCTGGCGCCTGATCTGGAGGAAAAGCTCGCAACCGTCGCCGAACGATCGCGCCGCACCAAGTCCTGGCTCATCAACGAAGCGGTAAAGGACTATCTCGACCGTCTCGGCGAAGACGAACGGCGTTGGGAACAGACGGTCGAGGCGCTCGCGGATGTGAGGGCGGGGCGCGTCGTGGACGGCGATGAAATGATGAAATGGCTGCGATCCTGGGGTAGGAAGTCGGAGAAGAAGCCGCCTCGATGAAGCTCGCGTTCGCGCGGGCGGCGCGCAGCGATCTGGTGCGACTGCGGAGCTTCATCGCGGAACATGATCCGGCGGCGGCAGAGCGGGCGGCGAACCGGCTGATCCGGGGCATCGAGCGGCTGGTTCGCCATCCCCGCCTCGGCAAACGCGTGCCGACCGGACCGGACGCCCGGGCGCCGGAGGAGATTCGCGATTGGCTGGTCGGCGACTACGTGGTGCGATACCTGATCGCGAGCGACCGGGTCTTCGTGCTCCGGGTGTGGCATGGGAAGGAGCAGCGCGAATGACGCATGTCGTGGAGCGCCTTGCCGAGTGGTCACAGGTATATCGCACTCAGCGCATGTCCCCGGAAGTCATCCACCATGCCAAGCGCGCGCTGGTGGACTGGTACGCGGCGCTCTGCGCGGGCGCGGTGATGGCGCCGGCGACGCTGCTGGAGAAGGCGCTGGCGGAGGAGCTCGACCGGGGCGAGGCGCGCCTCGCGCTCGGCCGCAGGGCCACGGTACGCGCGGCCGCACTCATCAACGGCGCGGCGGCGCACACCGCGGAAGTGGACGACATCTACCGCGACGGCATCTGCCACCCGGGCGCGCCCACCATCGCCGCGGCGCTCGCCCTGGCGCAGTCGCAAGGGGCGTCCGGCGAGCAGCTCCTGCGCGCGCTCGTCGTGGGTTACGAGATCTCGACGCGCATCGGCGCCGCGATGGGCCGCGCGCACTACCGCTACTGGCACAACACGGGCACGATCGGCGTCTTCGGCGCCTGCGCCGCGGCTGCGGACGTCCTCGCGCTCGATGCGCCGCGCTTCGCGCACGCGCTCGCAACGGTCGCCACCTTTTCGGCGGCGCTGCAGCAGGCGATGCGCGGCGAGTCGATGTCCAAGCCCCTGCACGCGGGCCGCGCGGCGGAAGCGGGCGTGACCGCAGCGCTCGCCGCGCGCGAGGGCGTCGTGGGATCGCTCGACGTGATCGAGGGCGAGGCGGGCTTCGGCCGCGCCATGGGCGACGCGCCCGACTGGGAGGCGGCGCTCGCGACCCTGGGGCGGGAGTTCCACGTCACGCGCATGACCTTCAAGAACCACACCTGCTGCGGCCACACCTTCGCCGCGATCGACGGCGCGCTCGCGCTCAAGGCGCGGCTCGGGGTCGCGGCCGAGGCGATCGATCGCGTGCGCGTGGGGACCTACAAGGCGGCGCTCGAGGTCGCGGGAAACGAATCCCCGCGCACCGCCGCCGAGGGGCGCTTCTCGCTCAAGTACGTGGTCGCCACCGCGCTCACTCACGGCAGCGTGCGCTTTGCGGCGTTCGAGCCGGCACGCCTGCAAGACCCGGCGACGCGCACCCTGATGCAGCGCATCGAGGTGGCGGTCGACCCGGAGCTCGACGCAGCGTTTCCGACGCGGCGCGCGGCGCGCGTCGCGATCGAGGCGCAAGGCGGCGTGCGCGGCGAGCACCTGCAGCCGACGCGCATCGGCGACCCGGAGGCGCCACTTTCGGATGCGCAGCTCGAGGACAAGTACCTCGAGCTCTCGGTGCCGGTGATCGGCGAGAGCCGGGCGCGCTCGCGCCTCGCGGGCCTCTGGAAGATCGAATCGGCCGGGAACCTGACGTGAGCCTCGCGAAGGCGCTTTTCGCGCCGCGCGTGGTGGCGCTCGTCGGCGCCTCGGGCGATCCGGCGAAGAACACCGCGCGCCCGCAGCGCTACCTGCGCAAGCACGGCTACGGCGGGCGCATCGTTGCTGTCAATGCGACGCGGCGCGAGGTGCTCGGCGAGCGCGCCTACCCGAGCCTGCGCGAGGCGCCCGACGGGATCGAGCATGCGCTCATCATGATTCCCGAGGTCGAGGCCGCGCTCGAGGACTGCGGCGCCCGTGGCATCCCGGTGGCGAGCATCTATAGCGACGGCTTCGCCGACGCCGGCCCCGAGGGCGCCGCGCGCCAGGCGCGGCTCGTCGCGCGGGCGCGCAGCCTCGGCGTGCGCCTGCTCGGCCCCAACAGCATGGGCGTCGTCAACCTCCCCGGGCGCCTCGCGCTCACGGTAAACGCGGTGCTCGAGATGGACGCCCCGCCCGCGGGGACGACGAGCGTCGTGTCGCAGAGCGGGACCATGCTCGGCGCAGTGCTTTCGCGCGGCGCCGCCCGCGGGCTGGGGTATTCCAAGCTGATCTCCGTGGGCAACGAGGCGGATCTCGGCGTGGGGGAACTGGTAGAGCTGCTCGCCGCGGACCCCGAGACGCGCGCGATCCTGCTCTTCCTCGAGACGGTGCGCGACGCCCCGCGCCTCGCGGCCGGGGCGCGCGCGGCGCACGCGGCGGGGAAGCCCGTCGTCGCCTACAAGCTCGGGCGCTCGAAGCTGGGGGAGGCCATGGCGCGCTCGCACACCGGGGCGCTCGCCGGGGCGGACGCGGCGCTCGATGCGTGGCTGTGGGACTGCGGCATCCTGCGCGTGGAGCTGCTCGAGACGCTCGTGGAGATCCCGCCGCTGGTGCGGGGCCGCGCCCCGCCCGAGCCGCGCCGCGCGCCGCGCGTCGCGGTGGTCACGACCACCGGCGGCGGCGCGGCGAGCGTCGTGGACCGGCTGGGCCTCGCCGGCATCGGGACCTGGTCGCCCGATCCGCGCTCGCCCGTCGTCGACCTCACCATGGCGGCGACGCCGCAGAAGTACGCGGCGACGCTGCAGTCGCTCCTCGCCGCGCCGGAGTGCGACGCGGTGCTCGCCTGCGTGGGGTCCTCCGCCCAGTTCCACCCGGAGCTCGCGGTGCAGCCGATCCTCGGCGCCGCGCCCGGCGCGAAGCCGCTCGCCGCGTTCCTCACGCCGCACGCCGAGCGCTCGCTTGCGCTGCTCGCCGCCGCCGGCGTCCCGGCATTTCGCACGCCCGAGGCCTGCGCCGACGCTTTCAGGGCGCTGTTTCGCTGGCGCGCGCCGCGCGCGCGGCCGCGTGCGCAGGCGCCCGATCTGGCCGGCGGCCTGCTGCGCGACCCGCTCGCGCTCGTCGCCGCGCTCGGCATCCCGGTGGCCGAATCCGCGGTCGCGCACGCGCCCGAGTTCGCGCATCCCCTCGCCTACCCGGTGGCGGCGAAGCTGCTCGCGCCCGGCCTCGCGCACAAGACGGAGGCAGGGGGCGTCGCGCTGGCAATCCGCGACGCCGCGGAGCTGCGCAGCCGTGCGCAGGCGCTGCTGCGGTGCCCGTCCGGAAAAGGCGCCACGGGGATCCTGGTGCAGCGCATGGAAGCGGGCCTCGCGGAGGCGATCGTCGGCTACCGCGACGACCCGGTGGTCGGCCCGCTCGCCATGGTGGGCGCGGGCGGAATCCTGACGGAACTCTACAATGACGTGGCGCTGCGGCCCGCCCCGGTGAGCGAGGACGAGGCGCTGGAGATGATCGGCGAGGTGAAGGGGCTCGCCGTGCTTGCGGGCTACCGCGGGCTGCCCCGGGGCGACCTGGGAGCGCTCGCGCGGGCGGTGGCCGCGCTCTCGCGTCTCGCGGCGCTGCCCGGCCGCCCGCTGAAGGAGGCGGAAGTGAACCCGCTGATCGTGAGGCAGGAAGGACAGGGCGCGGTTGCAGTGGACGCGCTGGTCGTGACCGGGGAGGGGCGATGATCGGATTCGTTGGCACCGGCGTGATGGGCGAGCCCATCTGCCGGCACCTCGCGCAGAAGTCCAGGCAGCAGGTCTGCGCCTACGACCTCGAGGACGCGCCGCTCGAGCGCCTCGCCGAGCACGGCGTGCGCAGCGCGGAGTCGGTGCGCGACGTCGCCGAGCGCTCCGAGATCGTGTTCCTGTCGCTGCCGAGCCGCTCGCCGGTGCAGAAGGTGTGCGTCGGCGCCGGGGGCCTGCTCACCCACCTGCGCCCGGGGGCTTGCGTCATCGACCTCTCCACGGTGCCGGTGGCCTTCACGCGCGACCTCTACGCGCGCTTTTCCGCGCGCGGCATCCAGTTTCTCGACGCGCCGGTGGCGCGCACGCGCGCGGCGGCCGAGGCGGGCACGCTCTCGGTGATGGTCGGAGGCACGGAGAAGACCTTCAACCGCATGAAGCCGCTGCTCGCGTGCTTCGCCACCGACGTCACGCACTGCGGCGGCCCAGGCACCGGGCAGGCGATGAAGCTGATCAACAACCTGGTGCTGTTCGAGAACGTGGTGGCGGTCGCCGAGGGGCTGGCGCTCGCGCGCCACACGGGGCTGAAGCCCGAGCTGGTGTTCGAGACCCTCGCCAAGGGCTCGGCGGACAGCTTCGCCCTGCGCCACCACGGCATGAAGGCGATGCTGCCCGAGGAATTCCCCGAGCGCGCGTTCTCGGTCGAGTACGCGATGAAGGACCTGCGCTACGCGCTCGAGCTCGCGCGCGAGGAGGGGCTCGAGCTCACCTCGGCCATGAACGCGCGCGTGCTGCTCAAGCGCGCCGCCGACGCGGGCTTCCGGCACGAGTACTTCCCGGCGGTCGCCAAGGTCATCGGCAAGCGCTAGAAGAAAATGGGGTCAGACCCCCAATTGGGCACGTGACGCACGCCACATACTGGAACGAGGACGACATCCTGGAAGTGCGCTTCTCGGATAAGGCGGTCGCGCGCGAGGTCTCCGAGAGCTGGCACGTGCACAAGAGCTACGCCGCCGACGGCGAGCTGGTGGCGGTGGTATTCCTCGATGCGGCTAAGGAGGGTTACTTCACGTCGACCGCGGGCGGCCACCAGGCCGCATAGGCGCGGCCGCCAGCGATGGACTTCCGCCTCACTTCTGAGCAGGAGCAATTCCGGGAGTCCGTGCGGCGCTTCGCCGAAAAGGAGCTCGCCGCGGGCGCGCGCAAGCGGGCGCACGCGGCCGAGTACCCCTTTGACGCGGCTCGGAAGATGGCGGCGCAGGGGCTGCTCGGCATCACGATTCCCGAGGCGGATGGCGGGCAGGGCGGCACGCTCATGGACGCCGTCATCGCGATCGAGACCGTGGCCTCGGTGTGCCCCCGCAGCGCGGACGTGGTGCAGGCGGGCAACTTCGGGCCGATCCGCGTGCTCGCCGAGTACGGCACGCCGAAGCAGAAGGAGCGGTTCCTCAAGCGCCTGCTCTCGGGCGAGGCGGTGATCTCGGTGGGGATGACCGAGCCGGAGGCGGGCTCGGCGGTGACCGACTTGACGACCTCCGCTACGGCGGACGGCGACGGCTATCGAATCAACGGCAGTAAGGTCTTCACTACGCACTCGGCCTACGCCGAGGTCTACCTCGCCTACGTGCGCTTCGGCCCCGGTGTCGGCGGGATCGGCTCGGTGCTCATCGACACCAAGGCGGAGGGCGTGCGCTTCGGCAAGCGCTCGAAGTTCATGTCGGGCGAGGACTGGGCTCAGGTTTATTTCGAGGACGTCTTCGTGCCCGCGGACAGGGTGGTGCTGAAGGAGGGCGGCTTCAAGAAGCAGATCGCCGGCTTCAACGTAGAGCGCATCGGCAACACCGCGCGCTCGCTCGCGCTCGGGCGCTACGCCTTCGAGCGCGCGCGCGAGTGGGCGATGCAGCGCAAGCAGTTCGGGCGGCTGCTCTGCGAGTTCCAGGGCCTGCAATGGAAGTTCGCCGACATGAAGATGAAGCTCGACGCGGGGCAGCTGCTGCTCTACCGCGCCGCGGCGAACGCCGATCGCGGCTTTCCGTCGGCGGAGGAAACCGCGATCGCGAAGGCCTTCTGCAACCAGGCGGGCTTCGAGGTGGCGAACGAGGCGCTGCAGGTGATGGGGGGCCTGGGCTACAGTCAGGAGGAACTGGTCGAGTACTGCCTGCGCCGCTGCCGCGGCTGGATGATCGCGGGCGGGTCGGTCGAGATCCTCAAGAACCGGATTGCGGAGGGCGTGTTCGGGCGGACGTTCTCCCAGCGCCCCGAAAAATAGGGTCAGACCCCGGGCGCGCGCCGCGGCCGGATCCGGCTGAGTGACATATCTAAACTGCAAGTTTAGAATTGTCACATGCGCTACCTGCGCCGGGACCTCGAAGCGCCGCTCGCGAAGGCGGCGCGCGCCTTCCCCGCGGTCGTCCTCACCGGGCCGCGCCGGGCGGGCAAGACCTGGCTGCTGCGGCACTGCTTCCCGCGCGCGAGCTACCGGCTGTTCGAGGACCCCGACGTGGTGGCGCGCTTCCGCGCCGACCCGCAGGGCTTTCTCGACGGCCTGCGGCTGCCGGCGATCCTCGACGAGATCCAGAACGTGCCCGAGGTGTTCAACTACGTGCGCAGCCGCATCGACCGCGCCCCGCGGCGCGTCGGGCAATGGTTCCTGACCGGCTCGCAGGAGGCGGGGCTGATGCGCAACGTGACCGAGTCGATGGCCGGCCGCGCCGCGGTGCTGCAACTGCTGCCGATGTCGGCCCGGGAAAGCCCGCGCGTGGGCCTGCTGCGGGGCGGCTTCCCGGAGGTGCTCGCGCGGCCGCGCGCGGCCGCCGTCTGGTTCAGCTCGTATCTTCAGACGTACCTGGAGCGCGATGTGCGCGCGATCAGCGCGGTGCAGGATCTGGCGACGTTCCGCCGCTTTCTCGCGCTCGTCGCCTCGCGCCACGGCCAGGTGCTCAACAAGACCGAGCTCGCCGCGCCGCTCGGCATGAGCGTCCCGGGCATCGGCAAGTGGCTGGACATCCTCGAGGCGACGGGGCAGATCCTGGTCGTGCCGCCCTGGTTTGAGAACCTCGGCAAGCGCCTGATCAAGTCCCCCCGGCTCTACGTCGCCGACTCGGGCCTCGCCTGCCACCTGCTCGGGATCGAGACCGCCGCCGAGCTGGAGAGATCGCCGTTCCTCGGGCCGCTGTTCGAGGGCCTGGTCGCTTCCGAGCTCGTCAAGGCGCAGGCGAACGCCGCCCGCCGGCGGGAGATCTACCACTTCCGCGACCGCCAGGGGCTGGAAGTGGACTTCGTGGTCCCGGGCGAATCCGGCACCGTGCGGCTGATCGAGGCGAAGGCCTCGCGCACGGTGACCCCGGACATGGCCGCCCCGATGCGCAGGCTCGCGGCCGCGTTCGGCAGCCGCCGCGCGGTGCGGATGCAGCTGATCCACCGCGCCCCGCGTGCCCCCGCGCGCTCGCGCGCGCTCGCGCCGGGCGTCCAGGCGCTCACCTGGGAGGAGTTCGCCGCCTGATCGCCCGGGGGCGCAGGGTCAGACCCCGAATTCGACCGTCGTGATCGCCTCGGCGACCCTCAGCGTCGCCGCGCCGTTCGTCCAGACCTGGTAGCCGCCGGAGGTTCCTTCGTCGGTCCAGCTGGTGTCGGTCACCATCGTCACGCTGTCGGTTGAGTCGCCTTCGACGGTGAGCACGTTGGACGTGTCGGAGAGCTGGAAGAGGTCCTGGAGGTCGAGG
>CAZOWR010000040.1:0-17058 GCA_964583645.1 uncultured Enterobacteriaceae bacterium
CGTCCCACTTCGCGTCCCAGACGCCCTTCTCGCGCATGTACTTCGCGAGCCCCGGGTGGATCGGCACGAGGTCGACCGAGGAGTTGACCCCGAGGCGCTGCATGGCCGGCATGTCCTTCGCGATCTGCGCGAAGCTGCCGTCGGCCTTGGCCAGCTCGCCTGCGTTCTTCTCGATCACCTTGAGCATCTGGTACATGTCGGCCTCGGGCACCTCGAGCCCGACGTGGAAGCCGTAGTAGAAGGGCAGCAGCACCACCGTGTCGGCGTGCACGTCTTTCCTGAACGCCGCCGGCTTCACCTCGGTGACGGCGAAGCCGGCCTTCTTGAGGGCCGCGATCTCGCCCGCCGTAGGATTGAGCGCCGCCCAGTCAGCCGCGAGCGACGCCTCGGCGATCCACGGCGCGGTGGTGGTCTCCGCGTTGGTGTAGATGATGAACGCCTCGATGCCGCGGTTCTGCAGCAGCGATCCCGCGGCGGCGAGGTCCACCTGGCGATAGTTGTGCTTGACGCCGAGCACGCCGTAGGCGCGCTCGAGATGGGCGCGCACGTCCCAGGGAAGCGGGCCGGTGAACACGGGCTTGCCGGCGAGGTCGGCCCAGCTCTTGAACTTCGCCTTGTCGCGCGAGTGCACCGCGGTGCCGACTTCCACGGTGAAGGTCCAGAACGACTGCACCGGCTGGCGCTTCATGCTGGGCTTGAAGCCCTTGAAGCGGTTGCTGTCGTTGGCCAGCTCGTAGAATGCGATGTCGGCGCCGTAGTAGCCCTCGAACTGGCCGGTGGCGTAGCCCTTCACGGTGATGATCGCGCCGGGCGCGGGCTGGACCGTGACGCGGTATTTCGGCATCTCGCGGTTCAGCACCTCGGCCAGCACGACGAGCGCCTTGTGGCCCGCCGAACCCACCGCCGAGGTGCCCCAGGGGATTTCCTTGACCTGCGGCCACGCCGCAGTGCCGGCGGTCGCCATCAAGCCGGCAGCCAGCAGGGAAAGCGTACGTTTGAACATTGCAGGACCCTCCTCCTGTGGTGAAGGGAGCGCTCCAGCCTGCTCCCAAGAGGCCATTCTAAACCCCGGCGCCCGATCCGGGGGCGGCCGGCCCCGCCGCCGCCGATTCCTGCAGGGATTGCACTGCCGCAAGAACCTGCCGCAAGCCGTCGCGGCGGCGCAGGCGCCGGGCGAAGCCGATCGCGGCGTCGCGCACCGCGCGATCGGCGAGCAGCGCACGGATCCTCGCCGCGGCGTCCCCCCGCTCGAAGCCCCCCGAGGGGATCGCGATGCCGAGGCCGTGGGCGCGCACCGCGGCCGCGTTGGCGGCCTGCTCGAGGTGGCGGGGGAACAGGCACTGAGCGCATCCTGCCGCGGCCGCCTCCTGCACGGTCTCGATGCCGCCGTGGTGCGCCACGAGCGGTCCACCGCTCAGGCACTCCGCGAGCGGCAGCGGCTCCGCCGACAGCTCGATCCCGTACTGTCTGGCGATCTTGGCGTGTTCCCCGGTGGCGCCGCGGATGTACCCGCGCGCGCTGGCGCCCGATTCCCCGATCGCCTGCAGCAGGCCTGCGGTCGGCAGGTAGTCTCCGGCAAGGTAGAAGATCACGCCGGCGTCCTCCTCCCATCGGGCACAGGGCGGGGGCAGGGGCCCGAGCCGGCCTGCCGCGGACTCCGTGCGGTAGCTCGCATAGACGTCGAATTCCGGGAGCACCGTGACGACCTGGGCGTCACCGCCGATCAGCGCCGGCAGCGCAAGCGCGCCGATCCTCGCGCCCGGTCCGAGCACCGCGCCGAGCGCGGTTCTCAGGTCCCGGTGCCCGGCGCCCGGCGCAGCTCCCGGGCGCAGCGGCGGGAACGCGGCGAGATGCGCAGGCGGCACGACGAATCCGTCGCCCACGACGAGCACCGGGGCGATGCCGCGCGCCGCCAGCACCATCGCCGGCGCGAAGTCGGCGATCACGATGTCCGGCCGGCAGGCCTCCAGGATCGCGCGATCCGCCCGGATCAGCGGCGCGAGGCTTTGCGCGGCGCCAAAGCCCATCACCTCCAGGAGCTCGCCGTAGTCTGCCGGCAGCCGGTCTCCGGGCAGCGCGCGGCCGCGCACGATGGGGGCCTGGAAGACATGCTCCGCGAAGCGGCCGAGCCGTTCGAACTCCGCCTCCAGGTAGCGGCCGCAGTGCGAGACCCGCCAGTGCCGGGCGTGCAGCGCTTCGCCCAGGATCGCCAGGCGGCGCGCGTGGCCGTGGCCGGCGCCGGCTTCCCAGGCCAGCAGGACGCGCCGGTTCATGCTCGAAGCGCGTCCAGCCTGACCCCGTCGAGCCCCAGAGCGTCGAGCGAGGCGCGGATTTCCCGCCGGTAGATGGCGTTCATCGCGACCACGCGCCCGACCCCCGAGCCCGCAAGCTCGCTGCCGGCGAGGATGCGGTGGCCCTGCGGCGGGATGCGCGCGCCGTGCCGGTGGGGGTTGATGTCGACGGCGCCCAGGACCGCGCCGCCCGGACGGCACGCGGAGAGGAACGCCACCGCCTTCGAGCCCGATCCCCAGAGCGCCGTGCGGCCTGCGCCGGCCGCGGCGAGCTGCGCGCGCCACTCCTCGATCGCCGCAGCGCGGCGTCGCGAGAAGCTCGCGGCGTCCTCCAGCACTGCCTGATCCGCCTGCACCGGCGCGGGCTTCGCGCCGCGGGATGGCGAGGCGAGCGCGATGAGGTACTGCTCCCCGTACTCGCGCGCCAGGTGCTCCACCGCGAACCCGGCGCAGGCGAGGCTCGCCGCGAGCGCCGCGCGCGTGAAGTAGGAGCAGTGCTCGTGATATACGTCCTCGAACGCCGCGCTGGCCCAGATCCGCTCCGCATCGGGCACCATCAGCAGAAGCTTGCCGCCGCGGCCCCAGCGCACGGCGGCCCGGACGGCCTTCAGGAATTCGAGCGGGGCGGGGATGTGCTCGAGCGTCATCTTGCACACCACCAGGTCCGCGGCCACCGGCCCCTCCGGCGGCGGAAACAGCCGCGTCTCGACGCGGAAATCCGCCCCGGCCGGGATCGCCAGGCGGCCCGCCCGGTAGGCCGGGTCGAAGCCGTGCAGAGCGGCGGCGCCCCGCTGCGCGAGCAGCGCGAGGAACTCGCCCTTGCCGCAGCCGATCTCGAGCACGCGCCTTCCGGCCACGCCCGCCCAGCCTTCGAGCGCAGTCGCGAGCCGCTCGTGGAAGGCTCGGAACGTCGCCGAGTAGCCCTGGGTCTCCTCGTAGCGCTCGCCGTAGCGCATGGCCGCGGGATCGAACGCCATGTTCGAGACGAAGCCGCACCGGCCGCACAGCCCCAGCTCGATGCGGCCGGTGGCGAGCGCCTGCGCCGCCTGCGCGGTGTCGAAGAGCAGGCAGCTGTGCACGGGCACGCCCGCCTCCCGGTGCACCGGCCGCAGCTCGCCCGCGCCGCAGGCGGGGCAGGGCGTGCTCAACGCCCGCGTCCTCATGCCATCGCCGCCGCGGGCCGCAGGTCGGCCCCGACGCGGCCCTGCGCGCGCAGCGCTTTCAGGTGGGCGATCCTCTGGTAGCGCTCGCCCTCGAACTCCTCGGGCCGCGGCGGCGCCCCGCGCAGCGCCTCGAGCAGCTCGCGCAAGCCCGCCTCGACCGTCCAGCGGGCGCCAAAGCCCGGCATATCGGCGCGCAGCCGGTCGCAATTGACGCGGTAGCTGCGCCGGTCCGCGAGCCCTGCGGCCTTGTACTCGATGCGTGAGCCCGGCACCGTAGCGCAGACCCGCTCGGCGATCTCGCGCACCAGAAAATTCTCCTCGGTGCGGCCGACGTTGTAGGCGCGCCCCCGGATGGCCGCCTCGGGCGCCTCGAGCGCCGCGGCGAACGAGGCGGCGAAGTCGTCCACGTGCAGCAGCGGCCGCCAGGCCAGGCCGTCGCTCTTCAGCAGCACGCGGCCCGTCGCGAGGGCCCAGGCCACCAGATTGTTGGCGACGAGATCGAAGCGGATGCGCGGCGAAAAGCCGTAGGCGGTCGCGGCGCGCATGAACACCGGGCAGAAGTCTCGCCCGGCGAGCGCCGCGATCGCCTCCTCGGCGGCGGCCTTCGAGACGGCGTAGGGCGTCAGCGGGCGAAGCGGCGAGCGCTCGTCCACCCATGCCTCGCCCGCCGCGCCGTAGACGCTGCACGAGGACGCGAACACGAAGCGGCGCACGCCCGCGCGCTTGGCGGCCTGCGCCGCTGCCACCGCGCCACGATGGTTGACGGCGTCGGTGAGGCGCGGGTCGAGCGCGCCGAGGGCGTCGTTCGAGAGCGCCGCGAGATGCACCGCAGCGTCGGCGCCCGCGAAATGCGCGGGAGCCAGGTCGCGCACGTCGAGCGCGAGCGTCGGCACCGCCTCGGGCTCGGCGCCGAAAGAGCAGCCCCGGAAGAGGTCGGAGTCGATGCCCGACACCTCGTGCCCGAGGCGGCGCAGCAGCGGGCAGAGCAGCGCGCCGACGTAGCCGCGGTTCCCGGTGACGACGACCTTCACGACCTTAGGCCCAGGTCTTCCACGGTGCCGCGCCCTCGCACCAGAGCTTCTCGAGCAGCACGCGGTCGCGCGGCGTGTCCATGCACTGCCAGAAGCCGGCGTGCCGGAACGCCATGAGCTGGCCCTCGCGCGCGAGCCGGCTGAGCGGCTCGTGCTCGAAGGCCGTCTGGTCGCCGTCGATATAGTCGAGCACGCCCGGCTCGAGCACGAAGAAGGCGCCGCTGATCCAGCCCTCGCGTGCCTGGGGCTTCTCCGAGAACTCGGTGACCCGGTCGCCATCGAGCTCGATATGGCCGAAACGCGCCGGCGGGTGCACGGCGGTGAGCGTGGCAAGGCGTCCGTGCGACTTGTGGAAGGCATGCAGCGCCTCGAGGTCGACGTTGCTGACGCCGTCGCCCCAGGTGAGGAAGAAGGCGCCGCCGGCAAGGTGCGGGGCGAGGCGCTTGATGCGCCCGCCGGTGAGCGTGGCCTCGCCCGTGTCGACGAGCCGCACCGTCCAGCCGGGCTCCGTGAACCCGTAGTTTCTGATGACCTCGCCGAGGTGGCCCAGCGCGATCGCAAAGTCGCGCACGCCGTAGCGGTCGTAGTGCCGCATGATGTGCCAGAGGATCGGTCGGCCGCCGATCTCGACCATCGGCTTGGGCTTGAGCTGGGTCTGCTCGCCGAGCCGACTTCCGGTGCCGCCCGCGAGGATCGCGCACTTCATGCCGGCTGGAATGCGGCTCACGCGCGCGCCTTCAGGCGCTCGCGCTCGCGCGCGTACAGCTCGCGCACCGGCGCGCCGCTGTAGTGGCGCCCCCGGCGCACCCAGTCCTTGACGATCGCTTCGCAGGCCGCCTTCTGGTCCGGCGCAAGCGGCGCGCGCGCGACCGAGGCGAGGTATTCCCGGACGTTGCGGTGCAGGGGATAGCTCGGCCGTCCCGCGAGCGCGGGATCGAACCAGGCGATGCGCGCCTGCTCGTCCGGGTATTGCGCGAGCGAGGTCGCGCCGTGGCTGCGGCGGAGGAACAGCGTCTCGGGCACGCAGGCGAGCCTGCCGCGCAGCCCGACCTCGGCGAGCAGGTTGCGGTCCGACCCCACGTAGGGCGCGAGCAGCGCCGTTCCAGCGAGCGCCTCCCTGCGGAACACGCCGAACACCACGATGCAGCGGTGCGGCACTGTCACCAGCCTGCGGAACCGCTGCACCGGGTCCGGGTCGTCGAAGCCGCCATCCTCCGCGTAGGGCGCGCCGCGCCTGCCATCGGCGTAGATACGACCCGAGAGGCTGTGGCAGAGCGCCACCGAGGGGTCGGACTCGAGGACCCCGATGCAGGCTTCCAGGTAGCGCGGCGCGCACAGGTCGTCGTGCGCCGCCCACTTGAAGTAGCGGCCGCGCGCCGCCGGGAAGAGGTGGTTGAAATTCCTCGCAGCGCCGAGGTTGCGCGCGAACCGGTGCAGCCGGAGGCGCGGGTCGCGCGCCGCGTAGCGCGCGAGGATCGCTGGCGTGTCGTCGGTCGAGCCGTTGTCGGAGGCGAGCAGCTCGAAGTCGGCGTAGGTCTGCGCCAGCAGCGAGTCGAGCGCCGCGGCGAGAAACCGCCCGCCGTTGAAGACCGGCAGGACGATGCTCAGCGCGGGCGCTGGCGGGTTTTCGGGCATACTCGCGTTCGACCAATGGCACCCCGGACACGAATCGAACGTGCGACCTTCCCCTTAGGAGGGGGATGCTCTATCCACTGAGCTACCGGGGCGCTGCCGCAGGATTCTAACCGCTTGAGAACGCTGCTACTGCCGCTGCTGCTGTGGGCGGGCGCCGCCGCTGCGCAATCCTGGTCCTGGGACGACGGCACCGTGCCCTACGTCGTCACGCCGATGGAGGTCGTCGAGCGCATGCTGCGCATGGCCGACGTGAAGCGCGGCGACTACCTGATCGACCTGGGCTCGGGGGACGGGCGCATCGTGATCGAGGCCGCGAAACGCGGCGCAAGCGGCCTTGGAGTCGACATCGACCCGCGCCTCGTGGAGGCGGCCACCGAGAACGCCGCCCGCGCCGGGGTTGTTGGCCGCGCGCGCTTCGAGAAGCGCGACCTGTTCGAGACCGACCTCTCGGGCGCAAGCGTGGTGACGATGTACCTGCTGCCGGAGATCAACGCAAAGCTCCTGCCGCGGCTGCTCAGGCTCAGGCCCGGCACGCGCATCGTCTCGCACGACGGCGGCATCGGCGACTGGCCCGCCGACGAGCGCCTGGAGATACGCGCGCCGGAGAAGGCGGTGGGCATCGACGGGCTCTCGCGCATCGAGCTCTGGGTAGTGCCGGGCAATGCCGCGGGCGAGTGGACGAGCGAGATACCGCAGCACGCAGGCCGCTGGCGCTTCCGCATCGCGCAGCGCTACCAGGGGCTCGAGGTCGACACGCTTGCACAAGGGCGCGACCTGCTGGTGCGCGCGAGCCGCCTGCGCGGGGACGAGGTCAAGATCGTGGTCACCGGCATCATCGGGACCAGAGCCTGGCACCACCTGTTCGCCGGTACGCTTCAGGGGGACCGGATCGCGGGCGAGCTGCAGATCTCCGACGGCAACGAGCAAAGGACCTATCCATGGATCGCGACGCGAACGCGGTGAGCCCAGGGCCGAGGCAGCTGCTCTCGGTGCCCGACGGGATCTTCCTCACCATGGGCATGGTGATCGGGGTGGGCATCTTCAAGCTGCCTTCGCTGGTAGCCGGCAACACCGCGGGCGCGACCGAGTTCCTGCTGGCGTGGCTGCTGGGCGGCGCGGCGTCGCTGTGCGGGGCTCTGGTCTACGCCGAGCTCGCCTCGCGCCACCCCGAGACGGGCGGCGAGTACACCTTTCTGGCGCGCGGCCTGGGGCGCGGCGCGGCGTTTCTCTTTGCCTGGTCGCGCATGACCGTGATCCAGACCGGAGCGATCGCGGCGGTGGCCTTCGCCTTCGGCGACTACGCCTCCGAGATCCTGCGCCTGGGCGAGAAGAGCTCCGCCGTCTACGCCGCGCTCGGCGTCGCCGCGCTCACCGCGCTCAACGTCTCCGGCACGGTGCCTTCAAAGACCCTGCAGAAGGTGGCGCAGGTGACGGTGATCGCGGCGATGGTGCTGCTCGCGGTCGCGGCGATCGTCACGGGGGGCAGTCCGAAACCCGCGCCGGCCGGCGCCCCGGCGGGGTCCTTCGGTCTGGCGATGATCTTCGTGCTGTTCACCTTCGGCGGCTGGAACGAGGCCGCCTACCTGGCGGGCGAGGTGCGCGAGGCGCGGCGCAACATGATGCGCATCCTCGTCGCCGGCATCCTCGCAGTGACCGCGCTCTACCTGCTGGCGAACATCGGCTACGTCGCGGCGCTCGGCCTGGGCGGCATGCGCGAGTCCAAGGCGGTGGCGGCGGACCTGATGCGGCTCCTGCCGGTGGCGAGGGGCGCCGAGCTGATCGCGCTCGTGGTATGTCTTTCGGCGCTCACCACCATGAACGCGGCGATCTTCACGGGCGCGCGCACCACCTGGGCGTTCGGGCGCGACTTCGCTGCCTTCACCCGGCTCGGGCGCTGGCGCGAGTCGGGCAGTACGCCCGCCAACGCGCTGCTGCTGCAAGGGGCGATCGCGCTGCTGCTGGTGTGGGCCGCCTCGTTCACGCGCGACGGCTTTCAGGCCATGGTCGAGTACACGGCGCCGGTGTTCTGGACCTTCTTTCTGCTCGCGGGCCTGACCCTGTTCGTGTTCCGCAAGCGTACCGCGGAGGCGCCCGCGTTCCGGGTGCCCGGGTACCCGGCCATCCCGATCGTCTTCTGCCTGATGTGCCTTTACATGATCTACTCTACGATCGACTACGCGCTCGCGGACTACGGCCCGAAGTTCGGCAACATGGTGCTCCTCGGGGTCGTGGTGATGCTCGCCGGCATCCCGCTGTTCTTCCTGGCGAGGCGCAGGTGAGAAGCTTCAGCCCGGGGGCGGTGCTGGCCGCGGGCTGCCTGATCCTGTGCGTCGGGTTCGGCGCGCGCGCCGGCTTCGGCCTGTTCCTGCAGCCGATGAGCCTGGAGAACGGCTGGGGGCGCGAGGTGTTCTCGCTCGCGATGGCGATCCAGAACCTGGTGTGGGGTGCGCTCGGGCCGTTCGCCGGCGGCATCGCCGACCGCCACGGCGCGGGGCGCGTGGTCGCCGGCTGCGGCCTGCTCTACGTCGCCGGGCTGGTGACGATGGCGTTCACCGAGACCGCGCTCGCGCTGCACCTGGGCTCGGGATTTCTCATCGGGCTGGCGCTCTCGGGCTCGACCTTCGCCACGGTCCTCGCCGTCGTCGGCCGCGTGACCCCGCCCGAGCGGCGCAGCGCCGCGCTCGGCATCGCCACGGCGGCCGGCTCGTTCGGCCAGTTCGTGTTCCTGCCGGTCTCGCAGCTCCTCATCTCGAGCTTCGACTGGCACGTGGCGTTGCTCGGGCTGGCCGGCCTTGCGGCGCTCATCGTGCCGCTCGCCGTGTTCATGCGCGGCAGGGGCGTGCCGCATCCGGGGGCCCAGCAGTCGCTCGGCGCGGCGCTGCACGAGGCGCTGCGCGAGCGCGGCTTTCACCTGCTCTTCTGGGGCTATTTCGTGTGCGGCTTCCACATCGCCATGCTGACGGTGCACCTGCCCTCGTTCGTGGTGGACAACGGGCTGAAGCCCGAGCACGGCATGGCGGCGCTGGCGCTGATCGGCCTCTTCAACATGATCGGCGCGTTCAGCGCCGGGGTGCTGGGCGGGCGCTTCAGCAAGAAGTACCTGCTCGCGGCGATCTACACCGTGCGCGCGCTCGCGATCACCCTGCTGGTGGCCCTCCCGCTCTCGCAGCCCACGCTCTACGCGTTCGCCGTGATCATCGGGTTCCTGTGGCTCTCCACCGTGCCGCTCACCAACGGCCTGGTGGCGCAGATCTTCGGCCTGCGCTACATGGCGACGCTCACCGGGATCGTGTTCTTCGGCCACCAGATCGGCAGCTTCATCGGCGTGTGGCTCGCCGGCTGGCTCTACGACCGGACCGGAAGCTACACCGGCGCCCTCGCGATCTCGATCGGGCTGGGGGTGTTCGCCGCGCTCGTCAACCTGCCGGTGAACGAGAAGCCGCTCGCCGAGCGCCGGGCGGCGGCCGCGGCGGCCTGATGGACCGCGGGCGGCTCTGGTGGACCGCCGCGGGCGTGGCGGTGCTCGCCTTGGTCTCGGCGGCCGTATTCTCCGCCTACCTGGGGCCGGAGATGCTGGTCGCGTTCGGCGAGGCGTGGGCGTTCTGCGTCGCCCTGGTGCGCTGAGTCACCGCGCGAGCGAGGTCTGAATCCAGACCTCGCTGCGCAGCGTGCGGTGCACGGGACATCGGTTGGCGATCTCCAGCAGGCGCGCACGCTGCGCGTCCTCCAGGGCGCCTTGCAGCGTGATCACCCGCTCGATGCGGTCCAGGTGTCCCTCCCGCGTCTCGCACTCGGCGCAGTCGGTGGCGTGCACCTTCCCGTGCTTCAGGTCCACGGTCACGCGTTCGAGCGGCCACTTCTTCCGCTCGGCGTACATGCGCACGGTCATGGAGGTGCAGGCGCCCAGCCCGGCGAGCAGCAGCTCGTAGGGACCCGGGCCGCTGTCCTCGCCGCCCGCCGACTCGGGCTCGTCCGCGCGCAACCGGTGCCGGCCCGCCGCGACGAGCTGCGCGAACCTGCCTTCGCCGGCCTCGGCGACGCGCACCCCCGGGACCGTTTCGCCCTGCGCCGCCCCGGGATCGATGTAGCGGGAGGCCCAGGCTGCGAGCACGGCAGCGGCGTACCGGGCGTCCTCCTGCTTCGTCAGCAGGTGGTCGGCCCTGTCGAGCGAGACGAAGCTCTTCGGGTGCTTCGCGGCGAGGAAGATCTTCGAGGCGTTGTCGATGTCGACGATCGTGTCCGCCGGCGAATGGAATACGAGCAGCGGTTTGCGCAGGCTGGCGATTGTCTCGGCGGGCTGAAGCGCGCCGAGATCGCGGAAGAACCGTGCGCTGATCCGGACCGGTCGCCCGCCGATATTCACTTCGCCTTCGCCTTTCTTCATGATCTCGTCGCCGCTTGCGGCGACGAGACGCAAGACGTGCGCCGGATCGAACGGGGCGCCGATCGTGGCGACCGCGCGCGCTTCGGGGACTTGAGCGGCGCAGGCCAGCACCGCCGCCCCGCCCAGGCTGTGCCCGGCGAGGATCTGCGGCGCGGCCCGCTCGCGGCGCAGCCAGTCGGCCGCCGCGAGCAGGTCGTCGAGGTTGGCGCTGAACTCGAGGCTCGAAAAATCGAAGCGCAGCGTGGCGATGCCGTGGCCGGCGAGCGCCTGGCTCACGTAGGCGGCGGCCTTCGAGTCCTTCGAGCAGGTGAAGCAGTGCGCGAAGACGGCGTAGGCGCGCGGCGGGCCGACGGGCGTGTCAAGGCGCGCGGCGAGCTCGGCGCCCTGTGCGCCGGGGAAGCGGATGGTCTCGATGGGCATGGTCTAGACTCGCGCGAATGGGGCCACACGACATTGTCGCGCCCTCGGCCTGGGTCGCGCGCTGGGCGCCGCTCGTCACGCACGGCACGGTGCTCGACCTCGCCTGCGGGCGCGGTCGCCATGCCCGGCTGTTCCTCGCGCGGGGCCTGAGGGTCGTCGCGCTGGACCGGGAGCCGCGGGACATCCCCGGGGCGCGCTTCGTCCTCGCCGACCTGGAGCAGGGCAGCCCGTGGCCGCTCGCAGGCGAGCGCTTCGAGGGCGTGGTGGTGACGAATTATCTCTACCGGCCGCTGCTCGCGCGGCTCGCCGAGTCGCTCGCTCCCGGCGGCATCCTCATCTACGAGACCTTCATGCTGGGGAACGAACGCTTCGGGCGGCCGTCCAAGCCCGAGTTCCTGCTACACCCGGGCGAGCTGCTCGAGGCGTTCGCGGGGCTGCGCGTGCTCGGCTTCGAGGAAGGCGAGGTGGCGCAGCCCAGGCGGGCGGTGACGCAAAGACTTTGCGCGGCCGCGCCGCCCAGGGGATAGAATTGCGGGTTATCCGCTCGACGGGAAAGCCCATTCCATGATCACCGGCAGCCTGGTCGCGATCGTCACCCCGATGCTGGAGGACGGCCGCCTCGACATCGCGCGCTTCAAGCGCCTCATCGACTGGCACATCGCAGAGGGCACCGACGGCATCGTGGTGGTGGGTACCACGGGCGAGTCGCCGACGGTGGACTTCGACGAGCACAAGGAGCTGATCCGCGTCGCGGTGGCGCACGCCAAGGGCCGCATCCCGGTGATCGCCGGCACCGGTGGCAACTCGACCGCGGAGGCGATCGAGCTTACCGCGTCGGCGAAGCAGGCCGGCGCCACCTGCTGCCTCTCGGTGGTGCCCTACTACAACAAGCCCACGCAGGAGGGCCTGTACCGGCACTTCCGCAAGATCGCGGAGACCGTGGATCTCCCGATGCTGCTCTACAACGTGCCGGTGCGCACCGTCACCGACCTGCACAACGATACCGTGCTGCGCCTCGCGCAGCTGCCCGGGATCATCGGCATCAAGGACGCCACCGCCAGCATCGAGCGCGGCTCGGACCTCATCCGGCGCGCGCCGCGCAACTTCGCGATCTACTCGGGCGAGGACGCGACCGCGCTCGCCCTCGTCCTGCTCGGCGGCCACGGCGTGATCTCGGTGACCGCGAACGTCGCGCCGCGCCTGATGCACGAGATGTGCGCGGCGGCGCTCGTGGGCGACGTGAAGAAGGCCCGCGAGTTGAACCTCAGGCTGCTGCCCCTGCACCAACGGCTGTTCGTGGAGACCAACCCCGCCCCGGTGAAGTGGGCCATGGCGCAGATGGGGCTCATCGAGGGGGGCCTGCGCCTGCCGCTCGCGCCGCTCTCGGAGCGCTGCCACGACACGGTGCGCGAGGCGCTCGCCGAGGCGGGCATCGGCCTGCCCCTGCGCGTGGTCGAGAAGCGCGCATGAAGCGCCTGGCGGTGCTCGCCGCCGCCACGGCGCTGCTCGGCGGCTGCCAGACCGCGAGCGAGATTCTCGAGGGCAAGAAGGTCGACTACAAGTCGGCCGGCCAGTTGCCGCCCCTCGAGATCCCGCCCGACCTCACCAGCCCGAGCCGCGACAACCGCTACGTGGTGCCGCAGACCGGCAAGGGCTCGGCCACGCTCTCGGAATACCAGTCGGGGCGCGCCGAGCAGGCGAAGGCCGGCAACACCTCGGTGCTGCCCGCGATCGAGAAGATGCGCATCGAGCGCGCCGGCACGCAGCGCTGGCTGGTGATCGCCGAGCCGCCGGAGAAGGTGTGGACGCTGGTGCGCGACTTCTGGCTGGAGAACGGCTTCCTCATCGCGCTCGACAACCCCGAGGCGGGCGTGATGGAGACCGACTGGGCGGAGAACCGCGCCAAGATCCCGCAGGACTGGCTGCGCTCGACCCTCGGCAAGCTGATCGAGCAGGTCTACTCGACACCCGAGCGCGACAAGTTCCGTACCCGCTTCGAGCGCACCGACCAGGGCCACACCGAGGTCTACATCAGCCACCGCGGCATGTACGAGGTCTACACCAGCGCCTCCGCCGCTTCGACGACATGGCAGCCGCGCGAGCCTGACCCCAATCTCGAGGCCGAGTTCCTGCGCCGCCTGATGGTGCGCCTGGGCGCGCAGGAGGAGAAGGCGAAGCTGCAGATCGCGGTCGCCGCCCAGCCGCACCGGGCCGCGCTCAGCAAGGGCATCGGCGGCTTCGAGAACCTCGAGGTGTTCGAGCCGTTCGACCGCGCCTGGCGCCGCGTCGGCCTCGCGCTCGACCGGGTGGGATTCACGGTGGAGGACCGGGACCGCCAGAAAGGGCAGTATTTCGTGCGCTACGCCGATCCCGAGGCCGACATGGCGCGCAAGGACGCCGAGAAGCCCGGCCTGCTCTCCAAGCTCGCCTTCTGGAAGCCGTCGCAGCCCAAGGTGAAGGCCGAGCAGTACCGCGTGCACATCCGCCAGTTTGCCGGCAAGTGCGTGGTGCAGGTGCTCACCAAGGACGGCCAGGCCGACGGCTCCCAGTCCGCGAAGCGCATCATCTCGCTGCTCCACGAGCAGCTGAGGTGACGCTGCGCTTCGCGGCGCTCGCCAGCGGCTCCAAGGGCAACTGCCTCGTCGCCGAGGCCGGCGGCACCCGCGTGCTGCTCGACTGCGGCCTGGCGCCGCGCGAGGCCGCGCGACGCCTCGCGCACGCCGGGCTCGCGCCCGCGCGACCTGCGCGCGATCCTGCTCACCCACGAGCACGGCGATCACGCCGGGCACGCCCTCGGCTTCGCGCGCCGGCACGCGCTGCCGGTATGGCTCACCGAGGGCACGCTGCATGGCCTGCTCGCGGAGCGCCACTCGGCCGAGGGCGTGGCGCTGCGCGTCTTCGACCCGCGCTCGCCGTTCGCGCTGGGCGACCTCCAGATCTGGCCCTTCGCCGTGCCGCACGATGCGCGCGAGCCGGTCCAGTACGTGCTCTCCGACGGGGCTGCCAGGCTCGGCGTGCTGACCGACCTTGGCACCGGCGCGCCGCAGGTCGAGGCCGCGCTCTCGGAACTCGACGCGCTGGTGCTCGAGTGCAATCACGATGAGGCGATGCTGCGCTCCGGGACCTACCCCGCGTGGCTCAAGGCGCGGATCGCGGGGCCGTTCGGGCACCTGTCCAACGCCGCCGCCGCGCGCCTGCTGGGGTCGCTCGAGCGCTCGCGGCTGCAGCACGTGATCGCGGCGCACCTGTCGCAGCAGAACAACCGTCCGGAGCTGGCGCGCGCCGCCCTCGCGGGCGCGCTCGGCTGCGCTCCGGCCTGGATCGGCGTCGCGACGCAGGACTCGGGCTGCGGCTGGCGCGCGCTCGGCTGAAAAAACGGCGGACCCCTCGCGGGGTGCCGCCGCTTCTCCCGAAGGTACCCGGCCTACTTCTTCGGCTCTTCTTTTTTCGGCTCTTCCATCTTGGGCGCCTCGGCCTTCGGCTCGTCCTTCTTCGGCTCCTCGGCCTTCGGGGCCTCCGCCTTGGGTTCTTCTTTCTTCGGCTCCTCCTTCTTCATCTCCTTCGCCGGGGGCGGGGGCGGCGGGGTCGGTTTGGCCGGCTCTTCCTTGCCGCACGCGGCGAGGGCCACCGCCAGGGCGGCGGCGATCAGCAGCGACTTCGTCATCTTTCTCTTGTCCTGTCAATAAGTTAAGTAGGGGTTGCGGCCATGGTCCGGCCGCGGCCGCAATTATACGCAGACTAAGGAGAACAACGTAAGGGTTTTACAGGCCCACCGTGGTGCTGGACACCGCCGGGTAGGACGAGCCCCAGATCTCGAGGAAGCGCGAGCGCATCGCCAGCCCCTCGGTCTCGTCGCGCACGCCGATCGCGCCGCGGAAAAATTCCGCTACCGCGCGGCGCACGTAGTGGCTCGCATCGAGCACCAGGAACGCATCCTGGATGCTGCGGATCTCCTCGTGCGTGCGATGGATCTGGATGGCGTGCGCGTAGCGCGCGAGCAGGTTCATCATGCGCGGGCAGCTGCGCGTCAGGTGACCGGGATCGTGCAGCGCGATATAGAGGCGCCGCGTGCGGCTCGCCTGCAGGAAGCGCTCCAGCTGCTCGATGCGCGCGGGCGAATTCAGGCGCAGGCCCTGCAGGTCCGGGTCGAAGACGCGCAGCTCGCGCCCGGGAACCGCGAGCAGCTGGTCGACCGCGTGCTGGAACTCCGCCTCGCCGTCGAAGCGCCGGTACTCCGGCTGCAGTGTCTCATCGCTCATGCGTTGCCGTGGCCCGTTCCAGGCGCAGCGCGCCGTCGCGCCACCAAGCGTAGACTAGTGCCGCGAGCCCGGCGCGGGCAAGGCTCTGCCCCGGCGCCCGGCGCCGGTCGGCCAGCCGCCGCAGCGCGGCGCGCTGCGCCGCCCGCAACTCGATCGCCTCGCCGTTGACGAACACGCGCCGTCCCCGGTACAGCATGCGGGTACGCGCATCGAGCACCGCTTCGCGGCGCGCGAGCGGGGGCGCGCGCCCGGCGGCGCGGCGCGCGAACACGACCTGGGGCTTGGGCGTCGTGAGGTAGCGCCCGAGGAACCGCTCCACGTCCGCGCGGCCCCAGCGGATGCGCGCGAGCGTCCGCGCGGCGAAGCGGGCGAGCCCATCGCCGATCGCGCCGCGGCGGGCGCTCGGTGCCAGCCCCGGGTCGCGGTAGGCCGCCGCGGGCAGGCCGCGCTCGTGCAGATAGTCGAGGAAAGCCGCGCCCAGCTCCTCGCCGCGCGGCGCGCGGAAACCCACCGAGCAGGTGAAGGCGGGCTCCAGCGCCACGCCGTCGTGGCCCCAGCCCGGCGGCAGGTAGAGCAGGTCGCCGGGCTCGAGCAGCAGCTCCTCCTCGGGCGAAAAGCCGGCGATCAGCCTGAGCGGCGCGCCCGGCACGAGCCGCCAGGGGCGCGCGCGCGCGAGGCGCCAGACGCGCCGCCCGGGGCCCTGGACGAGGAACACGTCGTACGAGTCGAAGTGCGGCCCGACGCCGCCGCCGGGCGCGGCGTAGCTCACCATGAGGTCGTCCAGGCGCGCCTCGGGAACGAATGCGAAGCGCCGCAGCAGGCGCTCGGCCGCCGCGCAGTGATGATTGACCCCGCTCACCAGCAGCGTCCAGTCGCGGCCCGCCGCGCGCGCCGGGCGCCCGCGCCCGAACGGACCCTCGCTCACCTTCCAGCGCGCGCCGCGCCGCTCCACCAGGCGCGACTCGACGTCGGCGCGCGCCGCGAGGTCGAACAGCGCGCGCTCGCCGAGCACGCCGCGAAAGCCGGGCAGCGCGCCGCGCACCAGGAGTGGTCTCTTCTGCCAGTGCCGGCGAAAAAACTCTTTCGCCGACAAGCCACCTAGCAGCGTTTGTTCCATTGATTGATTATATCGGCGCGACGTTGTGGCAACGCTGCGACAATGCGCGCGCGCCGGGGCTTGTCAAACGCGAGCGCCGGCATAGAATCCCGCGCAGCGACCAAGATGCTGCAACCGGGACAACGCGCGCCAGTTTTCCAGCTGCCCGACGCCGACATGCAGACGGTGGACCTCGCGTCGCTCATCGGCAAGAAGAACATCGTGCTCTACTTCTATCCGCGCGACGGCACGCCGGGCTGCACGCTGGAGGCGACGCAGTTCTCGGACCACGGCGACGAGTTCGACCGCTGCAACTGCGTCATCCTCGGCGTCTCGCGCGACGACTGCCTGACGCACGCCGCGTTCCGCGACAAGCACGGGCTGTCGATCGGGCTGCTCTCGGACCCCGAGGGCGAGGTGTGCCGACAGTACGGCGTGCTGCAGGAGAAGGAGACCGACGGCGTGCGGCGCGAGTGCCTGGTGCGCTCCACCTTCGTCATCGACCGCAAGGGCGTCATCCGGCACGCCGCCTACGGCGTCAATCCCAGGCGCCACGCCGCCGAGATCTACGACGTCGTGCGCAGGTTGAAGTCCTGAGCGCAGGGCCCTGATTTTTCGCCTATCATTGGCGCTCGGAGGGAGCAGCCAATGGTGATGGGAGTCCTCTCGTACGGCATCGGCACGCTGATCGGCTTCGTGCTGATCGCGGGACTCGCCTTCCTGTTCATCCGCGACATCACGCAGAAGAAGCACAGCGTGCTTCGCAACTACCCGATCGT
>CAZOWR010000041.1:0-17019 GCA_964583645.1 uncultured Enterobacteriaceae bacterium
AACCTGATGTCGCAGAAGATGGGCATCCACGAGTGGAGCTACGACAACGAGATCGCCAACGACGCGCGCTTCAAGGTGCCCTGGGCGGACATCAAGGCGACGCTGCGCAACGTGAAGATGGAAGTGGAACTCGGATTTGATGCGGCGACGGCATGGAAGGAAGCACAACGCTGCCTCAACTGCGACGTGCAGACCGTGTTCACCGCCAAGCAGTGCATCGAGTGCGACGCCTGCGTAGACATCTGCCCGATGGACTGCATCTCCTTCGTGCCCGACGGCGAGGAGGCCGAGCTCAGGGGGCGGCTCAACGCCCCGGCGAAGAACCGCGGCCAGGACCTCTACGTGTCGGAGGCGCTCAAGACCACGCGCGTCATGGTCAAGGACGAGGACGTGTGCCTGCACTGCGGGCTGTGCGCCGAGCGCTGCCCTACGGGGGCCTGGGACATGCAGAAGTTCCTGCTCGACCTGGCGCACGCGGGGCCGGCGTGCCGCGCGCCGCTCAAACGGAAGGCCGCCTGAGATGACGAAGCGCATCGAGGCGGTCAACGATTTCGTCCTCAAGTTCGCCAACGTCAACGGCTCGGGCTCGGCCTCGGCGAACGAGCTGTTCGCGAAGTCGTTCCTTCGCATGGGCATCCCGGTGAGCCCGAGGAACATCTTCCCCTCCAACATCCAGGGGCTGCCGACCTGGTACGAGGTGCGCGTCAGCGAGTCCGGGTGGGTCGGGCGGCGCGGGGGCGTGGACCTGATGGTGGCGATGAACCCGCAGACCTGGGACCAGGACGTGGAGGAGATCGAGCCCGGGGGCTACCTCTTCTACGACAACACCAAGGCACTCGCGCCCTCGAAGTTCCGCGACGACATCCACGTCATCGGCATGCCGCTCACCGAGATGTGCAACGCCACCTACACCGATGCGCGCGAGCGCCAGCTCTTCAAGAACATCATCTACGTGGGCGCGCTCGCGGCGCTGCTCGACGTGGAGCCGGGCGTGATCGCCGAGCTGATCGGCGAGCAGTACAAGGGCAAGGAGAAGCTCCTCAAGCCCAACTTGAACGCCCTGCAGATGGGCCTCGAGCACGCGCGCACGCACCTGAAGGATGCATGCGGATTAAAGGCGAAGCGGGCGTATGCGGTGGGCGACAAGGTCTTCATCGACGGCAACGCGGCCGCGGCGCTCGGCTGCGTCTACGGCGGGGCCACGGTCTGCGCCTGGTACCCGATCACGCCGTCCTCCTCGCTCGCGGAGGCTTTCCAGCGCTACTGCTCGCGGCTGCGCGTCGACAAGGCCACGGGCAAGAACAAGTTCGCGATCATCCAGGCCGAGGACGAGCTCGCCTCGATCGGCATCGTCACCGGCGCGGGGTGGAACGGGGCGCGCGCGTTCACCGCCACCTCGGGGCCGGGGATCTCGCTCATGAGCGAGTTCATCGGGCTCGCGTACTTCGCCGAGATCCCGGTGACCATCATCGACGTGCAGCGGGGCGGCCCCTCCACCGGGATGCCCACGCGCACGCAGCAGTCCGACGTGCTCGCCTGCGCCTACGCCTCGCACGGGGACACCAAGCACGTGCTGCTCTTCCCCGAGGATCCGCACGAGTGCTTCGAGTTCGCCGCGCTCTCGCTCGACCTCGCGGATCGCCTGCAGACGCCCGTCTTCCTCATGACCGACCTCGACATCGGCATGAACCAGCGGCTCGCGGCGCCCTTCAAGTGGGACGACTCGCGCAGGTACGACCGCGGCAAGGTCATGAGCCGCGAGGAGCTGGAAAGCGGCAAGGAGTTCGGGCGCTACCTCGACGTGGACGGCGACGGCATCCCCTGGAGGACGCTCCCCGGCACGCACGAGAAGCGCGGCGCCTACTTCACGCGCGGCACCAGCCGGAACCCCTACGCGCGGTACTCCGAGGCGGGGCCGGACTACGTCTACAACATGCAGCGGCTGCAGAAGAAGTTCGAGACCGCGAAGGCGCTGGTGCCCAGGCCCGTGCTCACGCCTTCCAGGGAGCCGGCGAGGTTCGGCGTCATCTACTACGGCTCTACCAGCCCCGCGATGCACGAGGCGCTCGAAGCGCTCGCCGAGAAAGGCATCTTCATCAACGCGCTGCGCGTGCGGGCGTTCCCGTTCCAGGATGAGCTGTTCGACTTCGTGGCCTCGCACTCCAAGGTGTTCGTGGTGGAGCAGAACCGGGATGCGCAGATCAAGACGCTCCTCGTGAACGACGCCGGCATCAACCCGGCGAGCCTCATCTCGGTGCTGCACTACGACGGCACGCCCATCACGGCGCGCTTCATCGCGAGCGAGATCGCGCAGATCGTGGCCGCGCTCAACGTGCGGCCGATCCGCAAGGACAAGGCGGCATGACCTACGTCGCGAAGCCGAGGCTCCACCATCCCACGCTGCCGAAGAACCGGCTCGGCTTCACGCGGCGGGACTACGAGGGGAAGGTGTCTACCCTGTGCGCCGGGTGCGGGCACGACTCGATTTCCGCGGCGCTCATCCAGGCGTTCTGGGAGCTCGATATCCAGCCCCATCTGGTGGCGAAGCTCTCGGGGATCGGGTGCTCGTCCAAGACTCCTGATTACTTCCTCGGGCAGTCGCACGGGTTCAACACCGTGCACGGGCGGATGCCTTCCGTGCTTACCGGGGCGAACCTCGCCAACCGCGAGCTCATCTACATCGGCGTGTCGGGGGACGGGGATTCGGCCTCCATCGGCCTCGGGCAGTTCGCGCACGTCATGCGGCGGGGCGTGAACATGACCTACATCCTGGAGAACAACGGGGTGTACGGGCTCACCAAGGGCCAGTTCTCGGCGACCGCGGACATGGGGTCGAAGGCGAAGCGGGGGCAGGTGAACACCGATGCGCCGGTGGATACGGTGTCTTTGGCGCTGCTGATGGGGGCGAGCTTCGTGGCGCGGTCGTTCTCCGGGGACAAGAAGCAGCTCGTGCCGCTGGTGAAGGCGGCGATCGCCCATTCGGGGGCCGCCTTCATCGATGTCATTTCTCCCTGCGTTGCGTTCAACAACCATACCGGCTCCACCAAGAGCTACGACTACGTGCGCGAGCACAACGAGGCGGTCAACCGGCTCGACTTCTGGCCCAACCGGGAGGCGATCACGGTGGATTATTCGGAAGGCGGTGTGATCGAGGTTCCGCAGCATGACGGGTCGATCATCAAACTGCGGAAGCTCGACGCTTCCTACGATCCGTCGGACAAGATCAACGCCATCACCCACATCGCTCGGGCGGCGGAGAAGGGGGAAGTGCTGACCGGGCTGCTGTACGTCAAGCCGGATGCGCAGGACCTGCACGCGCACCTCGAGACCTACGAGGGGGCGTTCAACAAGCTCGGGGAGAAGGAGCTTTGCCCGGGGAGCGGGATGCTGGAGAAGATCAACGCGGCGTTGCGATAAGTCCTAGGCTCGAGTAGGCGGGGGCGATCGGGGCGCTCCGGGATGCCGATCAAGCGCAATACCGTAGACGGCTCGAAGTTCAGCAAGAATGCCTCGTTGCCGTTCGAGCTCCGATCGAAGGATTTCGAGCTTGCGATGCAAGACGTGTATGACTTCTTCTTCGACGTGAATACTGGTTTGGTTGCGAAAGGCCTGGAGCGCCTCGACGATTTCTTGCGTCCTGCCATCATGTCCGGGCTGCTGTCGGATATGTTGACCGCCAGCCTCGCAAAGCACTCGAGAACGCTAACAGAGAACTGCTATTTCAATGGCCACCCGGACCTCGTCGTGAAGGGACGGTACCCTGCGAACAGCGTCAAGGCAGGCAGCGATGGTGTTGAGATCAAGACCACGCGGAAGGCCGGTGGAGCCGTAGACACGCATGGCGCTAGAGACCAGTGGATGTGCGTGTTTGTCTATCAGGTCGACAACAGGTCAGAGCCAGCTGTGACGCGTGCACCGCTTCAGTTCACCGAGGTGTACTTGGGGCAGGTGACGGTCGCCGACTTTCGAAAGAATCCGCGAGGAGAGCTGGGCACGCGGACGGCGACGCTGCACAAGGAGGGAATCGAAAAGCTGCGAGCCAGCTGGGTCTACCGACTCTAGTCCCCGTTCCCCTTCATCTCGAGCTTCGCCAGTTTCGGTATGGCGATCGAGGCGATATCGAAGTAGTGCGGATCCTTCTCCACCCCCACGCTCTCGTAACCAACTGCTTCCGCCGCCGCAAGCGTGGAGCCGGCTCCGGCAAACGGGTCGAGGACTACTCCCTTGGCCAATGGAAGTACGCCACGCACCAGTTTCCGGAGAAAAGCCTGCGGCTTAAGGCTTGGGTGGGGCGCGAGTGCCCGTTCCGAGGCTCGCGTCGGAGCAGATGCCAGCACGTCGCCGAACGGTCTCTCGGCGCTCGGCCTTCTGAATCCCCCCGTCATCCACTTGCGCAGATTGTCCTGGATGCGCCCTTCGACTGGCTTGCGGAAAAGGAGCCACGGCTCCCACATGGAGCGGGGCATGACACTTACTTCGCTGAATTCGGCGTGAGCGGCTTTGGGTCGGTCGCCGCCGCGCATGGTCATAACCAGCCTGATCAATTCTCCGCGCCGCTCGAGGCCGGCACGCGCCAACGCCCCGGACACGATATGCGAAAGAAGTGGATTGCTTGCGACGACGACATTTGCTCCGGGCACCAGCGCCGGCGACAGAACTCGAGCCCAAACATAGAAGAAGTCCTGAAGTTCCTTCAACTCCGCTTGCGTAAGTACGGTGAATCGCGGCAGTGGGGAACGCTTCGCCCCATCGAACGAAGGCGGAATCCGCCAGACGCCACCCCTCCCTGTGCGTAGCTTCGCCTGCTGTTCCTCTGTGTACTCTTGGAGGCCATACGGCGGATCGGTCACGACCGCATGGACGCTGTTTGGTGTCCGCTGCCGGAGCCAATTGATGCAGTCGTCTTGCACCAGCAAAGACGATCCATGGCGAAAAGGCGCTCGCGCGGCCCGAACGGCTGGCTTGACCGCCTCCGGCGGCCGTAGAAAGCTCTCATCCAGCTCGTACTGGGCCCGGTCGCTGCGAGCAAAGATACCCGGGGTATTCAGTTGCAGATACGACCTGATTGAAGACGGGGGCACGCGGCCGATCCGATCCGCCACCCCTGCCTGGATCTCCCGCACGGTAGCGCGGCCCCGATGGGCCATGAGCACTTCTAGAATTGCATCCCGGACTTCGCCAGGCCGTCGCTTACTGGACATTTATTCACCTCTGGAAAGGATAGACGTCTAGACGTCGTTTTGCAAGCGCGGCGCTGGAGGATTGGTTTAGGGTTAGTGAAATGGCTTCAGTCGGGTACGCGATCTTTATCTGCGCCCACGGCGCCGGCGGCCACAAGGACGACCGCAGCATGCTGCGCCTTGCTGCTGCCCTCGAGCCCCGCGGCTTTGAAGTCGTCCGCTTCAACTTCCCCTACCGCGACCAGGGCTCGAACCGCCCAGACCCGATGCCGGTCCTCAAGGCGACGATCGAAGCCGTCGTCGCCCGGGTCCGCAAGGAGCGCAGCCCGGAGCGCCTGATTATCGGCGGCCGCTCGATGGGCGGCGGGGCCGCCTCGATGCTGGCGGCAGAAGGCTTCGACTGCGACGGGCTGCTGCTCGCCGCCTACCCGCTGCACCCGGCAGGGCAGCCGGAAAAGCTGCGTGACGCGCACCTCGCGAAGATCCGCTGCCCGGTGCTGTGCCTGAACGACACGCGGGACACGCTCTGCCAGCGCGAGCTGATGGAGGCCGCACTGAGGAAGGTGACGGCGCCCTGGCAGATCCACTGGCTCGAGGGCGCGGACCACTCGTTCAACGTGCTGAAGTCCTCCGGCCGGACGAACGCCGAGGTGGACGAGGAGGTGGGCGAGGCAGCCGGCCGGTGGCTGGAGACGCTGGAACAGGTCTCGTAGCGCGAGCAGTTTGCCGCTAGCATCCGAAGTCGCAGCCCCCGCTAAAGGAATTCCGATGAAGCTCCGCACTCTCGCGTTCATCGCGGGATAGGCCCCGGATGCGCGACGCGGATATCGACAAAGCCAACGCCGAGGCGCTCACCCGCATCACGGCGGCAACGCCGTACCTGGTCGATCTGCGGCCGGCGGGGGAGGTGATCCCCGGCCTCGGCGAGCGCGAGTTCCTGCATGCCGGACCGCCGCTCGAGGGCTGGCGAGAGGCCTGCGGCGCCCTGCGCGGCGCGATCGTGGGGACCATCGTGCGCGCGGGGCTGGCGCAGGACCTGGGCAGCGCCGAGGCAATGGCGGCAAGCGACGCGATCCGCCTCACGCCGGCGCACGATCGCGACGCGCTGGGTACCTTCGCCGCACCGATCGGCGCGCGCACGCCGGTGTTCGTGGTGGAGAACCGCGCCGCCGGAACGCGCGCCTTCGCGGCGATCAACGAGGGACGCGGCAAGGCGCTGCGCTACGGGTCGACCGACGCGCAGACGCTGGAGCGCGTGGCGTGGCTGGAAACCGGATTCGCCGCGACCCTGCGCAAGGCGATCCTCGCCACCGGCGGCATCGATCTCTTCGACATCGTCTCGCAGGCGCTGCACATGGGCGACGACGGCCACAGCCGGCAGAAGGCCTCGTCGGCCCTGTTCCTCGCCGCCGTCGGCCCGGCGATCGCCGAAAGCGGCTCGCCGCCCGAGGAGACCGCGCGCGCCTTGCGGTTCCTGGCGCAGAACGACTTCTTCTTCCTGCCGCTGGCGATGGCGGCCGCGAAGTCGGCGATGCTCGCGGCGGCCGACGTGCACGGCTCGACGCTCGTGACCGCGATGGCGTTCAACGGCGTGCGCTGCGGCATCCGGGTAGGCGGCACGGGCGGGCGCTGGTGGGCGGCGCCGGTTCCGGCGATCCAGGGCCAGTACTTCCAGAGCTACGGCGCGCGCGACGCCGGGCCGGTGATCGGCGACAGCGAGATCACCGAGACCATCGGGCTCGGCGCGTTCGCCATGGCGGGCGCGCCCGCGCTCGCGCGCTACGTCGGCGGGACGATCGAGCAGGCGGTACGCTTCTCGAGCGAGATGTACAAGGTGACGGCGGCCGAGCATCCGCGCTTCACCATTCCCGCCCTCGGGTTTCGCGGCACGCCGCTCGGCATCGACGCGCGCAAGGTGGTCGCGACCGGCATCGAGCCCGTGTTCAACACCGGCATCGCCCACCGCTCGCCCAGCGTCGGGCAGATCGGCGCCGGCTACGGGCGCGCGCCGATCGCGGCCTTCCAGGCTGCGCTGGAAGCTATGCCGGCTGGGCCGGGCTGAGCGAAGACCGGTCGGCCGGAGGCGCCGAGAAGCCGAGCTGCTCGAAGTGAAAGCGCTTGCCGGGATAGCGGCGGCGCGTGGACGCGTAGGCGACCTCGATGAAGGTCTTCGCGGCCGGGGTCAGATACCGCTTCCCCTCCCAGATCACGGACATCCACAGGCCGAGGGCCTTGCCGCCGTGCCGCAGCGGTATGACCCTCTGGGAGGTCCGGCCGAGGCTCACAGTGGAGGGCAGGATCGCCACCCCGTTGCCGTGGCCCGCCAGCGCGAGCAGCGAATGCGCGCTGTTGCTCTCGAGCACGATCCGGGGGGCGATGTGCAGGCTCTGGCAGGCGCCGTCGAAGAGCTGGCGCGTCAGGAAGCCGCGGTTCATGACGAGCAGGGGGTAGCTCGCGAGGTCGGTCACGTCGACCGACTTGTGCCCGGCGAGGGGGTGGGAGCGCGGCAGCACCGCGACGATGCCGAACGGGAATAGCGGTCGCCCCAGCAGCTCGGTGCCGTTCGGCAGCGAGGCGACGGCGACATGGATCGCGCCGACGCGCACCGCCTCGAGCAGGTTCGCGGCGCCGTCCTCGACCAGGGTGATCTCGATCTCGGGGCTGGCGCGGCGAAAGCGCCCCAGCAGCCCGGCGACGAAGCTCTCGTAGGCGTGCGGCGTCGCCCCGAGGCGCAGCAGCCCGCGCGAGCCGCCGGCGATGTCCGAGGCCCGCGCCTTGATCAGCTCCGACTCGTGCAGCAGCGCGCGGCCGCGGCCCAGCAGGTCGGTGCCCGCCGCAGTGAGCAGCGTGCGCCGCCCGACGCGGTCAAAGAGCCGGAGACCGAGCTCCTGCTCGAGCGCCTTGATCTGGCGCGAGAGCGCCGGCTGGCTGATGCGCAGGCCGCGCGCGGCGCGCGAGAACCCGAGCGATTCGGCGACCGCGACGAAGTAGCGGAGATCGCGCAGCTCCATGGCGGAGAGTCTATATCACGGACGCATCGGTTCGATACCTGAAATGCATTTGACATATGGGTCGCCGTGGCAACAATCGAGAGTTCATGGCTCGAATCGAGATCCGGGGGCTGTCGCACCGCTACACGGACACCAAGGGCGATGTGCTCACGGCGGTCGACGACATCTCGCTCGACATCGAGGCCGGGCACTTCATGTCGGTCGTCGGCCCCTCGGGCTGCGGCAAGACCACGCTGCTCAATATCGTCGCGGGGTTCATCCCGGCCTCGAATGGCAGCGTGCGGGTGGGCGGGACACCCGTGACCGAGCCGGGGCGGGACCGCGGCGTCGTGTTCCAGAGCTTCGGCCTGTTCGACTGGCTCACCGTCCGCCAGAACATCGAGTTCGGCCCGCGCATGGCGGAGGTGCCGCCGCGCGAGCGCGTCGAGCGCGCCGACAAGTACCTCGCGCTGATCGGGCTGCGGAAGTTCGCGGACCGCTATCCCTACGAGCTCTCCGGCGGCATGAAGCAGCGAGTCGCGATCGCGCGTGCGCTCGCCAACGACCCGGAGATCCTGCTCATGGACGAGCCGTTCGCGGCGCTCGACGCGCAGACGCGGGAGCTCATGCAGGAGGAGCTGCTCGGCATCTGGGAGGCGACGAAGAAGACGATCCTCTTCATCACGCACAGCATCGAGGAGGCGATCTATCTGTCGAGCGACGTCGCGGTGATGACCCACCGGCCGGGAAGGCTCAAGCGCCTGTTCGAGGTGTCGCTGCCCTATCCGAGGTCCGGCTACAACATCCGCAGCGCGCCCGAGTTCCTGCAGCTCAAGCTCGCGGTGCACGAGCTGGTGCGCGAGGAGATCATGAAGCATGCGGCAGAGGAATCGTGATGTGGGCCGGCAGGATGCCGCACGCATTCCTGCTCGGGCTGGCCTCGGTATTCGGCGGCCTGGTGATCTGGACGGCGATCGTGCACAGCGGCCTGGTCTCCTCGAAGCTCGTGCCCTCGCCGTTCGTGCTGCTCTCGCAGGCGGTCTCGCTGCTGGGCGGGGGCTATACCGGCACCACGCTCTATGCCCACATCGCCGCGAGCCTCGCGCGCACGCTGGTCGGGTTCAGCTTCGCCGTGCTGCTCGGGGTGCCGCTCGGGCTCCTGATCGGCCGGGTCAAGGCGCTCGAAGCGCTGGTATTCCCGTGGTTCGCGTTTCTGCGCCCGATTCCGGCGATCGCCTTCGTGCCCCTGGTGATCCTGTGGTTCGGCATCGGCGAGTTCTCCAAGATCTCGGTGATCTTCTTCTCGTCGTTCCTCTACATCCTGGTCAACACCATCGCGGCGGTGAAGGGCGTGCCCGAGCAGCTGCTGCGCGCCGGCAGCAGCCTCGGCGCGAGGCGCCGCAAACTCTTCGTCTACGTGATCCTGCCCGCCGCGCTGCCGCAGATCCTGACCGGCATCCGCATCGGCTCGGCAATCAGCTGGACGCTGGTCGTCGCCGCCGAGCTGGTGGCCGCCCAGGTGGGCTTGGGCTACATGATCATGGACGCGGCGACCTTCTTCCGCGTCAACGACGTCTACGTGGGCCTGCTCGCGATCGGAATCGTCGGATTTCTGCTGGAAAGCACGATTGCATTCGTCGAGCAGAAAGTCGTCCACTGGCACGGCAAGTGACGCAACCCCAACCCCCGAAGGAGGCATGTCATGAGATCCAAATTTACGGCCGCCGCGCTCATCCTGAGCCTGGGCTTCGCCGCAGCGCCACCGGTTCACAGTCAGGACAGCAAGGTCAAGATCGGGTTTCAGCCGGGCACCGCGCCCCGGTTCTTCGTCGCGCGCGACCAGGACATGTTCAGGAAGGCCGGCCTAGCGGCCGACTTCACGCGCTTCACGGCGGGTCCGGCGATGCTCGCCGCGCTCAAGGGCGAGGACATCGACATGGCCTTCATGACGACCGCGCCGGCGATCTTCGGCCTCTCGCAGGGGCTGGACCTGAAGGTGTTCTTCATCGAGTCCGACGCGGCGCAGACGCAGGCCTTGGTGTCCACCAAGCAGGCCGCGATGAGGTCGCTCGCCGACCAGAGGGGGCGCCGGATCGGCGTCACCTACGGCACCTCGGCCCACTATGCGCTGCTCAAGTCGCTGCGGCAGCTCAAGCTCGGCGCCGACAGCGTGAAGATCCTCGACATGCAGCCGAGCGCGATGCTGCCCGCGTTCATCAAGGGTGATATCGACGGCGCCTGGTCCTGGGACCCGTGGACCGCGAAGATGGAAAGCGAGGGCGGGCACATCGTCGGCAGCCTCGGGACGATGCGCCTGCCGATGGCCGGCGTCTGGGTCGCGCGCGCGAAGTGGCTCGCGGCCAGCGAAGCGGCGGTGCAGCGCTTCATCAAGGCGATGGACGAGACGACGGCGCTGCTCAAGACCAACGAGCAGGCGGCCGTCAGCGCGATCAGCGAGGCGCTCGGAACCGACGCCAAGGACGCGCTGCGCATCTATCGCCGCATCGAGATTCCGCCGCTCAGCGCCCAGCTCCAGGGTTACACGGCTTCGCTCGGCACCACGAGCACGAAAGCGCAGTCGGGCATGGCGGCGCACATGGGCGACCTCGCCGACTTCTTCTTCTCGGAGAAGCGGATTCCCAACCGGCCGAACGTGGTGAACGCGATCGATCCCGGCCCGGTCGAGCGCTATCTCCGCAAGTAACCGACCAAAGGAGCTCCGATGAAAGTCGACAACAGGCGCGAGGAGGTGCCGGTCACCGGCCTGCCCACGCCGATCAGCCACTACACGCCGGTCGTGCGCGCCGGCCGCATGGTGTTCGTCTCGGGCATGGAGCCGAAGGACGAGAAGGGCGCCACCGTCGGCAAGGGCGACGTCACCGCCCAGGCGCAGCAGGTGCTCGAGAACATCCAGCGCTGCCTCGCGGCGGCCGGCGCCACGTTCGCCGATGTGTGCAAGGTGACCGTGTTCGTGCGCAACATCCAGGATCGGCCGAAGATCAACGAGGTGCGCAAGAAGTTCTTCGGCCCGCACCGCCCCGCGAGCACGCTGGTCGAGATCTCGCGGCTCGCCAACGACGACTATCTCGTCGAGATCGAGGCGATCGCCTACCTACCCGAATAGAGGAGATGCTTCATGGACCAGGCAGTGCGCAAGCGCGTCGCCAACGTCGACCGGCTGAACGCGTTCATGGATCGGAACGGGCTCGCGGCGATCGTTGCGCGCGCCGGGCAGAACTTCTCCTACCTCTCGGAGATGGCCTACCCCGGCACGCTGCAGCGGATGCTCGACCTCACCGACTCGCCGCGCGGCACGATCGTGCTCTGGCCGCGCCGCGGCGAGCCGGCGGTGATCCTCAACAAGACCGCGGTGCCGTATACCCAGCGCGAATGCTGGATCACGCGGCTGGAGATGTACCAGGCCTACATCGAGTCGCCGTACAAGAAGCTGTGCGACGTGATCAAGGACATGAAGCTCGAGCGCGAGCGCATCGGAGTCGAGAAAAACTACGTCAGCGCGGCGCACATGGAGGAAATGACCCGGCTGCTGCCGCAGGCGAGCTTCTTCGATTGCACGCGCATGATGGACGAGGTGCGCTGGATCAAGACCCCCGCGGAGCTCGAGCTGCTGCGCGGGGCCGCGGACCTGCTCGACGACGCCTATCTGGAGGTGCTTTCCGCCGTGCGCCCGGGCGACACCGAGCGGGAGGTGCACAGCAGGATCGTCGCGAGCTGCCTGCGCCGCGGCGCGGGCTGGGTGCACGGCATCCTCGCCTCGAGCCGCAACGAGGTGAACTACGGCGGCGAGGGCGACCTCAAGTTCCAGAAGGGCGACGTCATCCGCGACGACTACATCGCATACCACACCAAGGGATATCCCGGCCACCAGTCCCGCAACGTGGTTCTGGGCAAGCCGAGCGAGGCATTGCGCAACGAATACCACATCATTCGAGACATCTACGGCAAGACGCTCGAGCGCTGCCAGCCCGGCGTGCGCTGCGGCGACGTGTTCACCTTCGTCGACGAGGAGTTCAAGAAGCACCAGTGGGAGTACAAGCCGATGCTGGTCGGCCATGGCGTCGGCAGCTGGTGGCACCAGCAGGAGCCGATTCTCGCGCGCGGCAGCGACATCGTGCTGGAGGAAGGCATGGTCCTCGCCATGGAGCCGCACAAGGGTCATTGGCACATCCAGGACATGATCGTCGTGCGCAGGGGCGGTCCGGAGAACCTGTCGACGAAATTCCCCACGGAGGAGATGCTCGTTGCTGGCTGAGGCGTCGTGCCGGCCCACGGGCTGATCGCCTACCTGGTCACGCCGCTGTCCGGCGATGGCCGGGATATCGCGCTGGATCGCTTCGAGCCCTACGTCGATCGCCTGCTCGAGCGCTGCAGCTCGGCGGGCTTCGCCTGCCTCGCCAACGACTTCGCCTACTTCAGCGAAGACGAGCGGCGCCGCATCGCGGCCGCGGCGATCAAGGCGGTCCGGGGCCGGGCGCCGGTCGACGTCTGCACCTCCGCGATCTCGACGACGCATGCCATCGGGCTCGCCAGGCACGCCCAGGACGAGGGAGCCGCCCGGGTCATCGTCAACCCGCAGCAGTATCTCGCGCTCGAGGATTCGCAGATCGTCCGGCACTACGAGCAGATCGCCCGCGAGCTGCAGATCCCCGTTCACGTCTACAACAACCCGGGCGCCACCGGGACCGACATGCCGGTCCGGCTGCTGAGGCAGATCGTCGATGCCACCGGCGCGCGCTCGATCAAGGAGGCCGGCAGCCGCGTGGAGAAATTCCAGGACCTGCGCGCCGAGTTCGGCGAGGCGGTGACGCTGCACGTCGGCTTTCACTACATGGCGCTGGGTGGATTCGCGCTCGGCGCGACCGCCTGGGATGCGGGACTCGTCCCCGGCATCGCCGCGCAATGCGAGGGCCTGTTCCGCGCGGCCGTGATCGAAGGGAATTTCACGGCGGCGCAGCAGCGCTTCGCGGCCATGCTGCCGGTGTTTCAATTCTTCCGCGACAAGGGCGCGCTGCCCTCGCTCAAGGCCTTGGCGGCGATTGACGGGCTCGACCTCGGCGGCACGCGCGCGCCGATCGCCATGCTCGGGAAGCAGGATGTCGAGGAGCTTCGCCGCCGCCTGGCGCGGGCGGCAGAACATTGAGGACGCACACATGGATCAGACAGAGCAGAACAAGCGCATCTACCAGCGGCTCGCCGACGAGGTGCTCAACAGGAAGAACCTTGCAGTGGTCGACGAGCTGCTGGCAGCCGATTTCGCTGAGCACGCCGGAGGGCAGCGGCGGCAGGTGGGCACCGAAGGCTTCAAGGCCGCGCGCCGGCGCCGCAACGCCGCCTTTCCCGACTGGAGCGTATCCATCGAAGACCTGATCGCCGAGGGGGACAAGGTGGTGGTGCGCGCGACCGGCCGCGGCACCCACACGGGCGAGTTCATGGGCATCGCGCCGACCGGCAAGCACATCAGCGTGACGTGGATCGCCATCTATCGCGTGGCGAACGGCAAGCTCGCCGAGCACTGGCAGAACATCGACGACCTGGGCCTGATGAAGCAGCTCGGAGCCGAGCTCTCGCTGCCGCAGCCGAAGTAACAGCAGGCGATCTCGTGGTGCGGGCGCGCGTAGACTGGCGCCAATGCCGCTCTCGCCGAAGCTCAGCGCCAACCGGCCGTTCGTCGCGCGGGCCTGAGCATGGTGGCCAGCAACGCAAGTGCCCGCGGAAGGGATGACGTTGCCGTCTTCAGCCCGCAGCGCTCTTCGGGAGCCTGAGCCAGCGCTCGACGCCGAGCTCGGGAAAGCGCTTGCCGAGCGAGCGCAGCGCGGGCCGCAGCCGCGAGCGCCAGCCCTTGACCCGGGAGACGAGGTCGCGCCAGGCGCGGTCGACATCCGACTTGCGGTGATCCTTGAGGCGGGCGAGGAGCGCCCCCGCCTGCTGGAGGTCCTTTCCGGACTTCGCCGCGTAGGTGCCGGTCCGCTCGCCGTGCACGATGAGCTTGTGCAGCGCGTAGCGCGCCGGGCTCGGCACGTTGACGAGCACCACCCTGTCTCCGCAGAAGACGACCGCCTGCTGCACGTCCTCGAGGACGTACTCCAGGAAGCGCAGCGGCTGCAGCCGCACGCCGAGCCGCGGGTGGGTGAACGGCTTGTCGCCGCCCCGGTGCAGGGCCGTGAGGAAATCGAGGCGGAACCCGGGCTCCCGGGGAACCAGGTAGGTCGCGCCGGCCCCCTCCAGCCCCTTCAGGGGCAGGAACCCCATCTCCAGCGAGTCGATCGCCTGTTCGGTGTTCAGCTCGAGGTTGGTCGGCAGGGCGATCGCGACGCTCTTCCCGGCGTGGGCCAGGTCGACGTCGTCGGTGCGCTCGGAATCGCCCCAGCGCACGCCGAGCATGTTGCCGAACGAGAGGAAGGCATGGGTCCCGACGAGGACGCCGCCGGCGCGGAAGAACCCGTACTCGGCGAGCCGCTCGAGCACGCGCGCGTGCCGGGGAAGGATCTCGGCGCAGCCCAGCGCCGCGGCCGCGCGCGCGAGCGGGCCGAGGCGCGCGGCGCCGTCGGGAAGCCCCTTGCGGGTCCGCAGCCGGGCGACCGCGTCGCTGTCCGGGCCGACGTAGGCCTGGCGCAGGGCGCCCGAGGGCTCCGTGTACTGGTAGTACCAGTAGGTCGCCCCCTTGACGGTCTTGCGGGCGAACGAGCCCCTCAGGTCGGATATAACTACGGCTTGAGCTTCTCGAGATCCGCTTCGGAGGGAAACCGGCCGGTCTGGTAGCGCGAGTACGCGAGCTTGCCCTCGATCGCGAGGTCGAACTGCCCGGACTTCCCGGCCAGGATCTCTACCGACCCGCGCCCGCGGGCTTCAAACCAGGCCTTCACACGGAGGGCCTCGGGTTTGTAGCCTCAGGCGGCGCAGTAGTGGATGACGATGGACATGGCCAAGAGTTTACCCCTCACGCCTTCGCCGGCGCGTCAGGCTGCCCCGGATGCTGCTTCACCGCCGGATCGATCCTGTCCCAGGAGCGCGCGCTCGCCGTCCAGATGTGGAAGGTGATTCTCTGCTCGCCCGCGTTGTCGAACCCGCCCGCCCGCACGGCGACGTTCTCGGGCGCAGCGTCGCGCTGGCTGTAGAGCGGCGAGCCGCAGTCGCCGCAGAAGTAGCGGTGCAGCAGCCGCCCGCTGTCGGCGAGGGCCGAGTAGCGCTTCGGCGTTCCCTGGGTGATGCGGAAGGCCGTGCTCGGGATGGCGGCGTTGACGGTGCCCGCGCCGCCCGAGACCTTCTGGCAGGCGACGCAGTGGCAGGCGCGCAGCTCGGCGACCGGGACGCTGATCTCGAAGCGGATCTTGCCGCAGAGGCAGCTTCCCGAGAGCGCTTGCGTCATGCCACTCCTCCCTTCTTCTCCTTGCCGCGGCTGCCGGGCACCGGAGGCTTTTCGGCCCGCAGGTCCTGCATGCCGTCGTAGACCGCGCGCTCGATGTCGGCCGAGTCCTCGGTCCGGCGCCGCCGCGGGGGCGGGGGGGCTTCCCGGCGTTTCCTGTCCTGGGGCTCCATCACCCTGCACTGTACCGCTTCCGCGCAAGGGCGAGGCGGGGCTCATGCGCGCGCTCCGGCGAAGAACCCCGCCATGCGCTCGCGGTAGGCGCCGAGCTCGGTGCCGAGCCAGCGGTCGAGCCAGGCGAAATACAGGCCGAAGTTGCCGCCCCCCGAGCTGTGGTGCAGGTGGTGGTGCAGCGTGGTGGTGAAGTGGCGCGCGTACCAGCGGCCGAGCGCGTTGCGCGGCGTGAGCGCCACGCCGCAGTGGCCGAGCACGTTGCGCACGATCATGTGGGCGAGGAAGGCGAAGATCGCGCCCGGGTGAAGCGGCGCCGCCGCGAGCGCGAGCGGCAGGAACGCCGCCATGAGCCCGGCCTCCGCCGGGTGGAAGGCGTAGGCGGCCCAGGGGCTGGGGTGTACCGAGCGGTGGTGCCAGGCGTGCACGCGCGCGAACCACCATGGCCGGTGCAGCAGCCGGTGCACGCCGTAGAAATAGGCGTCGTGCGCGAGCACCAGCCCCGCGAGGCTCGCCCACCAGTAGGCCCAGCCCCGGCTCGCGATTTCGGGGTAGATCTCGAGCACCCCGGCTACGGCGAGGGCGTGGATGCCGAAGCCGTTCAGGGCGAAGATCGCCACGGTCGAGAGCGAGTAGAGGATTTCGCGCCGGCGCTGCGCCGCCGTCGGCGCCTGGGGCCCGAGCCTTCGTCCGGGCGCCCAGCCGCGAAACGCGACCCACAGCAGCCCCCAGGCAAGGGCGGCGGGGATCGCGTAGCGCAGGAAGTCGGCGGCGAGGATCGTGCCGAAAACGGTCCAGGCGGGCGGTTGGACGCCGGAGAGGGGCAGGTGCATCGCGTGCTCCAAGAGTGGTGAGGAGCCGTCACGATGCCGCGCCGGCGCGTGCGCCGGCTCGCCGAATCCCGCGGGAAAGCTTGCCGATTCCTCAAAACCTGCGGCCGATTCCGGAATCGGCGCGCCCTAGCCCGATCGCCAGGTGCTCGGGGTTACCCCGTAGCGCGCCTTGAAGGCGCGGTTGAACGGGCCGATCGAGGCGTAGCCGGCCTCGAGCGCGAGGGTGAGGATCGGCAGCCGCGCGTCCTCGGGGCTGCGCAGCCGGCGCGCCACCTCCTCGAGCCGGTAGCGGTGCAGGTACTCGTTGAAGTTGCGGCAGCCGAGGCCCCGGTTGATGGCGCGGCGCAGCCGGTGCTCCTGCGTGCCGAGGTGTTGCGCGAGCGCGGCGATCGTGAGGCCCTCCTGGCGGTACAGGCGCGCCTCGCGCATCGAGCGCTCGAGCGCGGCGAGCAGCTTCTCCT
>CAZOWR010000042.1:0-16959 GCA_964583645.1 uncultured Enterobacteriaceae bacterium
AAGTGGGGCAACGATTCAACCGCTTGGCGTCGCATCTTGGAATGAGATGCAAGATTGGGCCGCTCGGCCGCCTCCTTGGACGTCCGCAATCCCGACCACTCCCATCGCGTAGTACAATCCCATCAGCTCCGTCATACACCCATGCCCCTCTCCGTCCGCCTCCCGCCCCGCGTCGAGCAGCGGCTCGCCGATTACTGCGCCTCCCACGGCATCACCCGCACCGACGCGGTCAAGCGCGCGCTCGAGCAGATGCTGAGCACCGGGGCCGGCCAGCCCTCCCCCTACGAGCTAGGCGAGGAGTTCTTCGCGCGCAACCTGCGCACGCGACCCAGGCGTGACGTCGCGCGCCACACCAAGCGCCTGCTGAGGGAACGCTTCCGCCGCAAGGCCCCATGACGCCGGTCCTCGTGGACACGGGCTTTCTCGTCGCCCTGTTCGATCCGGAGGACGCGCTTGCGGCGGCGGCGGCAAGATACCTCAAGCAGCATCGCCATCCCCTCGCGACGGTCTCGGCGACGGTCGTGGAAACCTGCTTCTTCCTCTCGCCGCAAGCCAAGGTGAAGTGCCTCACCTGGCTTCGACGCGGCGGCATGTCCGTGCTGGAGGTCCCGGTGCTCGCCTACGATCTGCTCGAGCACACGCTGCGCAAGTACGCCGACCGTGACATCGACTTTGCCGACGCGGGCCTCGTGTGGCTGGCGAACGAGTCCGGAGCGAGCCGCATTCTCACCGTCGACCGGGAGGACTTCGGCGTTTTCCGCCTGAGAGGCGGCAAGCGCTTCGAGCTGCTCGACTGGGCCTAGGCGCTCGCGACGGCCCGGGCATCTCGTTCCCGACGGGAATCGACAGCCAATGGTCGAGTCCCAATCGCGCCGGAGTAACATCTAGAAGGGCAAGCGTTTCAACCAATGGAGGAAGCACCGATGTCCTATTACAGAGGCATGACCTGCGAGAACGTCACCCTCACCGGCGACAAGGGAACGCCCATCACGGCCTACGTCGCCAAGCCCGAGGGCCAGGGACGGTTCCCCGGCGTCGTGCTCGTCCACCACCTCCCCGGCTGGAGCGAGCTCTACATCGAGACCACGCGCCGCTTCGCCCACCACGGCTATCTCGCGATCTGCGCCAACCTCTACGAGCGCGCCGGCGAGGGGAATCCGGACGACGTCGCCGCGAAGGTGCGCGCCGACGGCGGCATCGCCGATAGCCAGATGGTCGGCGACACCGCGGCCGCCGTGAGGTGGATGCGGTCCCAGCCGAACCACAACGGCAAGGTCGGCGTCTTCGGCTCCTGCTCCGGCGGGCGGCACGCCTTCATCTACGCCTGCCAGCGCAAGGACGTCGACGCCTGCGTCGAGCTCTGGGGCGGCCGCGTCGTGATGGGCAAGGAGGAGCTCAACGACAAGACCCCGGTCGCGCCGATCGACATGACGAAGGACCTGTCGTGCCCGCTGCTCGGCCTCTTCGGCAACGAGGATCGCGCGCCGAGCCCCGAGCAGGTCGACCTGCACGAGGCGGAACTGAAGAAGCACGGCAAGTCCTGCGAGTTCCACCGCTACGACGGCGCCGGCCACGGCTTCTTCTACTGGCACCGGCCGCTCTACCGTCCCGAGGCGGCGATGGACGGCTGGAGCAAGGTGTTCGCGTTCTTCGGCCAGCACCTCGCGAAGTGAGGGTCACGGCCATGTGTACTTCGATCATCGAGATCGTGCCCGCCGAGGGCATGGCCAAGCGCGGCGAGGAGTGGTTCGCGCTCGCGCAGGCGGTGGTCGCCTACGACCACGCGCGCCATGCGCCGCTGGGCGACGTCATCACGCTCGACTTCATCAACCGGGCGCTCGAGCCGGGCGCGCGCGCCGGCGTCGAGCTGACGCTCGAGACCGCGAAGCAGTTGCGCGCCGCGCTCGAGCGCGCCATCGCCGCCGCAGAGTTCGAGGAGGCGCAGGTGCGCGGCAAGGGGGCGGCGAGCGCGCTCGTCACCGGGGGCATTCAAACGGGGTAGTCGAGCTCGCGCTGGTGCCGGACCGCAAGAACCCAAACCTCGTTTCGCTCCGGGACGTGCGCGTACAGGGCGACGTACCCGGTTGTCCCGTATGAGATCACGAGCTCTCGCAACCCCGATTCCACGGCGCGGCCAATCAGCGGATGGGTGGACAGGATCTCGATTGCCGAGCGGATCGCTGCCACTGCCTTCGCCGCCGAGGCCGGATCCTTTGCGGCGAGGAACTCGAACGCCCGCTCGAAGTTCTCGAGCGAGCGCCCGGAGTAGCCTACTTTCGCCAAGGCGAGGGTCGGGGAGGCCTCTCGCCCTTCGCAAGACGCTCCATCCAGGCGTGCACCTCGTCGGCGCCGTATATCGCTCCCCCAGCCTCGATATCCGACTTGGCGGCCAGTGCCTCACGCACGAAGTCGCGCGTTCGCTCGGCACGCGCGATTTCCCGCTCGATTGCCTCGAGCATCAGGCTGTGCGGGCTGCGTCGCGTCTGCCTCGCCAGGCGCGCGATGCGCGCCTTCAGGGCTTGGGGTAGCTTCAGCGTCGTCGTATCGGCCATGGTGTCACCATGGTAGCACCAGGCCTCTATTGGCGTCGAGCTGCCTCCGATTTCCCCACCGCCGTCTCCACCGCCTGCTCCACCCGCTCCAGGAACACGAACTCGAGCTTTTCCTTCGCGCTCGCGGGCACGTCCTCGAGGTCCTTCTCGTTCCTCTTGGGCAGCATCACGGTCGTGATCCCGGCGCGCAGCGCCGCGAGCACCTTCTCCTTCACCCCGCCGATCGGCAGCACCAAGCCGCGCAGCGAGATCTCGCCCGTCATGGCCACGTCCGACCGCACCGGCTTGCCTGACAGCAGCGACACGATCGCGAGGTACATCGCCACGCCCGCGCTCGGTCCATCCTTGGGCGTCGCTCCCGCCGGCACGTGCACGTGCAGATCCACCTTGTCGAGCGCTTCGCCCGTGGTGTTCTTGGCGAGGGTGAGCGCGGCCTGCGCCGACTCCTTCATGACATCGCCCAATTGCCCCGTCAGGATGAGCTTGCCGCTCCCGGGCACCCTGGAGGCCTCGATGAAGAGGATGTCCCCGCCGACCGGCGTCCAGGCAAGCCCCGTGGCGACGCCGGGAACGGACGTCCGCTGCGCCACTTCGCTCTCGAACTTGCGCGCGCCGAGGATGCCGTGGAGGTCCCTGGCGTCGATCACGATCGGGGTCGCCGCACCTTCCGCGATCTTCATCGCCGCCGAGCGCAGCACCGCGCCGATCTCGCGCTCGAGGTTGCGCACGCCCGCCTCGCGGGTGTAGTCCGCGATGATCGCGCCGATGGCGGCGTCCGAAATCGTGGTCTGACCCGGTTTCAGGCCGTTGGTCTCGAGCTGGCGCTTGACGAGGTACTTCTTCGCGATCTCGAGCTTCTCCTCCGCCGTGTACCCGGGCAGGTGGATCACTTCCATCCGGTCGCGCAGCGGCCCCGGGATCGTGTCGAGCACGTTCGCGGTGGCGATGAACATGACGCGCGAGAGGTCGAAGTCGACGCCTAGGTAGTTGTCGCGGAATTTCGAGTTCTGCTCCGGGTCGAGGACTTCCAGCAGCGCGGAGGACGGGTCGCCATGGAAGCCCCCCGCGCCGAGCTTGTCGATCTCGTCGAGCATCAGCACGCCCGCGCGCGAGCCGGCGCGCCGGATCGCTTGGATGATGTTCCCGGGGAGCGAGCCGATGTAGGTGCGCCGGTGGCCGCGGATCTCGGCTTCGTCGTGCGTGCCCCCGAGCGCTACGCGCTGGAACTTGCGGTCGGTCGCGCGCGCGATCGACTGCCCCAGGGACGTCTTGCCCACCCCCGGCGGGCCCACGAAGCACAGGATCGGGCTCTTGCCCTCGGGGTTGAGCTTGCGCACCGCCAGGTACTCGAGGATGCGGCGCTTCACCTTCTCCAGCCCGTAGTGGTCCTCGTCGAGCACCTTGCGCGCGCTCGCGATGTCGATCGCCTTCTGCGGCTCGGCCTTCCAGGGAAGCTCCGCCATCCACTCGAGCCAGGTGCGCAGCATCGAGGCCTCGCCCGACTGCTCGCCCATGCGCTCCAGGCGCTTCATTTCCTTCCTCGCGTGCTTGAGGGTCTCCTCGGGCATGCCGGCGGCCTCGACCGATTTCCTGAGCTCCGCGATCTCGCTCGCCGTGTCCTCGGCCTCGCCCAGCTCCTTCTCGATCTGGCGCTTCTGCTCGCGCAGCACGTGCTCGCGCTGGCGCTCGTCGAACTCCTTCCTGGTCTTGTCGCCGATCTCCTTGGAGATGCGCAGCACTTCCACCCGCGCGGCGAGCAGCGCGAGCACCTTGTCCAGGCGCTGCTCGAGGTCGAACGCCTCGAGCAGCGCCTGCTTCTCGGCCGCCTTCACGTCGAGCAGGTTCGCCACCATGTCGGCGAGCGCGCCGGGCGAGTCCATCGCCTGCACCACGCCCGCGAGCTCACCGGGCGCGTTCGGCAGCAGCTCGATCGCCTCGGCCGCCTTCTCCTTCAGCTGCAGGAAGCGCGCCTCGATGTTGGTCCCGCCGGCGGTCGCCTCGGGCACCCAGGCGATGCTCGCGACCATGAACGGCCAGCCCTCGAGGAACTCGAGCACGCGGAAGCGGCTCTCGCCCTGCACCGCCAGGTGGTGCGCGCCTTCGCCCGCGGCGACGTAGCGCACGATCCTGCCCGCGGTGCCGACCTGGCGCAGGTCGTGCGGACGGACCTCGTCCTGGCTGGGGTCGCGCTGCAGGAGGAAGCCCACTTTCGCCTCGCGCCGCACCGCCTCCTGCGCGGCGAGCACCGAGGACGCTCGCCCCACCGTGACCGGCGCGATGAGCCCCGGAAACAGCACCGCGTTGCGCAGGGGGATGACGATGATCGCGTCCTCGGGCAGCGGGCGCAGCGCGAGCGCGCCGCCGCGGCGGGATTCGGGTCCGGAGGCAGCGCGCGCGGCGTCGCCCCCCTCGAGGGCTTCGGAGGAAAGATGACGGTCCATGACGCCGACATGGGGGCGCCGGGCGGCGCAATCAAGGGTGCCTTACCATCGGATCATGGCCTCGCCGCATATCCGCGCCGCCGGCGCGGTCGTTTTCCACAGGACGCCGAAGGGCGTGCGCCTGCTCCTGCTGCGCGCCTACGCGAACTGGGATTTTCCCAAGGGCCTCGTAGCGCCGGGCGAGGACCAGCTCGCCGCGGCGCGGCGCGAGGTGTTCGAGGAGACGGGTCTCGGCGAGGTCGAGTTCCCGTTCGGCGACGAGTACCAGGAGACCCTGCCCTACTCGGGCAACAAGGTCGCGCGCTACTACCTGGCGGAGACCGACGCGGAAAGAATCGAACTGCCCGTGTCCCCCGAGCTCGGCCGCCCGGAGCACGACGAGTGGCGCTGGGTCACGTTCGACGAGGCCGAGGACCTGCTGCCTCCAAGGCTCGCGATCGTGCTCGACTGGGCGCGGCGCGCGGTCGGGGAGAAATGAGCGCTCGCGCCCGGGGCCGGTTGCCATCCGCGGCGATGTGGAGTTGAATCGCGGTCACGCCATGGCCACCCCGCAGAGCACCGGCGCCGGGTCGCGTCCCGGCCGGCGCGAGCCCGGCTACGAGATCCGCTTCGAGCCGGGCGCGCGCCGCGTGCGCGTCGAGTACAACGGCGCCTGGGTCGCCGATTCGACGCGCGCGCTGATCCTGCACGAGACCCGCCTGCCCCCGGCCTACTACTTCCCGCGCGAGGACGTGCGCCTCGCGCTGCTCGAGAAGACGAGCCACCGCACGCACTGCCCGTTCAAGGGCAATGCCAGCTACTGGACGCTGCGGGTGGGCGGCGAGACCTCCGAGAACGCGGCCTGGTCGTACGAGGAGCCCTACGACGACGCGGCGCCGATCCGCGAGTACCTCGCCTTCTATCCCGACCGGGTGAGCGCGATCTACGACGGGGACGAGGAGATACCGCAGCTCGCGCGCGCCGCGCAGAGCATGCACGCCAACCCGCTCGCCGGCTGGCTGCTCGAGCGGGCGTGGCAGGCGCAGAATCCCGAGCAGCTGGCGGCGCAGTGGGGCCAGTGCCTGAAGGATAACGGCGTGCCGCTCGCGCGCATGACCCTCATCATGCCGACCCTTCATCCCCAGGTGTTCGCGACGGTGCTGGTCTGGCGCGAGGATTCGGGCGCGAGGACGATCTACGAGCCGCACGACATCCTGCAGCAGCCCAAGTTCAAGGACAGCCCGTTCGCGTCGATCCTGCGCGGGGCGGGCGGGGTGCGGCGCAAGCTCGAGCGGCCCGAGGCCAAGCTCGATTTTCCGGTGGTGCGCGAGCTCAAGGCCGAGGGCGCGACCGACTACGTGGCGATGCCCTTCCGCTTCTCCGACGGGCAGCTCAACGTCATGTCCATGACCTCCTTTGCCGCGGGCGGGTTCTCGACCGGCGACCTGGGGCGCATCTACGAGGCGATGCCGGTGCTCGCGCGCCTGTTCGAGGTGCACGCCCAGCGGCGCACCGCGGTCACGCTGCTGCAGACCTACCTCGGGCGGCACACGGGCGCCCGGGTGCTGAACGGGCTGGTGCGCCACGGCGACGGCGAGCGCATCCACAGCGTGGTCTGGTTCAGCGACCTGCGCAACTCCACTGCGCTGTCGATCTCGATGGGTACCGAGGAATACCTGCTGTACCTGAATCGCTATTTCCAGTGCATCGCGGGCGCGGTGATGGAAAAGAACGGCGAGATGCTGCGCTTCATCGGCGACGCGCTGCTGGCGATCTTCCCCATCGCCGACGCGCCGGGCGGGGACTGGGCCTCGGCGACCGGCGCCGCGGAAGCGTGCCGGCGTGCGATCGCGGCGGCCAGGCTCGCTTGCGAGCGCGTGGACGCCGCCAACGAGGCGAACCCCGGGGGCACGCCCATCGGCTTCGGCATCGGCCTGCACCTCGGGCATGTGACCTACGGCAACATCGGCATCCCGGAGCGGCTCGAGTTCACGGTGATCGGGTCGGCCGCGAACGAGGCGGCGCGCATCGAGAGCATGACCAAGACCCTGCAGCGGCGGGTCGTGGTCTCGAAGTCCTTCGCGGACGCTTTTCCAGGCAAGCTCCTGGCGCTCGGCAAGTTCGCCCTCAAGGACGTGGAAGGCGAGCAGGAGCTCTACACCCTTCCCTAGCTTGGGCGCGCGGCGCGCATGCACCCCATTCCCACATGTCACGCGATGCGGCTTGCCGGGCTACCCGGCCCGGCGTAGCATCGGCTGGAGGAGGTGCGTCATGTGCTATGAGTTCGAACGCGAGTACTGGCTGCGCCGCGCAGAGGAAATCCGCCGCGAGATGCTGAAGGCGGAGGAAGAGCGCCGCAGGCAGGCGCAACCCGCCGTGCCGGCGAAGGCCGCGCCCGGCGAGGAGGAGAGGACGCAGCCGGTCCCGGCCTGAGCGCGTCACGCGCCACAGGCCGCACGAAGACCCCGCGCGCGCGGGGTCTTTTGCGAAAGGAGTCCCGTTGAGGAAGCTCGAGGAGCGCCTGGCCGCGCTCGCGCCCAAGACGCTGCGCGGCATGCGGCGGGGGATCGAAAAGGAGAGCCTGCGCGTAGAGGCGGCGGGCGCGCTCGCCCTGACGCCGCACCCGCGCGCGCTCGGCTCGGCGCTCACGCACCCCCACATCACCACCGACTTCAGCGAGGCGCAGCTGGAGCTGATCACCGGCGTGAACCCGGATGCCGACGCCTGCGTGCGCGAGATCACGGAAATCCACCAGGTGGTGTACCGGGCGATCGGCGGGGAGATGCTCTGGTGCGCGAGCATGCCCTGTAACCTCCCGGCAGACGACGCCATCCCGCTCGGGCGCTATGGCTCCTCCAACATCGGCCGCGCCAAGACCGTCTACCGTACAGGTCTCTCGTACCGCTACGGCCGGCGCATGCAGGCGATCTCGGGAATCCACTACAACTTCTCGCTGCCCGGGGTGCGCGACGAGGGCTACTTCGCGCTGATCCGCAACTTCCGGCGGCACTCCTGGCTGCTGCTCTATCTCTTCGGCGCCTCGCCCGCGGTTTGCCCGAGCTTCGTCGCGGGGCGCAAGCACGAGCTGCAGCCCCTCCCGGGCGGCACGCTGCACATGCCGCATGGCACGTCGCTCCGCATGGGGCGCCTCGGCTACCAGAGCGACGCGCAGGCCTCGCTCGCGGTGAGCTACAACGGCCTCGAGAGCTACGGCGCGTCGCTGCAGGAGGCGCTCACCCGGCCCTACCCGGCGTACGAGAGGATCGGGCTGCGGGGCGCCGACGGCGAATACCGCCAGCTCGCCGCGAGCCTCTTGCAGATCGAGAACGAGTTCTACGGCACCATCCGGCCCAAGCGCACCATCCTCCCCGGGGAGCGGCCGCTGCACGCGCTGCGCAGCCGCGGCGTGGAGTACGTGGAGGTGCGCTGCATGGACCTCGACCCGTTCCTCGCGGTCGGCATCGACGCCGGCGCCATGCGCTTTCTCGACGTGTTCCTGCTGCACTGCCTGCTCGGCGACAGCCCTCCCGACACGCCCGGCGAGATCGCGCAGCTCGCGCGCAACCTGCAGCGTGCCGCCAACCGCGGCCGCGAGCCCGGGTTGCGGCTGGAAAAGGGCAAGAGCGAAGTGCCGCTCACCGAGTGGGGCGGGCAGCTGCTCGCGCAGTGCGCGCCCATCGCCGCGCGCCTGGATCGCGAGCTCGGCGGGAGCGGCTACCGCGAGGCGCACGCCGCGGCGCTCGCGGCGCTCGAGGACCCGGCGAGCACGCCGTCCGCACGCGTGTTGCGCGTGATGCACGACGACTTCGCCGACTCCTACACGCGCTTCGTGCTCGAGCTGTCGGCGAAGCACCGCGCGAGCCTGCTCGCGCTGCCGCTCGCGCCCGAGGTGGAGCAGCGCTTCGCGCGCCTGGCCGCGGAATCGCTCGACGAGCAGCGCGCGATCGAGGCCGCCGACGAGGTTCCCTTCGAGACCTGGCGCGAGCGCTACCTCGCGCTCGAGCAGCTGCTCGTCGCCTAGCGCTGGCCCGAAATCAGGGTCAGACCACGATTTGCTTCGCGCCTGGCTCGCGCCAGCGCACCGGCGCGAGCGCCGCGGGCAGGTACAGCGGGTGCGCGGGTTCGCCCGAGCCGTTCAGCCGCAGCACGTGCAGCGCGATTCCAGACTCGCGCAGCATGCTCAGAACGGCTGCCGAGCGCCCTACATGCGCGCCGTGGTTGCCCCAGGCGCAGACCACGATTCCAGCGGCGCGGGCCGCGGAGAGGATCGCGCGGTCGTTGCCGCGGCCGACCGGATCGCGCGCCGCCTTCATCTGTTCCGGGTCGGTGGCACGCCATGCGAAGAGATTCGTCACGAGGAGCGTCCCGTAGCCCCAGCGCTCGGCGTAGCGGCGCGCACGGCTGCATGACGGGTCGAGCACGCGCTCGTCGGCGGTGCTCGGGTTGAGCATCAGGAAGTTGGCTGCGGGCAGCGAGGCATCCCAGCAGCGCCACAGCAGCGTGCGCCAGCGCCGGCAGCGCGAGAAGCGCGCGCCGGCGGCGGTGCAGTCGAAGGAAGCGCGCATCAGCATTTCATTGCGCGCGCGGTGCGGGCGAACGGGGCAGAATAGCCCGCATGACGCTGGGAAGCTTCGACGAGCTGGTGCGCGCGCTCGACAAGGCGGGGGTGCGCTACCTCGTCGCCGGAGGGCTTGCGGTAAACGCGCACGGCTATCTGCGCCTCACCAGGGACATCGCCCTCGTGCTCCAGCTCGCTCCGCCCAACGTCATGGCGGCGTTTGCCGCCCTGGAGAGCATCGGCTATCGGCCGCTCGTCCCCATCCAGGCCGCGGATTTCGCCGATGCGCGCAAGCGCTCCGCATGGATCCGCGACAGGGGCATGACGGTCCTGAATTTCTGGAGCGAACGTCACCGCGACACGCCGATCGACGTTTTCGCCACGGAACCGTTCGACTTCGAGGAGGAGCACGCGCGCGCCCTGGCGAAGCCGTTCGGGCCGGTCGCCGTGCGCTTCGTGTCGATTCCGGCGCTCATCCGCATGAAGGAGATCGCGGGCCGGCCGCAGGATACAATCGACATCGAAAAACTGCGAAAGCTCGGCGATGCGGGAAGCTGACGAGCAGGCAATCGACTGGAGCCTGACCACATGGGAAGGCGCCGAGCGCGAGCAATTGCACCGCTGGTCCCGGCTGCGGCTCGAGGAGATCCTGCGCGCGCAGGAGGAGATGCAGGACTTGGCGCGGCGGCTTGGCGGCGGGTCTCCACGGACCGCGCAGGATGGCTGAGGCAGTCTCCCCGGCGGGAGCGCGATCGAAGGGGACTCCGCTCAGGGCTTGAGCCAGTTCTGCACCGCAAGCCCCGGCATCCGGCGAAACTCGCGCTCGTTGTTGGTGACGAGGGTCGCGCCCAGGTGCCGCGCGTGCGCCGCGATGAGCGCAGCCGCCCTCAGGCGGGCGCCTTGAGCGACTCGGAGATCGCGACCACCGTGATCGAGCGCTGCACCAGCGCCGGCTGCGCGCCCTGCTCCCGGAGCGGAGCGCAGATGTCGTGCGCCGAGCTGCAGGCGAACAGGGCAGAATAGGCCGCGTGACGCCGGGGAGCTTCGACCAGCCGGTCATGGCGGCGTCTGCCGCTTCGGAGGGCATCGGCTGCCGACCGCTCGACCCATGCATGCTGGCGCGCGACCGGGCGCGCGAGGCCGCGTGATCAGCGAATCTCACCGCTTCGTCTTCGTGCACATCCCGCGCACCCGCGGCACGCAGGTCAGCAAGTACCTGGAGCCGTTCGGGGTCGCGCTCGAGGGGCGCAGGCACGCCGCCAGCCCGTACTTCAAGCATGCGCGGGCGGTTGACATCCGGCGGTTCCTCGGCGACAGCTTTGACGAGTATTTCAGGTTCACGATCGTGCGCAATCCGTGGGACTGGGTGGTGTCGTGCTTCGCGTTTAACCGGGGCCTGCGCCACGTCGGCCCGACGGGCGTGCCGCAGTGGGCGCGGGACATGTCGTTCGACGTCTGGCTGCCGTGGTGGCTGGAGTCGACCAAGCCGAGCCCGCTCGCGTTCATCGACGGCCCGGGCGGCGAGCTCCTCGTCGACCACGTGTATCGCTTCGAGACGGTGCTCCAGGAGCTGCCGGAGCTGCTCCGACGCCTCGGCGTGCCGATGCGCGAGGGGGTCTGGCTCAATCCGCTGCTGAAGAGCCGGCGGGCCAGCGAAGGCTACCGCGACTACTACGACGCCCGCACGCGGCGGCTGGTCGAGCGCTACTTCGAGGGCGAGATCGAGCTATTCGGCTACGCGTTCTGACCCAGAGGCCCCAGATGGGCCGTGTCAAACCCCGATTTCCTCGGCGCCGTACACCGGCGTCGGAATCGCCTCCATCCGCGCCTTGAGCTGCAGCCCGAGGTACAACGAGTAGTGGCGCGACTGCATGAGGTTGCCGCCGTGAAACCACAGCGCCTCCTGGCGCGTCGGCTTCCACATGTTGCGCAGCTCGCCCTCCCACGGACCCGGGTCGTACTTGGTATCCGACCCCAGCCCCCAGCACGGCCCGACCCGTTCGGCGACCTCCGGCGAGATGAGCTGCGCCGCCCAGTCGCTCATCGGCCCGTAGCCGGTGGCGAGCACCACGAGATCGGCGGGCAGCTCCGAGCCGTCCGAGAGCAGCACCGAGCGCCTGCCGAGCGCCTTCACGCCGACCCCGCTGCGCAGGCCGATCTTGCCCTCGGCGATCATGCGCGAGGCGCCGACCTCGATGTAGTAGCCTGCGCCGCGGCGCAGGTAGGTGCAGTGGATGCCCGAGCCGTCCTCGCCGAAGTCGTACCGGAAGCCCGCTCTTGCGAGCCCTTCATACAAGGCCGCGTCGCGCCTCTGGATCTCCTCGTAGACGGGCCGCTGCAGCCTGGGCAGCTCGCGGTGCGGGATCGAGGCGAGCGTGAGGTCCGCGATCTCGGTCGTGATGCCGCGCGCGAGCGCCTCCTCCGAGTAGAGCCTGCCCCAGGCGAGCGCCTTGAGGGACTCCGAGCTCGCGACCACCGTGCTCGAGCGCTGGATCATCGTGGGCTGCGCGCCCTGCTCCCAGAGCGAGGCGCAGATGTCGTGCGCCGAGTTGCCCGCGCCCACGACCACGCAGCGCTTGCCGCGCCAGCCGTCGGCCCCGGCGAAGCCGCTCGAGTGGACCAGCGTCCCCTCGAAATCGGCGGCGCCCGGCAGAGTCGGCACGCTCGGCACGCCCGACATGCCGGTGGCGAGCACGAGGTGCTTCGGGCGCAGCTCGCGCGCCGAGCTGTTGCGCTGCACGCGCACCGCCCACTCGCCGGCCGCAGGATCCCACCGCGCGCCGGTGCATGGCGCGCCCGCCCAGTAGTCGAGCCCCATCACCTTCACGTACATCTCCAGCCAGTCGCCGAGCATGTCCTTGGGCGTGAACACCGGCCAGTGGTCGGGAAACGGCAGGTACGGCAGGTGGTCGTACCACACCGGGTCGTGCAGGCAGAGCGACTTGTAGCGCCCGCGCCAGGAGTCGCCCGCGCGCTCGTTCTTCTCCAGCACGATCGCCGGCACCTCGAGGCGCCTCAGGCGCGCGGCAAGGCCGATCCCGCCCTGCCCGCCGCCCACGATCACCACGTAGGGCTGGCGCGCGGCGCCGAGCTCGGCCGCCTCGCGCCGCCGGCGCTCGCCCCAGCTCTCACGATTCGCGATCGTGCCGTGCACCACGCCCGCCTCGCGCCGCGCGCCCGCCTTCTCCTCGAACCCCTTGAGCTCCCTCAGCCCAGTGAGCAGCGTCCAGCATTTCCCCCCGCGCAGGCGCAGGTGCCCCACGCCGCGCCCGAGCGCGGTCTCGAACTCGAGCCAGGCTTCCTCGGTCCCGCCGCTCTCCGCGGGCTCCCCCTTCAGCCGCCAGCCCGAGGGCCGGGTGCGCGCGAGCGTCGCCGCGAGCATCGCGCGGATCGCCTCGCGCCCCTCGCAGGTCCTGAGGTTCCAGGTAAACGCGACGACATCGCGCCAGTAGCCGCCGTCGTGAAACATCGCGGAGGCGCCCGCCGCATCGCCGCGCGCCAGCGCGCCGGCAAACTCCTCGAGCCAGCGGGATGTCGCGTGCATGGGAGAATCATACTGTGAACCGGAACTTGCTCCTGCTGCTGGCCATCGTCCTGGCGGTGGCTTCGGTGGTGCTCTCGGTGCTGCTGAAGGGCGTCTTCCTCGTGCTGCTCATCCCCGCGCTCCTCGCCTGGAACGGCGCGCGCCCCAAGGGCGGGCGATGATCGAGCAGGTGACCCTGGAGGTGCGCACGCGCGGGCGCGGCACCCTCGACAGTCACGAGCGAAGTCGCGCGCGCCGTCTCGAAGAGCGGAATCAGCAGTAGCTAGCGCAGCAGCTCGAAGCCGGGAAGCTTGGCAGCCGCTCGGTCAAACGTGGCCGTTCGCTCGGCGCCGTGAGCCGCCGCCACCTCACCGATCAGGGCGTCCGCGAAGTCGGCTCCCGACGACCCCCAGGCACGCAGTGCCCTGCGGACCAAATCGGGTGACTCGATCGCCAGCTGCCGCGTCTCAAGGAGCTTCTCGAGCGCCTCGTGCACGCCGGCTCGCCCGGCTCCGTAGCACTCGGCGAGAACCCACGCCACCTCGCAGAGCGCAACCAGAGTGACGAACCCTGGATTGTCCTGCGACAGCGCCTTCTCAAACAGCCGGGTCGCTGCCGCCGCCTGTGCCGGATCGTCCTGGGCGAGATAGCGGACGATGACGTTGGTATCGAGCCCGATCACCGACCCGCGCGCTTCGCGACCGCTCGCCGCATGTCTTCCACGGTGACGAGTTTCTTGGGCGGGGCAATGAGACCCTTCAGGTCCCGGATGTCGCGCGTCGCCGGGATCATCCTGTAAGCCCCGCCGCGTTCCTCGACGAACTCGACGCGGTCGCCCGTCTCGAGTCCGAGCGCATCCCGCACCTTCTTCGGGATGGTGATCTGGCCCTTGCTCGTGACGGTCGCGCCGGGCATACTTTTTTCCAGATTCCTTACTCTATTGTAAGGAAATGCCATCGTCAACCCGGCCTGCCGCCTCCGGCTACCCCTGCCACACCGCGAACCCCTTCGCCCTGAGGTCCGCCGCCAGCCCCTCCTCCATCTCCTGCGCCGCCTCGAAGGGCATCGGGTTGAAGCACTCGTAGAGCTCCGGCAGCAGCCCGATGCCGAAGTCGCGCACGAAGCGGTTCGCCTTGACGCCGGCCTTGTGGTTCTGGAAGCGCTCGCCCGGCGGCAGGCCGGTCATGCCGACGTAGACGCAGGGCATGCCCTTGCGATGGCCCGGATTGCGCGCGCGGAAAGCGCGAAATCGGAGCACGCGCGGATCAAGCTCGACCACGTACACGTTGTGCGAGAGGCGCGCCCTGCCCGTCACGTGCAGAATCATACGCATGCGACTGCTGAGGATCGTCTCCGGAGGCCAGACCGGCGCCGACCGCGCCGCGCTCGACTGGGCGATGGCGCGCGGCATCCCGCACGGCGGCTGGTGCCCGCGCGGCCGCCGCGCCGAGGACGGTCGCGTCCCCGACCGGTACCGGCTCGAGGAGACGCCCTCCAGGGACTACGCGCAGCGCACGCGCTGGAACGTCCGCGACAGCGACGCCACCCTGATCGTGTCGCGCACCGCGGCGCTCGGCGGCGGCTCGGCGTACACGGCCCGCTGCGCCCAGCGCCTCGGCCGGCCGTGGCTGCACGCCCGCCCCGGCGCAGACGACCCGGCGGCGATCGCGGCCTTTGTCGCGGGCCGCCGGATCCGCAGCCTCAACGTGGCCGGGCCCCGGTGCTCGAGCGATCCAGGGATATACCGGTACGTGCGCGAGGTGCTCGATCGCCTCGCCGCCGTTTCGCGCCCGGGGCGCGCTGGGGCGGCCGCACGGCGCCTGCGCCGATTATGATTCCGGCATGACCACCGCCGACTGCATCTTCTGCCGGCCGCAGCGCGAGATCCTCGCCGAGAACGAGGCCGCCATCGCGGTCTACGACACCTACCCGGTCTCGCCCGGGCACGCGCTCATCGTGCCGCGGCGCCACGCGGCCACCCTCTGGGACCTCGAGCCCGGGGAGTACGAGCGCTGCTTCCGCCTGGTGCTGGATCTCAGGCCGATCCTTGCCGCCCGCCATGCGCCCGACGGCTTCAACGTCGGCGTCAACTGCGGCGAGGCGGCCGGGCAGTCGGTGTGGCATGCGCACATCCACGTCATTCCGCGCTACCAGGGCGACACGCCCAACCCGCGCGGGGGCGTGCGGCACGTGATCCCGCTCAAGGCGGCCTATCCGCGCCGTGCCACGGCGAAAAACGGGGTCTGACCGGTCTGACCCTATTTTCCGCGTTTCAGCAGGTCGCCCAGCCCGGCCATCGGCCGGTGCGTCGCGGGCGGCTTCGCCGGATCTCTCCCGCCGCCGCCCGCCCGGGCGTCCTCCATGCGCGCATGCTCGTTCTCGTGGCAGTAGACGCACAGCAGCTCCCAGTTGGAGCCGTCGGGCGGGTTGTTGTCGTGGTTGCCGTCCCGGTGGTGCACCGTGAGCTCGCGCAGGCGCGAGGCGGGGAACTCGCGCGCGCAGCGGCCGCATATCCAGGGCAGGAGCCTGAGGGCCTGCTCGCGGTAGTCCATGCCGGATTATGATCCGGAGCCGCACCTCGAGGAGAGACCCGGATGAGCGTCGTCGCGAACCACGCCAAGCGCCAGCTGAAGGAAGGCAGGCTCGCCATCGGCATGGGACTGCGCCAGGCGAGGACCGTGGACGCCGCGCAGATCGCCAGGACCGCGGGCTTCGACTGGCTGTTCATCGACTGCGAGCACAGCTCGATGGATACCGACACCGCGGCGCAGATCGCCGCCGCCTCGCTCGCGGCGGGCATCACGCCGCTGGTGCGCGTGCCCGGCAAGGAGCACTGGCACGCCTCGAGAATGCTCGACAACGGCGCTCAAGGGGTGGTGGTGCCGCACGTGGATACCGCCGGGGAGGCGAAGCGCGTCGCCGACGCCTGCCGCTTTCCGCCGCTCGGGCACCGCTCGATGGGCGGCGGGCTGCAGCAGCTCGGCTTCGCGCCGATGCCGGTGGGCGAGGCCGCGAGGATCGTCAACGACGAGACGCTCGTCGTGGTGATGCTCGAGTCGCCGGCCGGCATCGAGAACTGCGAGGCGATCGCCGCGGTGCCGGGGATCGACGCGCTGCTCATCGGCACCAACGACTTCTGCTTCGAGCTCGGGGTCCCCGGCCAGTTCGATGATCCGCGCGTGGCGCAGGCCTACCGCCGCATGATCGCCGCCTGCCGCAGGCACGGCAAGTTCGCAGGCATGGGCGGGATGTACACCGCCCCGCTGCTCGAGCGGCACATCGCGATGGGCGTGCAGCTCGTGCTCGCGGGCTCCGACTTCTCGCTCCTCATGCAGGCCGCGACCGAGCGCGCGCGGCTGGTGCGCGGCTTCGACGGAAAGGGCGCGGGCCCGGGCTAGCGCCGGCGGTACTGCTGCCTGCGCGTCAGCGGAGCGCCGGTCGGGCGCTCGTCCTTGTGGCGGAAGTTGATGCGCCCGCGCGTCAGGTCGTAGGGCGAGATTTCCACGCGCACGCGGTCGCCCGCGAGGATGCGGATGCGGTGCTGGCGCATCTTGCCGCCGGCGTAGGCGAGCACGCTCATGCCGTTCTCCAGCGTGACGCGGAACTGCGTGTTGGGCAGAACCTCCTCGACCACGCCGTCCATTTCCAGCACTTCTTCTTTTGCCATGGGTGCGGATTATGGGGCCTTGGCCTCGAAAGCGCCACAGGAAAGGAGCGCGAGCGCTTCCGCGAGATCGAGCGCGTCGTCAGGCCAGCACGCCGCGGGCCGCGCACGCGGCCGGCACGAGACCACGCGCAGGATCTCGCTCGGCGCGAGCGGCGGCGGCGCCTCGCCGCCCGCGATCGCCGCTGCGCGCGCAGCGCAGCCCTCGGCGAGCGCGGGATCGGAATGGGTGAGCGCCGCGT
>CAZOWR010000043.1:0-16775 GCA_964583645.1 uncultured Enterobacteriaceae bacterium
ACTCGCGACCTCAACCTTGGCAAGGTTGCGCTCTACCAACTGAGCTATTCCCGCGCGTCGAGAGGCGGATTATAGCTCATGTGCGGGCGTGCGGCAGCGCCTTGCGCAGGTAGTAGAGCATCGAGACCACCGTGAGGAGCGCGGCGAAGTTGATCAGGATCGTGCCGAGCCACTGGCAGTCCACGACGCCGAACAGCTCGCCGTAGTAGAGCAGCAGCGGGATGGCGATCATCTGCCCCACGGTCTTCACCTTGCCGATCAGGGCCACCGCCACGCTGCGCGACTGCCCGACCCGTGCCATCCACTCGCGCAGCGCCGAGATCGCGATCTCGCGCCCGATGATGATCAGGCCCACCACCATGTCGACGCGCCCCAGCGTGAGCAGCACGATCAGCGCGCCCACCACCACCAGCTTGTCGGCGACCGGGTCGAGGAAGGCGCCGAACGCCGACATCTGGTTGAGCGTGCGCGCGAGGTAGCCGTCGAGCCAGTCGGTGATCGCCGCCACCACGAACACCACGGTGCCGGCGAGGTTCTTGCCCTGGAACGAGAGCCACTCGTCGGGCAGGTAGAAGATGCCGACGATGAGCGGAATCAGCACGATCCGCAGCAGCGTGACCAGGTTGGGAGCGTTGAGCAGCACGCGCGCGCGCCTCAGCCGTGCATGTGCCGGAAGATCTTCTCGGCCAGCGTCCGGCTCACGCCCTCGACCTGCGCCAGCTCGTCGACCGCCGCCGACTGCACGCCTTGCAGCCCGCCGAAGTGCGCCAGCAGCCGCTGCCGGCGCCGCAGGCCGATGCCCGGGATCTCCGTGAGGATCGACCTGGTGCGGGCCTCCGCGCGCCGTGCCCGGTGGCCGGCGATGGCGAACCGGTGCGCCTCGTCCCGGATCGCCTGGATGAGGTGCAGGCCCGCGTGCACCGGCGGCAGCGAGATCGCCTCGCCACCGGCATCCGGCACCAGCGCCTCCAGCCCCGGCCGGCGCTCGGCGCCCTTCGCGACCCCGACCACGGCGAGGTCGCTCAAGCCCAGCTCGGCGAGCGCCGCGCGCGCGGCGCCGAGCTGGGTCCGGCCGCCATCGATCAGGATGAGGTCGGGAATCCTGCCGCCCTCGGCGCTGACGCGTGCATAGCGCCGCTCCAGCGCCTCGCGCATCGCCGCGACGTCGTCGCCCGGCGCCGCGCCGCGGATATTGAAGCGCCGGTACTCGCCCCTTTGCATGGCATGGCGGTCGTATACCACGCATGCGGCAACTGTCGCCTCGCCCAGGGTGTGGCTGATGTCGAAGCACTCGATGCGCTGCGCCGTGTCGGGCAGGCCGAGCGCCCCGCGCAGCGCCGCGAGGCGCTCCTCCTGGGTACCGCGCTCCTCGGCGCGGCGCGCGAGCGCGAGGCGCGCGTTCTTGGCCGCCATCTCGACCCATACGCGGCGCTCGCCGTGCGCCGGGGTGACGAGTTGCGCGCCGGGGAGCGCGACGCCCGTGTGCGTCCCCGTCAGCACCAGGCGCGGCGGCGGCTGCCCGGCGTAATGCTGCGAGAGGAACGCCGCCAGCACCTCGGCCTCGGCCGCTCCCTCGGCGTTGTGCGGGAAGTAGCTGCGATCCCCGACGTGCCGGCCGCCGCGGATCATCACCAGATTGACGCAGGCCGCGGCGCGCTCGACGACGCAGGCGAGCACGTCGGCGTCGACGCCGCGCCGCGACTCGACGAACTGGCGCGCCTGCACCTGCGAGAGCGCCCGGATGCGGTCGCGCACCACCGCCGCCTCCTCGTAGCGCCGCGCGGCCGCCGCCGCGGCCATGTCCTCGCTCAGCATGCGCAGCACGTCGTCCTCGCGGCCCTCCAGGAACATCGCCGCGCGCCGCACGTCCTGCGCGTACTGCTGCGCGCCGATCAGGCCCGTGCAGGGCCCCGTGCAGCGGCGGATCTGGTACAGGAGGCAGGGGCGCGAGCGGTTCTCGAACACCGAGTCCTCGCAGGTGCGCAGCCGGAACACGCGCTGCAGCAGCTGGATGCTCTCGCGCACGGCATGCGCGTGCGCGAACGGGCCGAAGTGCCGGTCGGCCTTCTCGCGCGCGCCCCGGTGAAATCCGAGGCGCGGAAACGGGTGCCCGCTGATGACCAGGTATGGATAGGACTTGTCGTCGCGGAACAGGATGTTGAAGCGCGGCGCGAGGCGCTTGATGAGATTGTTCTCGAGCAGCAGCGCCTCGGGCTCCGAACGCGTCGCCGTGACCTCGATCGAGGCCACCTGGGAGAGCATCATCCGCAGGCGCGGGCTCTGCTCGCGCCGGGAGAAGTACGAGCCGACGCGCTTCCTGAGGTCGCCGGCCTTGCCGACGTAGAGCGCCTGGCCGCCCGCGTCGAGCATGCGGTAGACCCCGGGAAGACCTGGCAGCGAGGCGATGAACGACTTCGGATCGAGCACGGGGCTTGGATTATAATTCGCCCCCTTTTTCAGGGGCTTGCGTCATGGCAAAGGTTTCCGCGGTCGAGATCCGCGTCGGCAATCTGATCGAGTGGGACAAGCGCGTCTGGCGGGTGCTGAAGTGCTACCACGTCCATGTGGGCGGCCGCGGCGGCGCGTTCATGCAGGTCGAGATGAAGGACATCGAGGCCGGTACCAAGACCAACCAGCGCTTCCGCACCGAGGACAAGGTCGAGCGCGCCTTCGTCGAACCGCGCGAGATGACCTTTTCCTACCAGGACGGCGAAGCCTACGTCTTCATGGACAAGGAGAACTACGAGGAGCTGCGCCTTTCGGCCGGGTTCCTCGAGGGCCAGGCCGGCTTCCTGCTGCCCAATACCGACGTCCAGGTGAACTTCCACAACGGCCGCGCGATCGGCCTGGAGCTGCCGCCCTCGGTGGTGCTCACTGTCAGGCAGACCGAGCCGGGCATCCGCAACGCGACCGCGACCAACACCTTCAAGCCCGCGACCACCGAGACCGGCCTCATCGTGCAGGTGCCGCCCTTCATCAACCAGGGCGAGCGCATCAAGGTCAGCACCAACGACGGCAGCTACATGGAGCGGGCATAGCCGCGCCTGCTAGGCGGGCACCGGGAGGCGCTCGAGCGCCTCGCGGTACGCCACGCTCTTCCTCAGGTCGCGCCCGCCGCGATGGCGCATGCGCTCCAGCCGCTCCGGCGCGGCGACCCGGACCGCGGCAAGAGACTCGAGCAGGGCGTCCTGTCCCGCGGGGTTCTGGCACAGCAGCACCGTATCGCAGCCCGCCTCCAGCGCCGCGCGCGCGCGCGCCGGGATTCCCCCCGCGGTGCTCGCCCCCTCCATCCCGAGATCGTCGCTGAAGACCAGGCCTTCGAACCCGAGCTTGGCGCGCAGCACCTCGCGAAGCCAGTACGGCGAATAGCCGGCCGGCTCGGCGTCGGCCTGCGGATAGATGACGTGCGCCGGCATCACGCCGCGCAGGCCGGCGGCGATCGCGGCGCGGTACGGCGCCACGTCCTTCCTGATGATCGCGGCGACCGCGCGCTCGTCGCGCGGCACGTCGACGTGCGAGTCGAGCGCGGCAAAGCCGTGCCCCGGGAAGTGCTTGCCGACCGCGGCCGCGCCGCCGGCGCCGAACCCCTTCACCAGCGCCGCGCCGAGCGCACCGACGGCGTTGGGATCGAAGTGCAGCGCACGGTCGCCGATCACCGAGCTCGAGCCGTAGTCCAGGTCGAGCACCGGCGCGAAGCTGAAGTCCACGCCGTGCGCCGCAAGCTCCGCCGCCGCAACGTAGGCCACCGCGTGCGCCGCCGCTACCGCCGCGTCGCGGTCGCGGTCCCACAGCTCGCCGAGCCTGCGCATCGGGGGCAGCAGCGTAAAGCCCTCGCGGAAGCGCTGCACGCGCCCGCCCTCGTGGTCCACGCACAGCAGCAGCTCGGGGGTGCGCAGCGACCGGATCTCGGCGGTGAGCGCGGCGAGCTGCTCGCCCGACTCGAAATTGTGCGCGAACAGGATCGCGCCGCCCGTAGCGGGGTGCAGCAGCCGCCTGCGGTCGTCCTCCGAGAGCGCGAGCCCGCCCGGATCGAGCACCACCGGGCCGAGCGGCAGGCGCCTTTTCATTCCCCGGCCTCCAGGATCACCGTGGCGCACGCGATCTCGCGCTCGTCGGTAAGGGTGAGATGCGCGCGCCTCACCCCGCGACGCTCGAGGAATTCGCGCAACTCCGTGGAGAACTCGAAGTGCGGCTTGCCCGAGCGCGCGTTCACCACCCACACGCCGTGCCAATTGGCCGGCGCGTGGATCCCGGTGCCGAGCGCCTTGGTGAAGGCCTCCTTCGCCGCGAAGCGCTTGGCCAGGTAGGCGACCGGCTGGCGATGGGCGCGAAATCGCTCGAGCTCCGGACCGCACAGGATGCGCTGCGCGAAGCGCTCGCCGAAGCGCTCCAGGGCGCGCCCGATGCGCCGGATCTCGATCAGGTCGGTGCCGACGCCGTAGATCATCGCGCCGCCTGCGTGATGAGGCGCTTCATCTCGCGCACCGCCTCGCGCATGCCGACGAACAGGGCGCGCGAGACGATGGCGTGGCCGATGTGCAGCTCGCGCACCCCGGGAAGGCGCGCCACCGGCTCGACGTTGAAGTAGTTGAGCGCGTGCCCGGCGTTGAAGCGCATGCCGAGCGCGCGGATCCTCGCCCCCGCGCGCCGGATCTTCGCCAGCTCGCGCACCACGGCCCGCGATTCCGCGTCGCGCCCCTTGGCGTGGAAGGCGTGGGCGTACGGGCCGGTGTGCACCTCGCAGACCGAGGCGCCGATGCGGCGCGCCGCCGCCACCTGGCGAAGATCCGCGTCGATGAACACCGAGACGACGATGCCCGCGGCGGCGAGCCGCGAGACGGCGCGCCGCAGCTTCCCCTCCTGCGCCACGATGTCCAGCCCGCCCTCGGTAGTGATCTCGTGGCGACCCTCGGGCACCAGCATCGCCATCTCGGGGCGGATGCGCCGCGCGATCTCGACCATCTCCCCGGTGGCAGCCATCTCGAGGTTGAGCTTGATGTGGGTCAGCTCGCGCAGCCGCCGCACGTCCTGGTCCTGGATGTGGCGCCGGTCCTCGCGCAGGTGCACGGTGATGCCGTCGGCACCGCCCAGGTGCGCCTCCACCGCCGCCCACACCGGGTCGGGCTCGTAGCTGCGCCGCGCCTGGCGCACGGTCGCCACGTGATCCACGTTGACGCCGAGCTCGATCACAGGACCTGCAGCTCCTGCAGGATGGCGCGCGTGTGCAGCGCCTGGCCGCCCAGGCGCTCGCCGATCAGGACCCGCATCAGGCGGCGCGCCTCCTCCCGCGTCTCGGCGCGCGCGTAGTCGTCGCGCGCCATGTCGAGCAACGTGCGTCCGCCGTAGGTCTCGTGCGCGCCGTTGCGCGCGGCGACCGGGCCGCGGTCGGGCTCGTAGGCGTAGCGCCCGCCGGGATCGATCGGCGCGCCGCCCGCCGCCTCGCGGTCGAGCAGCGGCGCGTAGCCCAGCTCGGTGAGCAGCGCGCGCTCGAAGGCGCGCAGCACCCCGGCCTGCGCCTCGCGGCCGGCGAGGCGGGCGATGCACACCGTGTAGGCGTCGAACAGCCGCTCGTGGGGATCCTCGCGCGGCAGCAGGCGCAGCAGCAGCTCGTTGACGTAGAAGCCGCAGATCAGGCCGGCCGCGGCAAGCGCCGGCTGACCCCCGCCCCACTCCGCGCGCACCAGCGTGCCCAGCTCCGCCGAGCCGCTCCAGCTCAGGCGCAGGGGATGGAAGGCGAGCAGCACGCCGCGCAGCGCCGAGCGCGGGCGGCGCGCCCCGCGCGCCACCAGCCCGAGGCGCCCGAAGCCGCGCGTGAACGCCTCCACCACGAGGCTGGTCTCCATGTACGGGTAGGCATGCAGCACGTAGCCCGGCTCATGCTCGACTCTGCGCTTCATCGGCGCTCATTATGCATAGCCGAGCTGCCTCAGGGACTGGAGATCGTCGGTCCAGCCGCGCTTCACCTTGACCCAGACCTCCAGGTGGACCCTGCCGCCGAAGAGCCGCTCCATGTCCCGGCGCGCGGCGCTCGCGAGGCGCTTGATCCGCTCGCCTCCCCGCCCCAGCACGATCGGCTTCTGGCTCTCGCGCTCGATCCAGATCGTGGCCGCGATGCGTCGCAGGCGCCCTTCCTGCCGGAAGCTCTCCAGCGCCACCTCGCAGCGGTAGGGCAGCTCCTGGCCCAGGAGGCGAAACAGCTTCTCGCGCAGCAGCTCCGCGGCAAAGAAGCGCTCGTCCTGGTCGGTCAGCTGGCCGGCGGGATACCTGCGCGGCGCCTCGGGCAGCAGCCCGCAGATCACGCCGAGGAGCTCCGCAACGTTGCGGCCGGTGCGTGCGGACACCGGGACCAGCGCCGCGAATTCGCGCTCGCGCGCGAGCCGCTCGATGAAGGGCAGCAGCTGCGCCGCGCGCCGGACCCGGTCGACCTTGTTGAGCACCGCGACCACCGTCGCCGCGGGCGGGATGCGCCGCAGCGCCTGCCGGTCGGCCTCCCCGAAGCGCAGCGCCTCGAGCACGAACGCCACCACGTCTGCGTCGCGCGCGGCCTCCGCCGCGCGCCGGTTAAGCGCGCGGTTCAGGGCGTCGTCCCGCGCGGCCTGGAAGCCGGGCGCGTCGAGCAGCACGCACTGGCACCCAGGGGACTCGAGGATTCCCCGCACCAGGTGGCGCGTGGTCTGGGGCTTGGCCGACACGATGGCGAGCTTCTCGCCGAGCAGCCGGTTGAGCAGGCTCGACTTGCCGGTGTTGGGCCGGCCGGCGAAGGCCACGGTGCCGCAGCGGAAGGCACTCATGCGCGCAGCTGCTCGAGCAGCTTCGCCGCGGCCTGCTGCTCGGCGCGCTGGCGCGAGGTGCCGCTGCCGGTCGCCGCGAGGTGCAGGTCGCCCAGCACGCACTCGACCTCGAAGGTCAGCCGCTGCCTGGGTCCGTGCGTCCCCACCAGCCGGTAGTGCGGCATGGCGCGGCGCGCGCCCTGCAGGTGCTCCTGCAGCCGCGTCTTCGGGTCCTTCGGCACGGCTTCGGGATCGATGCGCTCGAGCGCCTCCCCGTAGCTTCGCACGATGGCGCCGCGCGCCGCCTCGTACCCCGCGTCCAGGAACACCGCGCCGAACACCGCCTCGAGCGCGTCGGCGAGGATCGAGGGGCGCTCGGCGCCCTCGTCCAGGCTCGCCGCGTCGCCCAGGCGCAGGAACTTCGCCAGGCCCAGCTCGCGCGCCACGCCCGCCAGGGAGGACTCGCGCACCAGGCTCGAGCGCGCCCGGGTGAGCTTGCCTTCGGAAAGCCCCGGGAACTTGAGGAACAGCTGCTGGGCGACGGCGCAGCAGAGCACGCAGTCGCCGAGGAACTCGAGGCGCTCGTAGTGCGGCGCGCCGTAGCTGCGGTGCGTCAGTGCCTGCTCGAGCAGCGCCGGGTCGCGGAAGCGGTGGCCGAGGCGCCGCTCCAGCGCCGCGTGCCGCGCCACCGGCGCCGACCTACTCGCCGCGCTTGGAGCTGGCCGCGAAATCGATGTAGATCCCCAGGTTGGCGAGCAGGGGCACTTCCTTACGGTAGGCGGCGCTGATGACGATGTCGCCGCCCTCCTTCGTGACCTCGAGCTCGGAGCCCTTGATGGTGCGGATGTCGTCCACCACCGCGCGCTGGTCGAAGGCCTTGCGGATCTCGGCCGGAGAGGCGCCGCGCCTCTCGGTGCCGAGCGCGTTCAGCGCCTGCTTGATGGTGAAGTACTCGAGGTACGAGGGCCCGATCTTCAGGCCGAGCAGTGCCACGAGGACCAGGATGAACGATCCGAGCAGGAGCCCGCCGAGGCTCACGCCGAGTTGTCGTTTGCGCATGTTCTTTCCTCCCCAGGGCTAGCGGAACGAGCCGAAGCGGCCGAAGTCGCTCAGGTTGAGCCAAATGAAGAAGGCCCGGCCGACGACGTTGCGCTCGGGGACGAATCCCCAGACGCGGCTGTCGCTCGAATTGTCCCGGTTGTCGCCCATCACGAAGTAGTGGCCCGGCGGCACGGTGCAGGCGAGCCCACCGGTATTGTAAGTGCAATTGCCCGCGTGCGGAAACGAGCGCGATTGCAGCTGCACCGCGGGCGCGTCCTCCTCGAGCAGGATCTCGTGCTCGACGCCGTCCAGGGACTCGACGTAGCGCCGCGCGAACTGCATGCGCTCGCGGTGCAGATAGTCCTCGACCTGGCGCAGCGGCACCGGCCGCCCGTTGATCGCCAGCCGCTTGTCGCGGTACTCGAACCGGTCGCCGGGCAGCGCCACCACGCGCTTGATGTAGTCGAGCGTGGGATCGTCGGGATAGCGGAACACCATGACGTCGCCCCGCGCCGGCCGCGACACCTCGAGCAGCTTGTCGTTCAGCACCGGCACGCGGATGCCGTAGGTGAACTTGTTGACCAGGATGAAGTCGCCCACCAGCAGCGTCGGGATCATCGAGCCCGACGGAATCTTGAACGGCTCCACCAGGAACGAGCGCAGCACGAACACGATCAGGATCACGGGGAAGAAGCTGACCGAGTACTCGACCCACCAGGGCTGCTTGGCCGCGGGGGGCCGGCGCTTCGCGAGCCAGGCCGCCTCGAGCGCCCACACCGCCCCGGTCACGCCGAGCAGCGAGAGCAGGAACAGCGCGAAAGTCACTTGTCGCCCGTCTGTAGCACCGCCAGGAACGCCTCCTGCGGAATCTCGACGGCCCCGACCTGCTTCATGCGCTTCTTGCCTGCCTTCTGCTTCTCGAGCAGCTTGCGCTTGCGCGTCACGTCGCCCCCGTAGCACTTGGCGAGCACGTTCTTGCGCAGCGCCTTGACGTTCTCGCGCGCCACGATGCTCGAGCCGATGGCCGCCTGAATGGCGACGTCGAACATCTGCCGGGGGATCAGCCCCCGCAGCCGCGCCACCAGCTCGCGGCCGCGGTGCTGCGCGCTCTCGCGGTGCACCATGGTGGAGAGCGCATCCACGCGCTCGCCGTTCACCAGCACGTCGAGCCGCACCACGTCGGCGGCGCGGTACTCGCGGAAGTCGTAGTCGAGCGAGCCGTAGCCGCGCGTCGCCGATTTCAGCCGGTCGAAGAAATCCATCACCACCTCGGCCAGCGGCAGGTCGTAGCTCAGCACGACGTGGCGCGACGAGTAGCGCAGGTCGGTCTGCGTGCCGCGCTTCTGCAGGCACAGCGTCATCACGGGGCCGACGTATTCCTGCGGCACGAAGAGCGTGCTCGCGATGACCGGCTCGCGGATCTCGGCGATTCTCGCCGGGTCCGGCAGCTTGGCCGGGTTGGACACCGTGTGCACGCTGCCGTCGCGCAGCTGCACCTCGTAGAGCACCGAGGGCGCGGCGGTGACCAGCTCGATGCCGTACTCGCGCTCCAGCCGCTCCTGCACGATGTCCATGTGCAGCAGCCCGAGAAAGCCGCAGCGGAAGCCGAAGCCGAGCGCCTGCGAGACCTCGGGCTCGTAGTGGAACGAGGCGTCGTTCAGGTGCAGCTTCTCCAGCGCGTCGCGCATCGCCTCGTACTGGTTCGCCTCGACGGGAAACAGGCTCGCGAACACCTGCGGCTTGACCTCCTTGAAGCCGGGCAGCGGCGCCGCCGCGGGGCGGTCCGCGTGCGTGATGGTGTCCCCCACCCTCGCCTCGCGCAGCTCCTTGACGCCGGCGACGACGAACCCGACCTCGCCGGCGGCGAGCGACTCGCGCTGGGCCGCCTTGGGGGTAAATACGCCGACCTGCTCGCAGAGGTGGCTCGCCTGCGTGCTCATGAGCAGCAGCCTGTCCTTCGGGCGCAGGGTTCCCTGCATCATGCGCAGCAGCATCACGACGCCGACGTAGTTGTCGAACCACGAGTCGATCACCAGCGCCTGCAGCCGCGCCGCGGGGTCGCCCGCCGGGGGCGGCACCCGCGCGATCACCGCCTCCAGGATCTCTGCAATCCCCTCGCCGGTCTTGGCGCTCGCCCGCAGCGCGTCGCGCGCGGGGATGCCGATCACGTCCTCGATCTCGCCGATGACGCTCTCGGGATCGGCCGACGGCAGGTCGATCTTGTTGAGCACCGGGATCACCTCCACGCCCTGCTCGGTCGCCGTGTAGCAGTTGGCCACGGTCTGCGCCTCCACCCCCTGCGAGGCGTCCACCACCAGCAGCGCCCCCTCGCAGGCGGCGAGCGAGCGGCTCACCTCGTAGGAGAAGTCCACGTGCCCGGGGGTGTCGATGAGATTCAGCAGGTAGGTCCGGCCGTCGCGCGCGCGGTAGCTGAGCGCGACGGTCTGGGCCTTGATGGTGATGCCGCGCTCGCGCTCCAGCTCCATCGAGTCGAGCACCTGCTCGCTCATCTCGCGCTCGGCCAGGCCGCCGCAGAGCTGGATGAAGCGGTCGGCGAGCGTCGACTTGCCGTGGTCGATGTGCGCGATGATGGAGAAGTTGCGGATGCGGCTCTGCATGAAAAAGGGTGCCGCGGCACCCTTCTCTGGAAGGCCGCTATTCTACCGCAGCCCGCCCCGGCTCACCCCTTGTCGGTCAGCCCGTTGACGGTGACGAACGCGGTGCTCTCGCCGCGGCGTACCTGCAGCGTGATCACCGCGTTGCGCTCCAGGCCCCCCAGCAGCCGGTTGAGCTGCTCGACCGACCTCAGCTCGACGTGCTGGCCCTTGTGCACCAGCGTGAGCAGCACGTCGCCGCGACGCACCTCGGCCCGCGCATCCTGCTTGACGTCCGTGACCACCAGGCCATGCTGCAGCTTGAGCTCCTCGCGCTGCTTCGCCGAGAGCTCGCTCACCACGATGCCGAGCCGGTTGGCCGCCAGCGCGGCGGGCTTCGGCGGGCGCGGCGTCTCGCCCGCGGAAATGCGCTCCTCGCGCAGCTCCCCGACCGTGATGCCGAGCGCACGCCCCGCGCCCTTGCGCCAGACTTCCAGCTCGACCCTGGCGCCCGGGCGCGTCGCGCCGACGATGCGCGGCAGGTCGCTGGAGGACTCGACCAGCTTGCCGTCGAAGCGGGTGATGATGTCGCTCGCCTGCACGCCCGCCTGGTCCGCCGGGCTGCCCTTCTCCACCGAGTTGACCAGCGCGCCGCGCGGGCGGTCCAGCCCGAACGAGGTCGCGAGATCGCGCGTCACCTCCTGGATCACCACGCCGATGCGCCCGCGCGAGACCTTGCCCTTGTCGCGCAGCTGGCGCTGGATGTCGAGCGCGACGTCGATCGGGATCGCGAACGACAGTCCCATGAACCCGCCGGTGCGGCTGTAGATCTGCGAGTTGATGCCGACCACCTCGCCGCGCATGTTGAACAGCGGCCCGCCGGAGTTGCCGGGGTTGATCGCGACGTCGGTCTGGATGAAGGGCACGAAGTTCTCCTGCGGCAGCGAGCGCCCCTTCGCCGAGACGATGCCGGCGGTCACGGTGTTCTCAAAGCCGAACGGCGAGCCGATCGCCACCACCCATTCGCCCACCTTGAGCCGCGCGGGATCGCCGAAGCGCACCACCGGGAGGCTGCCCGCCTCGATCTTGATCAGCGCGACGTCGGTGCGCTTGTCGGCGCCGATCACCTTCGCCTTGAACTCGCGCTTGTCGGTGAATTTCACGTTGATCTCGTCGGCCCCCTCGACCACGTGGGCGTTGGTCAGGATGTAGCCGTCGGCGCTGATGATGAAGCCCGAACCGAGCGAGCGGCTCTCGGGGCGCGCGCCCGGCCCGGGCTGGCGCGGGATGAAGCGCCGGAAGAACTCCAGCACCTCCTCGTCCTCGATGTTCGGCAGTTGCGGCAGCGCGGACCGGCGCAGCGCCTGCGTGGTGCTGATGTTGACCACCGACCCTCCTTGCTCGTCGACCAGCCGGGTGAAGTCCGGCAGCTCGCGCCCCTGCGCGCCGGCCTGCGTGCCGACGAGCAGCGCCAGCAGGATGACCACGATCCTCGATGCGTTCATCTTCTTCCTTTCGGGTTCTGCAGCAGACTTACGGCCGCGGCCGGAATTCCACGGTATTGCCGATGCGCTGCACGCTTGCCGCGGGCGTCTCGCCGACCACCGTCACGACATGATCGGCGACCTCGCGGGTGTAGATGTGGATGGCGCCCAGGCTCGACAGTCCCGGGCGCACGCCCTCGGCGCGGCCCGCGAGCGGCTCGATGAACACCGAGACCGCCGCCAGCCCGTCGGAGTACACGACCTGTCCCACCGGGCGCGATTCCCCCAGGCGGCGGGTCACCTCGGTGACCTTGCGGAACCCCGGCAGCGCCGCGCCCACGGTCCAGCCGGTGCCGGCCAGGTTGGCCGGCGTCACGGTCGCGTCCTCGATGCGCCAGCTGCTCGCCTTGTGCTTCGGCTTCACCCGCTCGCGCGGGATGTTGCCGATCGAAAGCTGGGTGAAGCTGAACTGCTCCACGGTCTCGCCGTCGCGCCCGAAAGTGCGCGCCCGGAGCAGCATGCCGGTGGCGGCGTCGGCCCACAGTTTGTAGCCGTAGCGCAGCTCGTCCCTGGGCGTGAGCACCACCGAGACGCAGTCGTACCCCGCGATGCGCGCGCCCTCGCCCAGCGCGATCTCGTAGTTCCGCGCCAGCTCGGTCAAGCGCTCCGGCAGCAGCGCGGGAAAGGCGCGCCGGTCGACGCGCCGGTCGACCTTCACCGTCCGGATCTCCGGCAGGTAGCACTTCACGGCCTCCCGCGTGCGCACGATCTCGCGCGGCGCTCCGTCGAGCGCTTCGAGCTTCTCGGTGGCCCCGCCGGGGCCGGCGTAGCGCGTGATGCGCGAGGCCTCGCTGCGATCTCCCTGCTGGTAGACGAAGGTGCCGGTGTACGAAAGCTTCTCGGTCGCCTGGTAGATCTTGCGCAGCAGCGCGAGCGCATCTGCCGGGGACTGCGCCTGCGCGAGGCTGGCGCAGGCGAGCAGCAGGATGCCGAGCCCCCGGATCACGGTTTCCCGCGCTCGGCGGCTGCCGACACCGTTCTCGCGTAGGGCGCCATGCCCTGCAGCGAATTGCGCGGCGAGTAAGCCTGATGCGCGAGCAGGTAGTCGTTCGCCGCGGCGGGCGGCGCCACGCGCGGCGCCGGCCGCGCCGCCACTTTCGCCGCCGGGGCGGGCACTGCGACGACCGGCGCCGGGACCGGCACGGGCTGCGGCTGGACCACAAACCAGCCGACCAGCGCCATCGCCGCCAAGCTCGCCGCAACGGGCAGCGCAAAGCGCGTCGCGCGGGGCGCCGCGGCCCGCCGCTGCGGGGCGAGCACCGTGGGCTCGCCGGAAAGCCGTGCGGCAACCCGTGCCGCGAAACTCTCCGACACCATGCGCGTGTCGCGCAGCGCGTCGCTGATCAGATGGTAGGTTCGCCAGGCCTCTCGCGCCTCGCCCTCGGACTGCAGCGCCTCGAGCGGGACTCCCGCCTCGCGCCCCTGCAGCTCGCCATCCATCAGCTCCGATACCCGCGACTTCATCACCACCTCTTGTCCCTGCCCGTGTCCAGCAGCGGCCGCAGCCGCTGGGCGATCGCCTCGCGCGCCCGGAAGATGCGCGAGCGCACGGTGCCGATCGGGCAATCCATGATGCGCGCGATCTCCTCGTAGCTCAAGCCCTCGAGCTCGCGCAACTGGATCGCCGTGCGCAGCTCCTCGGGCAACTCGTCGATCGTCGCGTTCACGGTCGCGGCGATTTCCCTGGACAGCAGCACGCTCTCCGGCGTGTTGATGTCCCGCAACTGCTCGCCCTCGTCAAAGCCCTCCGCCTCTTCCGCCTCCACTTCCGTGGAGGTCGGCGCCCGGCGGCCCAGCGCCATCAGGTAGTTCTTGGCGGTGTTGATCCCGATGCGGTAGAGCCATGTATAAAAGGCGCTCTCGCCCCGGAACGACGGCAGCGCGCGGTACGCCTTGACGAACGCCTCCTGCGCCACATCCTCGACTTCCGCCGGGTCGCGGACGAAGCGCCCGATCAGCCGCGCGAGCTTGCGCTGGTACTTCTCGACGAGCAGCTCGAAGGCCCGCTTGTCGCCCCGCTGCGCACGTTCGACCAACTGGCGGTCGATGTCCCGCTCAGACACGACCGCTCGCCCTGCCTATCTGCCACAGACAGTGCGCTTTGCAAATAGTTCTGCGCGCACCGCGGCCGCGGATCATGCCGGCAGTTGCCCGGACGCCACGCCGGGGGCCCTGCCCCACAACGCCCAGAGCCGCAGCAGCCTGAACGCCCGGCCATCCAGCATGCCGGCGACGACCAGGATGGTGCGCCGCACCGGCCGTCTCACGGCGAGCGCGACCCAGTGCCTGCCGACGCGAGGATGCGCGCCGAACTCGACCGCCAACCGGGAGCCGTCCGCCAGCCACAGCTCGCCCGCCGCCGGCCCTGTCAGGCGCAGGGCGCGCAGGGCGCGTGCGCCGCGCAGCAGGGCGCGCTCGCGCGCCGTCGCCACGCCGAGCGCGGCGAGCCCGAGCGCGACCGCGGCCCCCGCGACCTCCGGCAGCACGGCGAGAACGCTTGCCCCCGCCGCCAGGTGCGCTCCCAGGATCGCCGCCGCGAGCGGGGGCGATGGCGCAAGCTCGAGCCGCACCGTCGGCGCCGCGCTAGCCCCGCGCGAAGACCAGTGTCCCGTTGGTGCCGCCGAACCCGAAAGAGTTGGACAGCGCCACCCGGATCGGCATGCGGCGCGCCGCGTTGGGGACGTAGTCGAGGTCGCACTGCGGGTCGGGATCGCGCAGGTTGATGGTCGGCGGCGCCACCTGGTCCCGCAGCGCGAGCGCGCTGAACACCGCCTCCACGCCGCCGGCCGCGCCGAGCAGGTGGCCGGTCATGGACTTGGTCGAGTTCACCGCGACCCTCTTCGCCCCCTCGCCCAGCAGCCGCTTCACCGCGATGGTCTCGGCGATGTCGCCGAGCGGGGTCGAGGTGCCGTGAGCGTTGATGTAATCGACGCTTTCGGGCTCCACGCCGGCGTCGCGCAGCGCGTTGCGCATGCAGCGGAACGCGCCGTCGCCGTCCTCGGCGGGCGCGGTCATATGGTAGGCGTCCGCCGAAACGCCGTAGCCGGCCAGCTCGCAGTAAACGCGCGCGCCGCGGGCAAGCGCCTGCTCGCGCTCCTCCAGCACCACCGCGCCCGCGCCTTCGCCCAGCACGAAGCCGTCGCGCCCCCTGTCCCAGGGGCGGCTCGCGCCCTGCGGGTCGTCGTTGCGCGTCGAGAGCGCGCGCGCCGAGGCGAAGCCGCCCATCGCCAGCTCCGTCACCGTGGCTTCCGCGCCGCCCGCGATCATGACGTCGGCCTCGCCGTAGCGGATCGACTTGGCCGCCTCGCCGATGCAGTGCGTCGAGGTGGTGCAGGCGGTGACCATCGCCAGGTTGGGGCCCTTGCAGCCGAGCATGATCGAGAGGTTGCCGGCGATCATGTTGATGATGGTCCCGGGAATGAAGAAGGGGGAGATCCGCCGCGGGCCGCTCTTCTTCAGCTCGTCGTGCATCGATTCGATCAGCGGCAGGCCGCCGATGCCCGAGCCGATGTTGATGCCGATGCGCTCCGCGTTCTCCGGGGTGAGCGCCACGCCGCTGTCCCGCCAGGCCTGCAGTCCCGCGGCCAGGCCGTAATGGATGAACAGGTCCATGCGGCGAGCCTCCTTCGCCGACAGGTACTGCGCGACGTCGAACCCCTTGACCTCCCCCGCGATCCGGCTGGCGAGGCGCGAGGCGTCGAAGCGGGTGACTGGGGTGATGCCGGAGCGCCCGGCGAGGATGCTCGCCCAGGCCTCCCCGACCGTGTTGCCCACCGGGCTGACGATGCCGAGCCCGGTGACCACAACTCTGCGACGGGACACTTACGACTTGGAGTGCGACTTGATGTAATCGATGGCCTGCTGGACGGTGGTGATCTTCTCGGCCTCCTCGTCCGGGATCTCGGTCTCGAACTCCTCTTCCAGCGCCATCACCAGCTCGACCGTGTCGAGCGAGTCGGCGCCCAGGTCGTCGACGAACGACGACTCGTTCTTGATCTCGGCCTCGCTGACGCCGAGCTGCTCGGCGATGATCTTCTTGACGCGCGGTTCGATGTTTTCCATCCGCTGCTCCTTCTCCCTCGGTGGCCCTCAAGTGGCGATGCGGGGCCGCTATTCTACCCGATCATGTACATGCCGCCGTTGACGTGCAGCACCGTTCCGGTCACGTACGCGGCCGCGGGCGAAGCGAGATACGCGACCGCCGCGGCGACCTCTTCGGGCCTGCCGAGCCGACCGAGGGGAATCTGCGCGAGCAGCGCGCTGCGCTGCGCCTCGGCGAGCGCGCGCGTCATGTCGGTGTCGATGAATCCCGGCGCGACGCAGTTCACGGTGATGCCCCGGCTGCCCAGCTCGCGCGCGAGCGAGCGCGCCATGCCCGCCACGCCTGCCTTGGCCGCGGCGTAATTCGCCTGGCCGGCGTTGCCGGCCGCGCCGACTACCGAGGTGACGTTCACGATGCGGCCCCAGCGCGCCTTCATCATGCCGCGCAGCACCCCGCGCGAAAGGCGGAACACCGCCTTCAGGTCGGTCTCGATCACCTCGTCCCACTCCGCGTCCTTCATGCGCAGCGCGAGGTTGTCGCGCACCACCGCGGCGTTGTTGACGAGGATCAGCACCGGCCCCATCTCCCGCTGCACCGACTCGAGCAGCGCCTCGCACTGCGCGCCGTCGCGCACGTCGAGCTGCCGCCCCGCCACGCCCGCGCGGCGCACCGCCTCGGCGCCCGCCGGCGTGGTCGCGGTTCCGACCACGCGCGCGCCGAGCTTCGCCAGCTCGAGCGCGATGGCGCGGCCGATGCCGCGCCCGGCGCCGGTGACGATGGCGAC
>CAZOWR010000044.1:0-16751 GCA_964583645.1 uncultured Enterobacteriaceae bacterium
CTCGCGCTCGCGTGGCGCTTCACCGGCGAGGAGCGCTTCGCCCGGGGGGCGGCCCGGTACCTGCGCGCCTGGGGCGCAACGCCGCAGATCCTGCCGCGCGCCCAGGCCGGCATCGCCGCGGCGCGCCGCCTGGCGCACGCGCTCGATGCCGTGCGGCTGGTGGCGCGGGCCGGCGCGCTGCGCGAGGCCGAGCTCGAGGCGCTGCGCGCCCGGCTGCGCGACTGGCTCGACTGGCTGCGAAACGCCCGCACAGGATGCGAGGCGCAAGCGCGCGAGGACCACTTCGGCACCTGCAGCGAGCTAGCGCGCGCCGCGCTCTGCGCGTACCTCGGCGAGCTCGGCGTGCTGCGCGAGCAGCTCGAGGAGGCGAAGATGCGCATCGCCACGCAGCTGCGTCCCGACGGCAGCGAGCGCGGCGGTACCGGTCCCCGGCCGGCGCCGGGCAGGCTCCTCAACCTGGAATTGTGGGCGAGCCTCGCGCGGCTCGCGCGCTCGGCCGGCGTGGACCTGTGGGGCTTCGCCACCGCGGACGGGCGCAGCCTGCCGCGGGCGCTCGAGGCGCTCGCGCGGCGCCGCGGCTGGTCGGAGCCCGAGCGGCTGCGCCTGCGCATTCTGCGGGCCGGCTCACCCGGGGCGGCGCCGGGCGAGCGCTACGGGCTGCCGGCGCGCGCCGAGGCGCATTCGGGCGTGGCGCCCTTCTGGATGCTCGGCATCGCCGGGCGAGATCGCCGCAGCGGCAGCCTCTAGCCGACGAAGGTCACGATCTGCTCGAGCGGCAGCCGGCGCGACCTCGCGACCCTGAACTGCTCCGGATAGTGGCCTGCGCCGATCATCATGATCACCACTTCCGAGTCGGCGATCGCGGCCCTTTCCCTGAGCAGGGAGTCGGTCAGCGGCGGCACGTCCCAGTTGAGCGGACATGCGGCCACGCCGAGCGAATGCAGCGCGTACAGCAGCGACATCGAGAACAGCCCCCCGGCGATCCAGGGCTGGTTGCGCTCCTCGAACTTCTCGAAGTATTGCGTGTCCACGCTCACCACGAGAAGCTTGTCGAGCTGCTCGCCGAAGCCGCGGTTTCCGTTCTGCAGCTCCAGGAGCGGCCCCTTGCGCTCGCCGGCGAAAACCCTCACGCGATAGGGCTGGCGGTTGCACACCGAGGGCGCGCCGTGATGGGCCATGGCTACCGCCCGCTCGATGAGCTGCTGCGCCACGGGCTCGGGCGAGAAGTTCCTGACGCTGCTGCGCGAGGCGAAGAACTCCTCGAGATCCCGCATCGATCGTCGCAGCATCTCCTGCCGCGACATGGATAGCGTCGCCTCCCTGTCGTCGCCCGTGCTCGCGATTCCGGCGCGGCGGCGCAGCAGGCCGTCGAGCTGCGCCGCCAGGTGCAACGCGGGGGAGAAGTCGTCGTACGCCCTCAGAGAGGCGATCGCCGCGCCGGCCGTAGCGTCCAGGCCGTGCCTGCTCAGGTAGGCCTCGAGGTTCGCGAGCAGCCGCGCCAGGAGATTCGTGCCCTGCCCGAAATCCTTGCGGGGGGCCTTCAGCGCCAGCCCTTTCTCCACCCTGTGGCTGTCGATCGCCAGCAGCGCCCTCCAGTTGTCTTCCGACAGGGGCTGCCCGGGGGCCACCGGGTTGGGCCACTTCGGCTTGTGCGGGGCGACCGACCAGGCGTCGTAGCGCGCCTGATCGTACAGGCTGCACTTGTCGCGCGGCGTCTCGCGCTCGAAGTTTCTGCCGGCCAGCCACCGCAGGCGCTCGCTGCGCGAACGGATGCTTGCGCGCACAGCGTCGAGCGCATCGATGAGCGCGGCCCAGGACCTCGGCGCCCCCTCCATGCCCACCACGAGCTCCTGCAGTCCGAAGTAGCTGTAAAGCCCTTTCATCTTGAAGTTGTAGTCGATGGCGAGGGCCGGGACGCCCTGGCTCAGGGCGGCGATCGCCAGGTGCATCCTGCACGTCAGCACGGCGTCGAGCTGCCGGCAGACGCCCTTGATCTGCCTCGCCTCGAGCACCGGCAGCGCGAGAACGTCGGCCTTCAGGCCCGCGGGTGCCAGCGCCATCAATCGATGGCACGCCGCAACGTCCCCCGGGCCGGCGCGGGCGTCGTGCGGAATGAGGACGAAGCACGCATTGGTCGTCGCTTGCATGAGCGACAGCACGCGCGCAGCGAGGCGGTCGGCGTCCGCGCCGAAATGCCGGTTCACGTTGACGCCGAAGCAGCGCCGGCCGCGGGCCTTTCTCTCGCGAATCCAGGCCTCGACCTCCGCGGGCGCAGGCTGCGCCTCGAGCAGGAACGCCGGATCGGCGGTGAGGAGCGGCGCGGCGCCGGGGCAATGCTCGATAAAGCGCGCGAAGCTGATCGGATCGCGCACCGTGAAGCGCACGCGCCGGTGAAGGCGGGCAATATTCTGCCTGACGGCATCGTGAATCTTCGGACGCATGCTGATGCCGACGACGGCGGCAGGCTTGCCCCGCGCGGCGAACGCCTGGGCGAGCGTCGACATGAGCGCGTTGCTCGCGAGGGAATAGGAGCCGTCGTAGACATCGGTTCCCAAGCAGACCACCCGGTCGTAGGCATCGGGATGCAGCGCTGCAATCGCGACGAGCGCCGCACCCTCTTTGCCCAGGTAGCGCCACTCCGGGTGCGTGGGATCCGCCACCCCGAACGTGACTCTGCGGTCGGGCCCCGACAGCGCGGCCATCGAGCAGATGCACACGGCGGCATCGCCGCGGCTCCCGGGAGACTTCGGTGACGGTGGTACCACGAGAATCGATTCCATGCGCCTCACGCCTCAGCCCAAGACATCAGCAATCGCAACCAGCGCTCGCCCCTGCGCTTGCGCGCGGGTCGAACGCCTGCGCTATTGTGTCCCGGATGGGCTCCGCCGTCCCGGGCTCGAAACGCTATCCGGCCGAAGTAACATCGCGCCTCAGGCACCGCCATGAATCGACCCGGCTTCGTCTTCATCCTGGCCGACGACCTCGGCTACGCCGATCTCGGCTGCTACGGAGGGCGCTCCGGGTGCTCGCCGGTGCTCGATGCCCTGGCGGCGCAGGGCCTGCGCTTCACCGAGGGCTACGCCAACTCCTCGGTGTGCTCACCGACGCGCTTCGCGCTCGCCACCGGCCGCTGGCAGCACCGGCTGCGGGGCGGGGCGGATGAGCCGATCTCGAGCCGCCAGCGCGGCTCGAGCGTGCTCGGGCTGCCGCCCTCGCACCCCACGCTCGCTTCGCTGCTGCGCGACGCGGGCTACGCCACGGCGCTGGTGGGCAAGTGGCACCTCGGCTACCCGCCGCACTTCCATCCCCTGAAGAGCGGCTACCAGGAGTTCTTCGGCTCGCTCTCGGGCGGCTTCGACTACTTCACCCATCGCGACACCGCGGGCGTGCACGACCTGTGGGAGGGCGAGAGCGAAGTGCACCGCGCGGGCTACATGACCGACCTCATCAGCGAGCGGGCGGCAGAGTACGTGCGCCGGGCCAGGGCGCCGTTCCTGCTCTCGCTGCACTACAGCGCGCCGCACTGGCCCTGGGAGACGCGCGAGGACGGGATGGAGGCGCGCCGCATCGGCAAGCTCTGGCACACCGACGGCGGCTCGCTCGCCGTCTACCAGCGCATGATCCACCACATGGACGAAGGGATCGGCAGGGTCCTCGCGGCGCTGCCCGATCCGCAGAACACGCTGGTCGTCTTCACCAGCGACAACGGCGGCGAGCGCTTCTCCGACACCTGGCCGCTGGTGGGGAAGAAGATGGACCTGCTCGAGGGCGGCATCCGCGTGCCCTACCTCGTGCGCTGGCCGGAGGTGGTCGCAGCAGGGGGCGTAACGTCGCAGCACGCGATCACCATGGACTGGGTGGCGACCTTGCTCGAGGCGGCGGGCGCCTCGGCGCATCCCGACTACCCGCTCGACGGCAGGAGCCTGCTCGCTGTGCTGCGCGATCCCGGGGCGAGCTTCGCGCGCGACCTCTTCTGGCGCATGAAGTACCGCGGGCAGCGCGCGGTGCGCTCGGGGGACTGGAAGTACTTTGCGAGCGAGGACGGCGAGTTCCTCTTCAACCTCGCGGTGGATGCGCGCGAGCGCGCGAACTACGCCGAGCGCGAGCCCCTGCGCCTGGCCGAGTTGCGGGCGAAGTACGAGGCCTGGGAGCGCTCGATTCCGCCGCTGCCGCCGGATGCCGCAATCTCGATTCCCTACACGCGCGCCGAGCTCGCGCACGCCTCGTAGTCACAGCGCGGCGTCGAGCCGCCGGTACTGGATCGCCTCGGCCACCTGCGCGGCGCCGATCGCTTGCTCGCCTGCCAGATCCGCAATCGTCCTCGCGACGCGCAACACGCGGTGATAGCCGCGCGCCGACAGGCTCAGCCGCGCCAGCGCCTGGCGCAGCAGCGCGAGCGCTTCCTGCTCCGCCGCGCAGTAGCGCTCGGTCTCCCGCGGACCCAGCCACGCGTTGGGCTTTCCCTGGCGCGCCATCTGGCGCTCGCGCGCCTTCGCCACGCGCTCGCGCGCCGGCGCCGAGCCCTCGCCCGGTGGCCCGGTGAGCTCGGCCTCGCGCGGCGTGGGCGCTTCCACCTTGAGGTCGATGCGATCGGCGAGCGGCCCGGAGATCCGCGAGCGGTAGCGCGCGATGGATTGCGGCGAGCAGCGGCAGCGCCCCGAGGCATCGCCCAGGTAGCCGCAGGGGCAGGGGTTCATCGCCGCGACGAGCTGGAAGCGCGCGGGAAACAGCGCCTGGCGCGCCGCGCGCGCGATCGCGATCTTCCCCGACTCGAGCGGCTCGCGCAACGCTTCCAGCGCATCGCGCGGGAACTCGGGCAGCTCGTCCAGGAACAGCACGCCGTGGTGCGCGAGCGAGATTTCTCCGGGCCGCGGCGGGCTGCCCCCGCCCACCAGCGCCGCGCTGGAAGCGCTGTGGTGCGGCGCGCGCAAAGGGCGCTCGGCCCAGCGCGCGGGATCGAACCCGGCGCTCGCCGCGCTCTGGATCGCGGCCGCCTCGAGCGCCTCGGCCTCGGTCATCGGCGGCAGGATCCCCGGCAGGCGCGCGGCGAGCAGCGACTTGCCCGTCCCGGGCGGCCCGATCAGCAGCAGCGCATGCGCGCCGGCGGCGGCGACCTCGAGCGCCCGCTTCGCCTGCGCCTGGCCCTTGACGTCGGCAAGATCCGCATGGGCGGCGCGCGCCTGTGGCGCGCCGTTGCGCTGCTCGGCGAGCGGCGCTTCGCCCGCGAGGTGCGCGCAGACTTCCAGCAGGCTCGCCGCGGCGAGGACGCGTGCGCCCGGCGCGAGCGCCGCCTGCGCCGCGCTCGCGCGCGGCACCACGAAGGCGCGTCCCGCGCCGGCCGCGCCGAGCGCCATCGCGAGCGCGCCGCGCACGGGCCTGAGCTCGCCGTTGAGCGACAGCTCCCCCGCGAACTCGTGGCCCGCGAGCGCGGCGGGCTTCAGCTGCCCGCTCGCCGCGAGGATGCCGAGCGCGATCGGCAAATCGAACCGGCAGGAGTCCTTGGGCAGGTCCGCCGGCGCGAGATTGACCGTGATGCGCCGCGCCGGGAATTCGAAGCGCGCGTGGTTGAGCGCGGCGCGCACGCGGTCCTTGGCCTCGCGCACCTCGGCATCGGGCAAGCCGACGATGCCGAAGCCCGGCAGCCCGGGCCCGAGGTGCACCTCCACGGTCACCTCGGGCGCGGCGATGCCGGCGAGCGCGCGGCTCGCCACGGTGGCCAGCGACATGGGTCCTCCGCCCCTTCAACGCGGCGCGCGGACTTCGGTTTACGCGGCGCCGCCCTTTCAGGCGCGGAAGAACGGCTTGTCGCCCTTGATGGTGACGCGCAGCCCGCGCCGCCGGTGCGGGTAGTAGTCCCACAGCGCGTGGTGCTGCGCGCAGCGGTTGTCCCAGAACGCGACCGAGCCCGGCGCCCAGCGGAAGCGGCACTGGAACTCGGGCGACTCGAGGTGCTGGAACAGCATCTGCAGCAGCGCCTCGCTCTCGCGCTTGGCGAGCCGCACGATGCGCTTGGTGAAGATGCGGTTGACGAACAGCGCCTGCCGGCCCGTCACCGGGTGCGTGCGCACCACCGGGTGCTCGGCCGACGGGTACGGCTCGGGCGAGTCCTTCATGCCCTCGTAGCGGCCGCGGTAGGTGGCCTCGCCGTCGTGCAGCGCGGTGAGCCCCTCGAGGAAGCGGCGCAGCGGCGCCGAGAGCGCCTCGTAGGCCGCGTACATGCTCGCGAACAGCGTGTCCCCGCCTACCGGCGGCACTTCCAGCATGTACAGGATCGAGCCGAGCGGCGGCTCGGGGTCGCAGGAGACGTCCGAGTGCCAGTCCTCGCCCGCGATGCGCTTGGAGCTCTCGTCGGTGCGGATCACCATGATCTCCGGGTGCCCCTCGAGGATGTCGGGGTAGGCGGGATGCAGGTGCAGCTCGCCGAACTGGCGCCCGAGCGCCTTTTCCTGCTCCGGGGTGAGCGACTGCTCGCGGAAGAACAGCACGCAGTGCTCGGCGAGCGCGCGCCCGAGCGCGGCGACCGTGCCCGGCGCGAGCGGCCGCGACAGATCCAGGCCGCGGATCTCGGCGCCGCAGTGCGGCGTCAGCGGGACCATCTCGAGCTCGCGGACGGTCATGGATCGCAGCTTAGGAGCGCCTCGAGGCGGGGTCAATGGCGGGGCGCGAAACGCGCAGCGGCCCGACTACGCCCAGGCCTACGCGCAGCGCCTCGGTCTCGAGCACGTCCTGCGGCAGCACGTTGGCGATGTTGACGTCGGGCCCGAACTCGGCGACGAGGAACTTCTTCATGTCCTCGACCGCCGAGAGGCTGACGCCGCTGATCCAGGGGCCGGGCAGCTCGATCAGCACCCGGGACATGTCCAGCTCGCGCCGCAGCGCGCCCAGCAGCCTCGCGTCGGGTCGGCCCCGCCCGACCAGCTCCGCGGCCTCGACCAGCACCAGCTCGGCGCCCGCGTCGAAGCACAGGCGCGCCTGGCGAACGAGCTTGCCGGGGGCATTGCGCGCGTCCTTCGAACCGACCTCGCCGAACACCGCCAGGCCGCTGTCGCGCGCAAGGCGAATCTGCGACTGCCGCTCGGCGTCGCCGAGCGGCACGCAGTTGTCGGAGATCTCGATGACGTCGAAGCCCACGCGCCGCGCCTCGGCGAAGAACCGCGGCAGGGCCCGGGGACCGTGGGTCGCGAAGACGTACTCCAGGAACTGGCCGCCGATGAACGGCCGGACGCGGTGGTGCCGGTACAGGGCGAGCTTGCGCCGCAGGTAGGCGAGCGGGTACAGGCGCGAGGTGCCCACCGCGATCTTGGCGAGGTCGATGTAGTGCCCCGCCATCTCGACCGTGTCGCGCGCCATGCCGTAGGGCAGCCCGAAGTCCGCCATCATGGTGAGCCCGCGCGCGCGCGGCTTGCGCTGGCTGCGGCCGGGCGGCAGCGAGACGAAGCCGAATGGCACCGAGCGGCTGCTCCGAGCAGTACGTTTCATGACTTCTCCCGGGAAATCTTCGGTGCGGCGTGCCGGCCGATCCGGACGTTCACGCACGCGGGCTTGGCGGCAAGCCGCGCGCGCTCGAGCGCGCCGCCAAGCGCCGACACCGTCTCGACCTGCTCGCCGTGGCCGCCAAGCGCGCCCACCGCCAGATCGTAGCGCGCCGGGAGCAGCTCGCAGCCCACCGCGCGCGCCGCGCCATAGTCGCGCAGCTGGATCTGGTACTCGGCGTTCCAGCAGGCGTCGTTGCCGATCACTGCCACGAAAGCGAGGCCGCCGCGCACCGCGGTGTCGAACTCGGCAAGGTGAAACCCCAAGGTCCCGTCACCTAGCAGCGCGAACACCGCGGCCCCCGGGCGCGCCAGCTTCGCGGCGAGCGCGAACGGAATGGCGCTGCCGATCGAGCCCGCCGGGCCGTTGATCAGGCGCTCGGGCGCGCTGAGCGAAGCCTGCGCCCACTGGCCGAACTCGCCGCCGTCGACCACCAGCACCGCGTCGCCTGCGCGATCGATCCGCTCCTGCACTGCGCGACCGACAGCCAACGGGTGCACGGCTGGCCCGTCCTGCGCCGCGATCGCGCCCCAAGTGGTCGGGCGGTAGGCAATGGCTGCGCGCACCTCGGCGAGCCAGCCGCTCGGCGGCCGCGCGCGCCGCGCCGCGTGTTCGCACAACGCGCCAGCAGCCGATACCGCGTCGGCCCCGTAGACACGCTCGATGCGTGGGTGCGCGTACGTGCTCTCCCCGGGGGCGACCGCGGCAATTCGGCAGGGCGCGTCGACCGCCGGCGGCAGGGCGAAGCGCAAGCCGAAGTCGGGTGCCTTGTCGAGCAGCACGATGGCGTCGGCCTGCGCCAGCACCTCGGCGAACGCGCCGAGCGCGGGATCGTGGATGCCGCGCGGGCTCTGCATGCCGACCACCGGCACCCCGGTGGCCGCCTCGAGCGACTGGCGCAGCCCCCGGTGGCGGTCGGCGGCGAGCGTGGGTCCCGTGAGCACGAGCGGCCGGGCCGCAGCTTCGAGAAAGCCGAGCAGCGCCCTGGCCGCCTCCTCCCCGAGCGGCGCCGCCCCGGGAAGAAAGGCTTGCGCCGGCGGCATCTCGGCGCTCGCGGGATCGAGCCGCGCCTCGAGCAGGTCGGCGGGAACGCTCAGGTGCACCGGCCCGGGGCGCCCGGAGCGCGCGAGGCGCATGGCGCGGGCGAGGTCGGTGCCCAGGTCCTCGGCGCGGCGCACGGTCCACGAGGCCTTGGTGACGGGCGCGACGAGTTCGGACTGCCGCATCTCCTGGAAAGCGCCGCGACCGAGCTCGCCGAGCGGCGCGTGGCCCGAGAGCAGCAGCATCGGCGACTCCGCGGCGAGCGCGCTGTACAGCGCGCCGGCGCCGTTGGCGTGGCCCGGGCCCGCGGTGAGCAGCGCCACGCCCACCTCGCCGGTGAGCCGCCCCCAGGCGTCGGCCATATGCACCGCGGCGCCCTCGTGGCGCACGTGCGTGATGCGCAGCCCCGCCTCGGGCGCCGCATCGTAGAGCGGCATGATCTGGTTCCCGGAGAGCGAGAAAAGGTGCTTGGCGCCTGCGCGCGCCAGCGCGCCCGCGACGAGCTCGGCGCCTCTCATCCTTTGCCCGGGGCGCGCATATGGCGTTAGCATAGCCCCAGGCCGCGCCTTTCGCGGCCCGCTTTCCTGAGGAGGGAGCCCATGTCTCGAAACAACCCCGTATTCACCGTCGCTGCCGCCGCGCTTGCCGCTGTCTGCCTGAGCGCAACCGCGCGCGCCGAGTCCAACCAGGTGCGCTTCGCCGAGCAGTTCGGCCTGCTCTACCTGCCGCTGCACGTCGTGGTCGGCGAGAAGCTGGTGCAGAAGCACGCCGCCAGCGCGGGCCTCGGCGACGTCAAGGTGTCGATGGTCGCGCTCTCGGGCGGCGCCGCGGTCAACCAGGCGCTGCTCTCGGGCAACGTCGAGTTCGCCGCCGGCGGCATCGGGCCGCTGCTCGCGATCTGGGACAAGACCAGGGGCTCCGACGACGTCAAGGCCGCGCTCGACATCGCCAAGATGCCGCTCAAGCTGATCACCAACGACCCGGCGGTGAAGACGATCGCGGACTACCTCAAGGCGTCGGATCACAAGATCGCGACGCCGTCGATCTCCTCGATCCAGGCGGTGACCCTGCGCATGGCCTCGGCGAAGCTGTGGGGCGAGGCCGAGGCCAAGAAGCTCGATCCGCTGCTCGTCAACATGAAGCACCCGGACGCGGTGGCGGCGCTGCTCACCGGCGGGCAGACGGTGAAGTCGCACTTCGCGACGCTGCCGTTCTCCTACCAGGAGCTGAAGAGCGGCAAGGGCCGGCTGGTGCTGAACTCCTACGAGGTGCTGGGCGGCGCGCACACCACGGTGGCGCTCTACAACACCAGCAAGTGGAAGCAGGCCAACCCGAAGCTCTACAAGGCGGTGGTCGACGCCTACGCCGAGGCGATGCAGTTCATCAACGCCGATGCGGCGCGCGCCGCGCAGTACTTCGTGACCTTCACCAAGTCCAAGCTCAAGGTCGAGGACGTGAGGGGCATGGTCTCCTCCAAGGACGAGATCGAGTTCGGCCTCGAGCCCAGGCGCACCATGCAGTACGCCAGGTTCCTGCACCAGATCGGGACCATCCGGAACCTGCCGTCCTCCTGGAAGGACTACTACCACGACAACACCCACGGGCTCGGGGGCAGCTGAGCATGGCGGCGCAGGCGGCGCTCGAGCCCGCCGCCGCGCCGGCCGTCGAGCCGATCCTCGACGTCCGCGGCGTCACGCTCCAGTACAAGACCAAGGAGCACCTGATCACCGCGACCTACCGGGTCGACTTCCAGGTCTACCCGGCGGATCGCTTCGTGCTGCTCGGCCCCTCGGGCTGCGGCAAGTCGACGCTGCTCAAGGGCGTCGCGGGGTACATGAAGCCGGCGGAGGGCGAGATCCGCCTCAACGGCCGCCGCATCGAGGAGCCCGGTCCCGACCGCGTCATGGTGTTCCAGGAGTTCGACCAGCTGCTGCCGTGGAAGACGGTGCGCCAGAACATCACTTTCGCGCTGCTCAACGGCGGGCGCTGCAAGACCCGGGCCGAGGCCGACGAGATCGCGCTGGCGCACATCCGCAAGGTGAAGCTCTCGGGGTTCGAGAACACCTACCCGCACATGCTCTCGGGCGGCATGAAGCAGCGCGTGGCGATCGCGCGCGGCATGGCGATGGAGCCCGACATCCTGCTGATGGACGAGCCGTTCGCCTCGCTCGATGCGCTCACGCGCCGCCAGATGCAGGAGGAGCTGCTCGGGCTGTGGGACGAGACCCGCTTCACGGTGCTGTTCGTCACCCACTCGATCGAGGAGGCGGTGATCGTCGGCAGCCGGATCCTCGTGCTCTCGCCGCACCCGGGGCAGGTCAAGGCCGAGCTGAACGCCCACGACCATTCGCACTTCAGCGTCGGCAGCCCCGAGTTTTCGGCGCTGCAGCGGCGCATCCACGACATGCTGTTCGCCGACCGCGTCCTCGAGGACGAGCTCCGGCGCCATGACTGAGCGCCCCGCGCAGCTGGTGCCGCGGCCCGAGTACGAGCGCGCGGCGCTCGAGCGCGCGGTGACGGCGGATGTCGCGCGCCCGCTTTCGCTCCCGGAGCGGCTCTCCGAGATGGACCCGGTGCGCAAGCTCAGCGTGCTGCTCAGCGCGATCGTGCTCTGGGAGCTGTATACGCGCCTCGGCCAGGTGCCGCAGCTCATCTTCCCGACCTTCCGCGACACCGTGATCGCGCTCTGGGACGGCTTCGCGAACTACGACCTGGGCCGGCAGATCTGGACCTCGCTCAAGGTGCTCGCGATCGGCTACGCGATCGGTATCGCGATCGGGGCGGTGCTGAGCTTCCTCGCCGTCACGACCCGCTTCGGCAGCGACATCCTGGGCACGCTCACCGCGATGCTCAATCCGCTGCCGGCGATCGCGCTGCTGCCGCTCGCGCTCATCTGGTTCGGCCTGGGCGCGAAGAGCATGGTGTTCGTGCTGCTGCACTCGATCGTGTGGCCGGTGGCGCTCAACACCCACACCGGGTTCATGTCGGTGCCCGAGGCCCTGCGCATGGTCGGGCGCAACTACGGCCTGAGGAACGTGCGCTACGTCGCCAAGATCCTGGTGCCGGCGGCGTTTCCCTCGATCCTCGCCGGCCTCAAGCTCGGCTGGGCCTTCGCCTGGCGCACGCTCATCGCGGCCGAGCTGGTCTTCGGGGCGACCGCCGAATCGGGGGGGCTGGGCTGGTTCATCTTCGCCAGCCGCAACGACCTCGACATTCCCGGGGCGTTCGCCGGGCTGCTGACCGTGATCGTGATCGGCTTCCTGGTCGAGAACGTGATCTTCCGCAACGTCGAGACGCGCACCGTGGTGCGCTGGGGCATGCAGTCGTGAGCGCGGCGGCCGCGGCGCGCCCGATCCACGTGCGGCCGGAGCTCGTCCGCACCCCGGCCGATGCGCGCACCGTCGGCCAGGTCGAGCGGCCGCTCTCGGCGCTCGAGCGCGCCTGGAACGTCGACGCGGTGCGCAAGGCCGCGGTGCTCGCGGGCTTCGTCGCGCTGTGGGAGCTCTACACGCGCCTCGCCGGCGTGCCGACGATCCTGTTTCCGAGCTTCAGCGAGACCTGCGTCGCGATCGTGCGCGCGTTCACCGACTTCCGCATGCTCTCCAAGATCGGGTTCTCGATCAGCCTGCTGCTGCTCGGCTACGCGGTCGGGCTCGCGGTCGCCGCGGTGCTGGTGGTGCTCGCCTCGATCTGGCGCGCCTGCGCCGACGTCCTGACGACGGCCACCGCGATGTTCAACCCGCTGCCCTCGATCGCGATCCTGCCGCTCGCGATGCTCTGGTTCGGGCTGGGCACCTTCAGCGTGGTGTTCGTCCTGGTGCACGCGGTGCTCTGGGCGGTCGCGCTCAACACCCACGTCGGCTTCCAGGGCGTGAGCCAGACGCAGCGCATGGTGGGATCGAACTACGGGCTGAAGGGCGTGGTGTTCGCCGCCAAGATCCTGATCCCGGCGGCGCTCGCGACGATCCTCTCGGGCATGAAGATCGGCTGGGCGTTCGCCTGGCGCACGCTCATCGCCGCGGAGCTGGTGTTCGGCGCCACCGCGCGCGGCGGCGGGCTGGGCTGGCACATCTTCGAGCACAGCGAGAATCTGCGCACCCCGCAGGTATTCGCCGGCCTGTTCACCATCATCGTGATCGGCGTGCTGGTCGAGAACGTGATCTTCCGCAACGTCGAGATCCGCACCGTGCAGCGCTGGGGCCTGCAGCGCTAGAGGGCGAGCCATGCCGCAGGCCCGCGCGCTGAACCAGCTCGTCCTGATGTCGGACGAGCACAACCCGAAGGTCGCGGGCTACGCCGGGCACGCCGTGGCGCGCACCCCGCAGCTGGACGCGCTCGCCGCGCGCGGCACCGTCTTCACGGCGGCCTACACCACCAGCCCGGTCTGCATCCCGGCGCGCGCCGGGTTCGCCTGCGGCAAGTACATCCACCAGGTCGGCTACTGGGACAACGCCGACGCCTACGACGGCGCCGTGCCCTCCTGGCACCACGTGCTGCGCAGCCGCGGGCACCGGGTGGTGTCGATCGGCAAGCTGCACTTCCGGCGCGAGGGCGAGGACCACGGCTTCAGCGAGGAGCAGATCCCGATGCACATCTACGAGGGCAAGGGCGACCTGCTGGGGCTGGTGCGCGAGGCCCTGCCGCGCCGCGGCGGCTCGCGCAAGATGGCGGCGATGGCGGGACCGGGCGAGACGCCCTACACGCTCTACGACCGGCAGATCTGCTCGCGCGCGCAGGTGTGGCTGCGCGAGCAGGGCACGCGCGACACCGGCCGGCCGTGGGCCCTGTTCGTCTCGTTCGTCGCGCCGCACTTCCCGCTCACCGCGCCGCCCGAGCACTTCTACCGCTACTGGAACGGGCCGCTGCCGATGCCCAAGCTCTACGCGCCCGAGGAGCGCCCGCGGCACCCCTACCTCGAGGACTACCGCGCGAGCTTCTGCTACGACGAGTACTTCGACTCCGAGCAAAGCGTGCGCCGCGCCACCGCCGGCTACTTCGGGCTGGTGTCCTACGTCGACGAGCTGATCGGCAAGGTCCTCGAAACGCTGGCCGAAACCGGCCTCGCGGCGAGCACGCGTGTCATGTACACGAGCGACCACGGCGACAACCTCGGCGCGCGCGGGCTGTGGGGCAAGTCCACCCTGTACGAGGAGGTCGCCGGCGTGCCGCTGATCATCGCCGGGCCGGGCGTGCCCGAGGGCAAGCGCGTCACCACCCCGGCGAGCCACGTCGACTGCTTCCCGACCATCCTCGAGACGGCGGGCGTCGCGTTCGAGGAGGTGAGCGACGGCCACCCGGGCTGCCCGCTCCTCGATCTGGCCCGCGGCGCGCGCCCCGCGCGCAGCGTGCTCTCGGAGTACCACGGCATGGGTTCTACGACCGGCGCGTTCGCGCTGCGCACCGGACGCTACAAGTACGTCCACTACGTGAAGTACCCGCCCCAGCTCTTCGACCTCGAGGCCGACCCCGAGGAGCGGGAAGATCTCGCCGCGCGGCCGCGGCACGCGCCGGCGCTCGAGGACTGCCGCCGCAAGCTGCTCGCGCTGCTCGACCCGGTCGAAGTGGACCGCCGCGCCAAGCGGCGCCAGGCGGCGCTGCTCGAGGCCGCTGGCGGGCGCGAGGCGGTGATCCGGCGCGGCGACTTCGGCTTCACCCCGGCGCCGGGGTTCCCGGCCGACTTCCAGTAAGCCGCTTTTACTGCGAGCGCGCTTCGAGCTCGGCGAGCCGCCGCTCGAGCGCGTCGAGCTTGCCTTGCGCGCGCTCCAGCAGCTTCTTCTGCACCTCGAGGTCCTCGCGCGTGGCGAGCTCGAAGCGATCGAAGAACGCCGTGGCGAGGGCGTGCAGGTTCTTCTCCAGGTCCTGCGCGGGCGAGGCGCGCAGCGCCTCGCTGATCCGCTCGCGCAACTCCTGCAGCGGGCTCCTCTCGCTCATCCCTGAACGGTACCCCGTCGTCGCGCGCCTGAGTAGTGCACCGGTTTCTTGCCTACCCCGGAATCTGCGCCCCAAGTTGGTGCGGGCTGTTGCCTGGGCCCGCGCAAGATGTAAATAACTCCTTGTCTCGTACGGCTAATCTTGCCTGGCACGGGAGGTGCTAGTAGGAGCTACGCCGTATTCACTTGGGAGACCCTAGCCATGCGTAAAAGCCTTCTTGCCGGCGCCGCGCTCGTCGCCTCGGCCATGCCCGGCCTGGCCGCCGCCCAGGCGGCCCAATCCCCGCACAGCCTCTCGGGCAACGTGGGGATCTACAGCCAGTACATCTTCCGCGGCCTCACCCAGACGAACACCAAGCCGGCGCTTCAAGGCGGATTCGATTACGGCCACTCGAGCGGCTTTTACGCCGGCACTTGGGCCTCGAACGTCAGCTGGCTGCACGACTCCGCCGCCGCCACCGGGTACACCAGCAGCAGCCTGGAGTGGGACTTCTACGGCGGCTTCAAGGGCGCGTTCGGCAAGTCCGACCTGGGCTGGGACGTCGGGCTGCTTTACTACGCCTACCCGGGGACGCACAGCACCGCGGTCGCGCCCGGCACCGTCAAGGCCGACACGCTCGAGGCCTACGGCGGGCTGAGCTGGAAGTGGCTCAGCGCCAAGCTCTCGTTCAGCGTCGACAACAAGACGTTCGGCGTGCCCAACAGCGGCGGCACCTGGTACCTCGACCTCGGGGTCAATTTCCCGGTCACCGAGAAGCTCTCGCTGCAGGGGCACTACGGCGTGCAGGAGTTCAAGGGCACCACCGCCGGGGTGTCCAACGATTCGTTCGCCTCGTACCAGGACTGGAAGCTCGGCCTGACGTACGCCCTGCCGCAGTCGTTCACGCTCGGCGCCTTCCTCAGCGGCACGGACATGAACGCGACGCAGAAGGCCTTCTACACCAATCTTTCGAACACGCGTTTCATCGGCAAGGACAGCTTGACGGTGTACCTGCAGAAGACGTTCTGAGCGTTGCGCGCGAGGGGCGGCGCACCGCCGACCGCCCCGGGACCCATTGGAGAGAGCCGATGAAACTGGTAACCGCAATCATCAAGCCGTTCAAGCTCGACGAGGTGCGCGAAGCCCTCTCGGCGATCGGCGTGCAGGGGATCACCGTCACCGAGGTCAAGGGCTTCGGCCGGCAGAAAGGCCACACCGAGCTGTACCGGGGCGCGGAGTACGTGGTCGACTTCCTGCCCAAGGTGAAGGTCGAGGCCGCGATCAAGACCGAGATGCTGGAGCAGGTGCTCGAGGCGATCGAGAAGGCCGCCAACACCGGCAAGATCGGCGACGGCAAGATCTTCGTGTTCGAGCTGGAGAAAGTCGTGCGCATCCGCACCGGCGAAACCGACGCGGCGGCGATCTAGGGAGATGACGATGAAGCGATTGATCGCAATGCTTTCGATGCTGGCGCTCCTCACGCTCGCGGGAGGCGCTGGTGCCCAGGACAAGGACAAGGCGCCGGAGAAGCCTGCCGCGGAGATGAAGGCGCAAGCCCCCGCGGCCGAAGCCAAGGCCCCCGCGCCGGTGCCCAACAAGGGCGACGTGGCCTGGATGCTGGTCTCGACCGCGCTCGTCATCATGATGAGCGTGCCGGCGCTCGCCCTGTTCTACGGCGGCATGGTGCGCGCGAAGAACGCGCTCTCGGTGCTGATGCAGGTGTTCGTCGTGTTCTCGCTGGTCACCGTGCTGTGGTGCGTCTACGGCTACAGCCTCGCCTTCACCGAGGGCAACGCCTACTTCGGCGGCTTCGATCGCCTGTTCCTCAGCGGCGCGCTGGACGCCGGCAAGGGCGAGTTCGCGAGCGGCGCGACCTTCTCCAAGGGCGTGGTCATTCCCGAGATCGTGTTCGTCGTGTTCCAGGCGACCTTCGCCGCGATCACCTGCTGCCTGGTCCTGGGGGCGTTCGCCGAGCGCGCCAAGTTTGCGGCGGTGCTGGTGTTCATCGTGCTGTGGTTCACCTTCAGCTACGCGCCGATCGCCCACATGGTGTGGTACTGGATGGGGCCCGACGCCTACACCGACCCGAAGGTGGTGGACGCGATGAACGCCAAGGCGGGCCTGCTCTGGCAGTGGGGCGCGCTCGACTTCGCCGGCGGCACGGTGGTGCACATCAACGCCGGGGTGGCGGGCCTGGTCGGCGCCTATCTCATCGGCAAGCGCATCGGCTACGGCAAGGAAGCGATGCCGGCGCACAACCTGCCGCT
>CAZOWR010000045.1:0-16709 GCA_964583645.1 uncultured Enterobacteriaceae bacterium
TGCTGGCGCCACAAGACGCCGGTGATCCTGCGCGCGACCACGCAGTGGTTCGCCGCGATGGACAAGCCCGTCGACGGCGAGACGCTGCGCCAGAGCGCGCTGCGCGGCATCGGCGCGACGGCGTTCTTCCCCGGCTGGGGCCAGGCGCGGCTGCACGGCATGATCGCCAACCGGCCGGACTGGACGCTCTCGCGCCAGCGCCAGTGGGGCGTGCCGATGCCGTTCTTCCTGCACCGCGAGACAGGCGAGCTGCACCCGAGGACGCCGGAGCTGCTCGAGCAGGTGGCGCGGCGCGTCGAGCGCGAGGGGATCGAGGCGTGGCAGTCGATCAGCGCCGGGGAGCTGCTCGGGGCCGATGCCCCGCGCTACGAGAAGAGCCGCGACACGCTGGACGTCTGGTTCGACTCGGGCGCTACGCACTTCACCGTGATGCGCGGCTCGCACGCCGCCGAGACCGTGTTCCCCGCCGACCTGTATCTCGAGGGCTCGGACCAGCACCGCGGCTGGTTCCACTCCTCGCTCCTGGTGGCGTGCATGATGGACGGCAGGCCGCCCTACAAGGGGCTGCTGACGCACGGCTTCGTCATCGACCTCGAAGGCCGCAAGATGTCGAAGTCCAAGGGCAACACCATGGCGCCGCAGGAGATCGCGGGGACGCTGGGCGCCGAGATCCTGCGCCTGTGGGTGGCGAGCGGCGACTTCTCGGGCGAGCTGACCATCTCGAGCGAGATCCTGAAGCGCGTGGTCGAGAGCTACCGCCGCATCCGCAACACGCTGCGGTTTCTCCTCGCCAACACCTCGGACTTCGATCCCACCGCGCACGCGGTGCCGGTGGGAGAGATGGTCGAGATCGACCGCTATGCGCTGGCGATGCTGGGGCGCATGCAGGCGGCCGCGGTCGCGGATTACGAGCGCTACCAGTTCCACCTCGTCGCGCAGCGCATCCAGGCGTTCTGCTCCGAGGACCTGGGCGCGTTCTACCTCGATATCCTGAAGGACCGGCTCTACACCAGCGCCGCCGGCTCGCGCACGCGCCGCTCGGCGCAGACCGCGCTCTGGCACGTCACCCAGAGCCTGCTGCGGCTCATGGCGCCGATCCTCAGCTTCACCGCCGAGGAGGCTTGGAAGGTCTTCGCGCGCGACGCCGGGGGCAGCGTCTTCGAGGAAGTGTGGCACCGGATTCCGGAGCACGGGCTGGAGCCCGGGGTGATCGAGCATTGGGAGAACCTGCGGCAGTTCCGGGAGATCGTGACCAAGCGCCTCGAAGAGAAGCGGGAGAGGAGGGAGATCGGCTCCTCCCTCGCGGCCGAACTCGACATCGCGGCGCCCGGGCCGGTGTTCGATTCGCTCGCGCGGCTGGGCGAGGATCTGAAGTTCGTCTTCATCACCTCCCGCGCCGGGGTGAAGCAGGTCAACGGCTCCCCGGCGCTCGTCGAGGTCCTTGCCAGCCGCCATCGGAAGTGCGACCGCTGCTGGCACCACCGCGCCGACGTCGATGCGGCGGGCCTGTGCGGCCGCTGCCGCAGCAACCTGCACGGACCCGGCGAGCCCCGCCGCCATGCCTAGGGCGGCCTGGGCCTGGTTCGCCGCTGCGGCGGCGATCGTGCTCGCCGATCGCCTGACCAAGCTTGCGGCGCTCGCCTGGCTCGCTCCCGGGGAGAGCCGCGCGCTCACCGGCTTCTTCAACCTGGTGCTGGTGTTCAACAAGGGCGCCGCGTTCAGCCTGCTCGCGGGCGCCCCCGGCTGGCAGACGCCGCTGTTCGTCGCGCTCGCGCTCGCGGCCGCGGTCGTGATCGCGGTGCTGATCCTGCGGCGGCCGGAGGAGCGCCTGTTCTGCGCCGGGCTCGCGCTGATCCTCGGCGGGGCGCTCGGCAACCTGTGGGACCGCCTCGCCTGGGGCCACGTGGTGGACTTCCTCGACGTTCACGCCGCGGGCTGGCACTGGCCGGCGTTCAACCTCGCCGACGCGGCGATCACGGTGGGGGCGGGAATGCTGATCGCGGAGGGGTTGCTGCGCCGCGAGGAGGCATAATCGGCGCCATGGACGTGCTGCTCGCCACCCCGCGGGGCTTCTGCGCCGGCGTCGAGCGCGCCATCGAGATCGTCGAGCGCGCGCTCGAGCGCCACGGCGCGCCGATCTACGTGCGCCACGAGATCGTGCACAACAAGTACGTGGTCGAGGACCTGCGGCGCAAGGGCGCGGTGTTCGTGGAGGAGCTCGCCGAGGTTCCCGCCGGCGCCACGGTAATCTTCTCGGCGCACGGGGTGTCGCAGGAGGTGCGCGCGGAGGCCGCGGCGCGCGGGCTGAAGGTGTTCGATGCCACCTGCCCGCTCGTCACCAAGGTGCACGTCGAAGTGGCAAAGATGCTGCGCCTGGGCTACGGGATCCTGATGGTCGGCCACCGCGGGCACCCGGAGGCCGAGGGCACCGTGGGGCAGGCTGCGAGCGGCATCACGCTCATCGAGACCGTCGAGGACGTGGCTCGGGTCGCGGTGCGCGACCCGGAGAAGCTCGCCTACGTGACCCAGACCACGCTCTCGGTGGACGACGCGGCGCAGATCGTCGCCGCGCTGAAGGGGCGCTTTCCCTCGATCCGCGGCCCCAAGCGCGACGACATCTGCTACGCGACCCAGAACCGCCAGGACGCGGTCAAGTTCATGGCGCCGAGGTGCGACGTGGTGATCGTGGTCGGCTCGCCCAACAGCTCGAACTCCAACCGCCTGCGCGAGGTCGCCGAGCACATCGGGGCGGAAGCCTACATGGTGGACAGCGCCGCGGACCTGAGGCCCGAGTGGCTCGCGGGCAAGCGCCGCATCGGCGTCACGGCGGGGGCCTCGGCCCCCGAGGTGCTGGTGCAGGAGCTGATCGCGCGCCTCAGGGCGCTGGGCGCGGCGAGCGTGCAGCCGCTCGAGGGCATCACCGAGCGCGTCGTCTTCACGCTGCCGCGCGAGCTCGCGGACAGGGCTGGCTCGCGCTAGCGCTTGGGCGGCGGCGCGAGGTTCTCGGTCGAGTAGGGGCCGGCGGGCGCGGGCTCCGCCACCGGCTCCACCGGCGCAGCCCCGGGCTGCACCGGCGCGGGCTCGCCCTGGTTGCGCGGCGCGAGCACCCCGGTCTTGGGATAGCCGGCGGCATCCAGCACGCGGTGATAGGCGCCTTCCTCGAACCCCTTCTGCACCGTGCGGCCCACGACCATCGCGGGAACCGAATTGCTGCCCACCGCCTTCTTCAGCTCCTCGATCTGCGAGTCCTCGACGATGCTCACTTCCTTGAAGGGGATGCCGCGCGCGTTGAGGAGCTTGCGCGCCTCGCCGCAGGCCTCGCAGCCGGGCGTCGAGTACAGCGTGATCGGGAAGTTCTTCATCGCCTGCTGCAGGGCAAAGGGCTGGCCCGCGGCGTCGGGGTCGGTGGCGGCCGGCGTCGCCGGCTTGCCGTGCTTCTGCACGTCTCTGGCGCCGGGCGGCGGCGGCGTGTTGGTGTAGTGGACGCGGCCGCTCGCGTCGGTCCAGCGGTAGGTCTGTGCGCTCGCCGCGAACGCCGCGACGCACAGGAGTGCCGCAATCATCGGGCGCATCGCGCGATTCCTCCTTCGGCCGTGCGCAACGATCATATCACCTCGCCGCGCGCAGCCGCTCGTGCGGATCGAACTCGACCTCGATCTGCTTCTGGCTGCGCACCGGCCGCCCGCCGAGCAGCGCCGGCTGATAGCGGATGGCGCGCCCGGCATCCAGCGCCGCCTGCTCGAAATGCCCCGGCGGCCGCGCCGAGACGACCTCCGCGCTCTCCACGCGCCCGTCCTCGCCGATGAAGAGCCGCAGGCGGACCTTGCCCGCGAGCTTCCAGAGATAGGGGTCCTCCGGATAGACCAGGGGCGGTTGCTCAAGCAGCGCAGCCGGCACGTCCACCTCGCGCGAGGTGAAGTAGCGCGGCGGCAGCGCCGCCGCGGCCTGCACGGGCTCCGGCGCGGGCGGCGCGGGGCGCGCGCGGGGGGCCTCCGCAGCCGGTTCCCCGACCCGGTCCACTGCGGCCGGCGCGGCGGCAGCCGCGGGTGTTTCCGGGAGCGGCACGAGGCGCGCGGTGAGCGCGAGGCGCAGCGGCCCGCTGGCGCGGAATTCCAGCGTCCCCACCCAGCTGAGCGCCGCGGCGTGCAGCGCCACCGACAGCAGCAGCGCCCACGCCAGCCAGGCGGGCGCGCGGATCCTGGGCGGCTGCGCGTCCGGGTCGGCGAGCGCGCGCAGCGCCGCGTGCTTCAATCGATCTCCTTGTACCAGTAGGTGCGGATGCGCGCATCGAGCGTCGTGCCCGGGGGCTGGCGCACCGAGGTGCCCGAGATCACGGCCTGGTACTTCTTGCCGTTGATCTCCACCACCACCGGCACGGGCGAGGGCAGGTAGCCGCCGCCGGGGTGGATGGTGGAGCGGTTGGCGATCGAGAGCGTTCCCGTGCCCGCCAGGTCCACGGTGGCCGCGGCGTCGGCGAAGCCCACCAGGTACTCCCGCGCGATGCCGAGGTTGCTGCCGCAGCTCGCGCCGCCCGCGGTGGCGCTCGGCTGGTTGGTGTTGAAGAAGGTGGTGCCCGCGATGGTGACCGCGCTGCCGATCACCTTCTCGCCGCCCAGCAGAGTCAGCTTCCAGCCGTTGGCGCTCAGGGGATCGTCATTGTCCACGATGACGTTGGTGGCGTCGAACAGGTCGGCGTCGGTGATCGGCGTGTTGGTGGCCGTGGAGGTGGGCGTGGCGATCGAGGTCGTGGTGCTGTTGGGCTGGCCGACGTTCGGGTTCGCCACGTTGGGGTCGTCGCGGTCCTTGATCATGTAGAAGCGGTTGACCACCGTGGTGTCGAAGGGGTGCTCGCGGTCGCCCGACCCCAGCAGCACCGCCGTGTAGTTGGAGGGCGTGCCGGCGTCGCTCGCGAACACCAGGTCGGGCGGGAACATGAACTTGCGCTTGTCGCTGATCACGCTCGAGTCCGAGCCGGAGAGCGTCGCGACGCGCGTCATGGCCCAGTTCTGGATGTTCGCCGAGGTGATGTCGGCGCGCCAGATGTTGCCGCAGGTGTCGCCGGCGTAGATGCGGTCGGCGAAGCCGTCGCGGTTCTTGTCGAGCACCGTGACGTCGGCGGGGATGGCGCAGCTCATCGCCGACACCGTGAGATTGTTGGCGGCGCCGACCGGCGACACGCCCGCCTGCCACACCACGTCGCCGCTGAAGGCGTCGACCACCAGGATGCCGCGTCCCTTGGTGCGGTTGAAGGTCGTCGTGCCGCCGGTCGCGCCGCTGATGGTGCACGAGCCCGCCGCGGTGTAGGTGACGGTGCCCGCGCCGACCGCCTTCTGCACCACGTCGGCCGTGCTCCAGGAGTCGAGCAGGCAGGGGTTGATGTCCTCGACCGTGTCCTGGTACCCGGCGCCGAAGATCAGCACGATGTTCTCCGCGTTCTGCGCGTTGCCGATGTCCGCGGCGACCTTGGCGACCTTGGGCTCGGACCAGGTCTGGCCGAGCGCCCCCCAGCCGGTGTCGCTGCTGTCCTTCTTCCACAGCAGCTTGGGGTCTGCCGGATCGGTGACGTTGAGGGCATAGATGAAGTCGCCGCCGCGCCGCATCGAGAGGAAGAGGTACACCTTGTCGTCGGCGTGATCGCCGATCACCCCGCTCACCCCGCCCGAGGCGACGTCCTTCTGGTAGACGCCGATCGAGCCGTCGAAGAAGTAGTCCTTCTGGTTGATGTTGCTGATGGTCGGCGTCTGGTCGCGCAGGCGCTTGAGCTTGGAGAAGAACTCCTTCGGCACGAAGCCCCAGCGCTCGGTGCCCGGCACCAGCGCCGCGTCCGCGCCGCTCGCGTGCTGCGCCAGCCCGCCCTTCACCGCGTGGAAGACGCCGTCGTTCGAGCCGTAGTAGACGTAGACGTCGTTGTCGTCGCCGTAGCGGTTGTAGTTGATGGTCGCCGGGCGCGAGTGCAGCACGTCGCCGTGCGCGGAGGCGCGCACGTCGGTCAGCACCGCGTTCGAGTCCTCGTCGGGCGAGACGTTGTCCTGGCTGCGCACCCAGTTGACCACCGCGTCGCGGATCGCGGTGTCGCCGTCGCTGGGGCGGCCCGCGGTGATGACACCGGTGGCCGAGACGAGCGGGTTGATCGCGGTCGGCGAGAGGGTCTTCCAGTGGATGATGTCCGCCTGCGTGTCGATGAGCGCGGGGTCGATGCGCGTGACGCTCACGCCGATCACGCCCGCGGCCGGGGTGAGCGGCGAGGTCACCTGGTCGATGCAGGCGTTGAAGATGGTGAAGGTGGTCGTCGTAGGGGTGGACTGCACCACCCAGCTGCCGTCGTAGCCGTTGAAGGTCGAGGTGCCGACGTTGAACGTGCCGGTGCCGCCGATGTTGACGGTGCCCCCGACGCTCAGGCCGTGCGCGCTCGAGGTGGTCACCGTGGCCGTGTCCCGGTCGCCCGAGTTAGAACAGTTCGCGCCGCCGCCGGTCGTGGGGTGCGTGATGCTCGAGATCGCGATGCCTACGCTCATCCCGCCGCTCGTGTCGGCGGTGGTCTCGCTCGAGGCGAAGGTGAAGGTGTTGTCGTCGATCTTGGTGATCGCCTTGGCGCCGTTGTAGCTCGTGACGATGGCGCCGCCGATCGTCACGGTCTGCCCGGTGGAGAAGCCGTGGCTCCGCGCGATGACGTGCGCCGCGTTGACCGTGCCGCTGACGGTGGTGAGGGTCGGGATGCTGAGCGTGTTGCTGTCGAGGATCGTCGTCGTCTCGGCGAACGCGTTCCACCAGTCCCCGGAAAAGCTGTCCAGGATCAGCAGGTAGCTGTTCGTGAAGGTGCCGCCCGCCGAGCCGTAGCCGTGCGAGGGCAGCACGATCTTGGCGATGGTGTTGGGGAAGCCCGCAGAGGGGAGCAGGCCGGAGGTGGCGGGGATGCCGCCGGGGATCCCGATCACGGTAGGCACCTGGCGCCCGCCCCAGGTGGTGCCGATCGAGGTGGCGGCGGAGGTCTGCGGAGAGCCCGGCGTGTAGTCGAAGTTGTCGGCGTCGATCCGGGTGATCGCCGCCCCGCATGCGCTGTAGCCCACAGGCGTCGCGTTCACGCACACCAGGTCCCCCGGCACCAGCAGGTGGCTCGCCGCGGTGATGCGCGCGCGCGTGGCGTCCGGCGCGCTCGCCAGCGTGTACTCGATGGTGTCCGTGTCCACCACCGTGATGGTGAAGTCGCCGTTGTACTCGCTGGGGCTCGCGCCCTCTACGCGCACCGTGTCGTCGTCCGACCAGCCGTGCGCCGCGACCACCGCCGTGGCGGTGGTGCCCGAGCTGGTGAGCGTGCTGACCGACTTGGTGCTGAACGCGCCGATGTCGCCCGCGGCCACGTTGGTGGTGTCGAAGGCGGTGGAGGAAAGGCCCGTCGTCACGCAGGTGCCCGACGAGCTCGTGTCAAGGCAGGTGTAGAGGCTGCGCGCGCTGTGGTCCGGGTCGGTCGAGGTCGGCCCCGGGAAGGCGAGGCGCAGGCGCTGCGCCGCGCCGCCCTTCTCCACGAGGTCGCCGTCGGGCAGGTCGGAATCGAGCCCCACGCCGTTCACCGAGTCGTCGCGGAACGACCAGTAGGTCGAGGCCGTGGTCCAGAAGCTCGAGGCGTTGGCGCTGATGAAGCCGGTGGCGGCGTTCTCCGCCGGGTCGCCGTTGGCGTCCGCGAGGAACAGGTTCTGCGTCGCGGTGTCCACGCCGAGCTTGTAGAGCTTGAGGTTGCCGAGCCACTTCGGGCTCTTGTTGGGGTCGGGGCGGAAGACGCCGATGTAGACCTGGTTGAGGTTGGTGCCGCGCACGTTGACGCTCACCGGCAGGGTGGTCGAGGCGAACACGCTGTTCACCGACTGCACCTCGGTGAAGATCGAGGTGAGCGCCGCCTCGAGCTGCGCGGTGCTCGTGATGTCGGTGATGGCGTAGTACTTGCCCTTGCCGTTCACCGCCATGCTCTTCAGCAGCGCGGTGTGCGCCGGCCCCTGGCCGGTCGACCCCGGCAGCACGTCGATGGTGTAGGTGTAGACGTTCTGCACCCCCGAGATGCTCGGGTTGCAGTCGCTGTTGGCCATGTACTTCGCGTACTCGTCGGCGATGATGCCCTCCGAGCCGTTGGGCGTGAGCGAGATCGTCCCCGGCTGCGTGCCGGTCTGCGCGACGTACTGCGTGCTCGCCGCGCTGATCGACGAGGCGTTGTCGTTCGCCTCGCCGTTGGAGATGAAGATGACGAAGTTCTTCTGGCAGCCGTCGGTGATCGGGGTGGTGTAGGCCGCCGCCGAGCCCGAGCCGGTCGGCGAGGGCGAGGCGGCGGTCGGCAGCACGCTCTGCGGCAGGGGGCTGCCGGCGAGCGCCACCCGCGCGGCGGAGCCGTAGAGCTGGCCGCCGGCGTCGGACTTGTTCTTGGCGTGGCCCGAGACCGAGGTGCGGCCGGCAAAATAGTTGAAGATCTCCGCCATGGCGAGCGAGTAGGTGGCGTTGTTGCCCTTGTCGCCGTTCTGGTCGAGCGCGTTGATGATGGTGATCAGCTCGCTCTTGTTGGTGCCGGTCATCTGGCGCACGCCGAAGCGCAGGTACGCGCCGTCGACGCTGTTGTTCGGGTTGCCGGTCTCCACGAACAGCGCCAGCCCGACGTTGTAGGCGTCGGTCACCACGCCGTTCAGCACCGAGGTGAGCGCAGTGCGCACGCCGTCGTACTTGGTGACGCCGCCCGCGCTCTGGCCCCAGTTGGCGGTGTTGTCGACGAACACCACCACGTTGGGCCGCGCCGCGTCGAACGCGGGGTTGGCGAGGAAGATGTCGGTGTCGTCGTTCACCGGGTCGAAGGCGGCCGAGGCGGCGCCGGCGGCGAGCGCGAGCGCGAGGCTCGCGGCGCTGCGCAGGAGGGAGCGGAATGTCATCGTTGAAGCCTCGCGAAAAGCGCTAGACGCAGTAGCCCGAGAGCATGCGGATCTTGACGCCCTGGGTGACGACGGTGCGCGCGCCCGTGACGCTGTCTGCCACCGTGACCCTGACTTCCCAGTGCGTGTCCTCGGGCACGATCGGCTGCACCGCGCTGTAGCCGGCGGCGGGCGCGGCGAAGAGGCAGGTCCGGTTGTCGACCGTGACCCCGGTGGGCAGCGACGGCACGGCGAGCGCAGGGTTGCTGAAATAGTTGACGCTGCCCAGCACCGTCTCGATCCAGCGGTTCGCGGACGCCTCGTTGGTCTTGCGCGCCTGCATGTTGCCGACCACCTGCAGGTTCGAGGTGCTCAGGTTGATCGCGGTGATGCCGAAGAGCGTGAGCACCACCAGCATGATGAGCACGATGAGCAGCGTCATGCCGCGCTCGTGGCGCGCGGCGCGTGTCCGGGTCATGGGGTCTCCCTGCGCGAGGCCGGGTTGACCAGGCGCACCTGCGCGCTGTAGGCCTTGCGCTTGTAGTTCGGGTCGAGCGTGCCGCCGTTCGCGGTCGAGGTCATGGTGCCGGCGACCCCGAGGGCGTAGGACTTCATGTCAGTGTACCCCGAGGAGGGCTCGGTGTTGCGCACGATCAGGTAGACGTTGGCCGCGACCACGTTGGCCCAGTCCGCGGCGCTCGCCGGCGCGGCGACGAAGGCGCCGTCGGGCACGCCGTCGCCGTTGGCGTCCAGCCCGTACTCGACCTGCAGCATCTCCACGCCCTCGGCGATCGGCGTCACGACCCAGGCGAGCGCGCCGCCCGAGTCGACCCTCAGCTCGAGGCGCTTGAGCGTGGGGATCGGCCGCCCGTTGTCGTCCGAGGCGCCGGTGCAGCTGGAGCCCCCGCCGGTGGGCACGCTGCACGGGGCGACGTAGTAGATCTGGACGTGCAGCTTGCGCACCGGGGCGCGCGTGGCGCTGTCCTTGAGCAGCAGCGGATAGGTGCCGGGCGTGTTGCCCACGGCGATCAGCGGGTTGCTGCTGTTCGAGGTGTCGCTGTTGGCCTGCACGTAGAGCTCGTTGGCCACCAGGGTGGAGGAGCCATCGGCGATCGTGCCGCCTACCGAAACGTTGGTGTCGGCGCGCCGGACGACGAGCACGTCGGTGCCCGCGACGTGGTCGGCATCCGCCAGGCAGCCGGAGAGCGGCGAGGCGGGCGAGGCGGGCGAGTCGTAGCCCTGCAGCGGCACGCGCAGCGACGCCTGGGACGGCAGCAGCTCGCAGGGGTCGGGAATCGCGGAGGGCGTCACCGGGCTGTAGAAGTAGCCGAAGTAGCCGGCGAGCGAGAGGTCCTCCGAGATCGCCTGGATCGAGTAGCGCCCGTCCTCGATCTGGCGCGCCGAGCGCGTCAGCTCGCGGTTGCTGGTGGAGGCGCCGAGGTAGACGCTGGCGAGCGCGGTGAGCAGGAACAGCCCGATGGTCATCGCGATCATCAGCTCGATCAGCGACAGGCCGCGGCTGCGGCGGGGGAGGGAAGTCGGGTGTGCCACGCGGGTTCCTAGTTCAGGTTGGCGATCATGAGCGAGGTGCTGACCTCGCGGCGCTGCGCCTCGTCGCCGTACTGGTTGAGGCCGCAGGTCGCGCTGGCATCGGCGGCGTTCGGCGCCACTGTAGGAGCGAGTCCCTGCCAGGCGACCGCAACGCGGTAGATCCCGGTCGCGCCGTTGTAGGTGATGCAGCCGCGCGCGCCGATGATGGCGCCGACGTTGGCGCCGCCCAGCGTCTCGCCCGCGCCGAGCAGCGCGTTGTGCCAGTCCTGCAGGTCCTGCGTAGCGATGGCGCGCGTCTCGGTCGTCCCCGCGGCCGCGGTGCAGCTCGGCGTGCCGGCGCCCGTGCCGAGGGTCTGAGCCGCGTAGCAGCCCGCGGTCTTGCGGTTGGTGTTGAGGCGATCGACCATGTCCTGCACCAGGATCAGCGCCTGGCCGCGCTGGTAGGCCTCGACCTCGGCCACCTGGGCGCGCGCCTGCAGGCCGAGAAAGCCGAGCAGCCCCACCACCATGATGACGATCGAGATGAGGATCTCGAGCATCGAGAAGCCGGCCTGGGTCGGTCTCATGAGCAGCCGTTCGAGGTGTCGCTGTCGTTGTCGAGCTGGATGTTCGGCCGGCCGCTGGGATCCAGGGTCAGGCAGCGCATCGAGACCGAGGCCACGGAAGAGGAGCGGAACGTGAACAGGATCGAGGTGCCGCCGCTGACGCGGCCGTTGCCCTGGTAGGTGACGTTGCCGCCCGGGCCGGTCGCGGTCACCGCGGAGAGCGCGTCCTGTGCGCGCAGCGTCGTGCCGCCGCCGGTCTGCACCGTCCAGCCGGCCTCCCAGCTGCCGCCGTTGGGCACCACGTTGATCGGCTGGTTGCGCTTGATGGCTTCGCTGCGCGCGAACATGAGCGAGGCCATGAGGTCGGTGGTGGTGCTGCGCACGCGCTCGTTGGCGATCAGGCCCTGGAGGGAAGGCAGCGCGACGGTGGCCAGGATGGCGAGCACGGTGAGCGTCACCATCACCTCGATGAGGGTGAAGCCGCGCGCGGATCGCAGGGTCATGCGCGCTACCATCCGACGTTGGCGCCGCCGACCACGCGGGTCTTCTGGCCGAGGTGGTCCAGCGTCATGGTGCCGTCGTCGGCCTGCGCGCCCGCCGGCGTGGCGGTGATGGTGAAGCTCGGGGGCGTCGCCGCGTTGTCCACCGCGACCGCGATCGTGTAGCGGTTGGTGACGCAGGTCGCCGCGCAGGCCCAGCCGTCCGCGGTATAGCCCAGGCCGCCCCCGCCGATGGTGGCGGTGTACTGGCGCGCATCGAGCAGGTACTGCTGCTGGCGGCTGGCGATCGCCGACATGACCTGCTGCGCGCCGGCGCGCTGGCCCTTCTTCACGTAGTTGCTGTAGGTGGGGATGGCGACCATGGCGACGATGCCGAGGATCGCGAGCACGATCATCAGCTCGACCAGCGTGAATCCGCTCTGCCTTTGCATGAAGCTCTCCCTCACGAGGTTGAATGCTATCGGGGGCGCGCTGCGGGCCACAAAGACGGGCGACCAGCGGCCGGATTGGCGGCGCGAACGGCGCGCTGCGGGCCAGTATAGCGGAACTGGTTCACGTTTCCCCGGGGGCCGGGCGTATAATGACGCGGCCCTTCAAGCGGTTACAACGCTGGTGTAGCTCAGCTGGTAGAGCAACTGATTCGTAATCAGTAGGTCCCCCGTTCGAGTCGGGGCACCAGCACCGAGAGCCCGGACGATGGCGGCGAGAATCCTGGTGGTGGACGACGACGACAGCATGCGCGAGCTGATCCGCATGCACCTCGCCTCGGCCGGCTACGAGGTGCGCGCCTCGCCCGACGCGATCTCGGCCGGGTACGAAGTGCTGCGCGACCCGCCCGACCTCATCATCTCGGACGTCAACATGCCGCACATGGACGGCTTCGAGTTCATCGCGGCGCTCAGGTCCGACAAGACCCTGCCCGACATCTCCGTGATCTTCCTCACCTCGGTGGAGGAGGGCGAGCACCGCGGCAAGGAGCTGGGCGCGGTCGGCTACGTCACCAAGCCGGTGCGCGCCGACCGCCTGCTCGCCCTCGTCGCGCAGCACGTGCCCGGCGGCGTGCAGCCGATCGGCTAGCCTAGGAGGGCGGCGCGCACTCGCGCAGCTCGGTGCCGGGCATGCCCGAGGCCAGCGCGCGCAGCCTCTGCAGCAGGGCGGGGTCGGCCCCGCGTACCTGGAACCAGACCTTCTGCACCTGGGTCTGGCGCTCGCCGACGAGCGCGCTGCGCACGCCTCGGGCGCGCAGCGCCTCCAGCCGTGCGCTGGCGGCCTCCTCGGTGCGGAACACGCCAAGCGACAGCGCCCAGCGCTGCGGCCCCTCCTCCTGCACGACGAAGTAGTCGTCCACGCCGAGCGCCTTCAGCTCGGCGGCCTTCTTCTGCGCTGCGGCACGGTTCGCCTGGGGCGGGATGTACACCCACCAGCTCGCGGTCTCCTCGGTCCTGCGCTGCGCGAGGCGCTCCCCGAGCGCGAGCGGTGCCAGCGCTTCCGCCGCCCGCGGCCCTTCCGCCACCGCGAAACCGCCCCACTCCAGGCACGCCGCGGCGGGGGGCGCGGGCAGGGAGGCCGCCGGCGGCGGCTCCCCGGGCTCCACGATGCGCAGCCTCTGCGGCTCGATCTGCTGGCGCATCGGGCGCGGGTCCGTCGAGGTATCGGGCGCGAAGCTGCTCACCCAGGCGGCGAGCGCCAGGTTCGCGGCGACCAGCAGGAGAAACAGCGCGCGCACCGCCCGGCTCCTCAATCGAGCGCGATGCGCGCGAGCCCCTCGAGCACGAGGTTCTCGACGTATTCGCTGGGCACGCCGAGGCGCTCGACGAGCGCCCGGCCGCCGCCGCCGGAGATCACGCACAGGCTCGCGCCGCCCAGCGCCGCGTGCATGCGCTCGACCGCCCCGGCCTGCGCGTGGCGGCAGCCGGTCTCGATTGCGTCCACGGTGTTGCGCGGCGTGCGCTCGAAGCGCCCCTCCTGCAGCGGCAGCCGCCCGGTGTGCTCGTGCAGCACGAAGCGCATCAGGTCCACCCCCGGCAGGATCACGCCGCCGAGGAACTCGCCCTCGGCCGAGAGCGCGTCCGCGGTGGTGGCGGTGCCGGCGTTCACCACGAGGCATTCCCGCCCCGGGTACAGCGCGCGAGCCGCGACGAGCGCGGCCCAGCGGTCCGGTCCCAGCAGCTCGGGCCGCTCGTAGGCGCTGCGCACCCCGCAGCGCTCGCGCTCGCCCTTGAGCCACAGCGGCTCGGCCTCGAAGATGCTCGTCCAGTTGACGAGCAGCTGGTGCGCCCCGTCGCCCGCCACGTTCGAGATCACGATGCGCGCCGGGTTCTCGTGGGTGGCGGAGAACGGGTTGATGTGGTCGCTCGAGGCGGCGAACTCGATGAGCGAGACCGTGGCCACGCTCGACCAGCGCGCGCCGTCGTGCCAGCCCCATTTCACCCGCGAGTTGCCGGCGTCGATGGCGAGGTTCACGCCGCATGCTCCCGCAGCACGCTGCCCGAAGCGACCTCGCGCAGCCCCGCGCGCGTGCGCAGGCGCAGCGCGCCGCTCGCTGCCACGCCCGCGGCGACGCCGCTTACCACGCGGCCGTCGGCCAGGCGCACGCGCAGGCGCCGGCCCTCGTCGGCGTGCAGCATGCGCCACTCCTCGGCGAACGCGGCGAGGCCCGAGCGCTCGAAGGCCGCCGCCGCGGCGAGCACCTCGCGAGCTACGGCGGCGATGATCAGGTTGCGCGCGGGCGGCGGGTGCACGAAATCGTCGAGGTAGGCGATACGTCGGCGCAGCCGCGCGGCGAGCCCGGGCGAGGCGCGGCAGTTGATGCCGATGCCGATCACCGCCGCGGTGCGCGCATCCTGCTGGCGCGTCTCTACGAGGATGCCGCCCAGCTTCGCGCCGGCCGCGTAGAGGTCGTTGGGCCACTTCAGCGCGAGCTGCGAAAGCCCGAGCGCGCGCAAGCCGCGCGCCGCCGCTACCCCCACCGCCAGCGACAGCCCGGAGAGCGCGGCCGGCGGCCGCGCGAAGCGTGCCAGCACCGAGAACGTCGCCCCGGCCCCGGCCGCGGAGCGCCAGCGGCGCCCGCGCCGCCCGCGTCCCGCGGTCTGCTCCTCGGCGGCGAGGAGCTGGCGGTCCCCGCCCTCGAACGCGCGCGCGAGGAGCTCCGCGTTGGTCGAGCCGCAGCGCGCCATCACGCGCACGGCGACGCCCGGCACGCCGAGCCGGCGCGCGATCTCGACAGCGTCGAGCGCATCCATGGGTGCCGCAGTTTACGCCGCGGCAAACGCAAAATCGCGCCCCGGCGCGGCGGCGAACAGGGCCCGCGTGTACTCGTGGGAGGGGCGCCGGAACACGGCCTCGGCCGGACCGTACTCGACCACGCGCCCCTGCTGCATCACCGCGACGTGGTCGCAGACCTGCGCGGCGACGCGCAGGTCGTGCGTGATGAAGAGCATCGCGAGGTCCAGCCGCGTGCGGATCTCCTCGAGCAGCGCCAGCACCTGCGCCTGCACCGAGACGTCGAGCGCCGACACCGCCTCGTCGGCGACGAGCAGCTCGGGCTCCATGGCGAGCGCGCGCGCGATGCAGATCCTCTGGCGCTGCCCGCCGGAGAACTGGTGCGGGTAGCGCTCGAGCGCCGCGGCGTCCATGCGCACCAGGTCCATGAGGCGCCGCGCGCGCTCCAGCGCCTCGGCTCGCGCGACGCCGTAGTTGAGCGGCCCCTCGATGATCGCCTCGCCCACGGTGCGCCGCGGGTTGAGCGAGCGGTAGGGGTCCTGGAACACGATCTGCACCTTGCGCCGCACCGCGCGCAGCGCACGATGCGGCAGCCGCGCGATCTCCTCGCCGTGCACGCGGATCTCCCCCGCGGTGGGGTCGATCAGGCGCACGATGCAGCGCGCCACGGTCGATTTGCCCGAGCCCGACTCGCCCACGATGCCGAGGGTCTGGCCGCGCCGGATCTCGAGCGTGACCTCGTGCGCGGCGCGCACCGCGCCGCGGCGCGAGAACCAGCCATGGTCGGCGTAGGTCTTCGACAGGCCCTGCGTCTGCAGCACGAGCGGGGCGTCCGCCGGCACCGCGCGCCCGTGCGGCTGCAGCGTTGGCACCGCGCGCATCAGCATGATGGTGTAGTCGTGCCGCGGGCGCTTGAGGACCTCGTCCTTGGCGCCGAGCTCGACGAGCTCCCCCAGGCGCAGCACGGCGACGCGGTGCGCGATGTCGGCGACCACGCCGAAGTCGTGCGTGATGAAGAGCACGCCCATGCCGTGGCGCGCCTGCAGCGTGCGCACCAGCTCCAGGATCTGCGCCTGCGTCGTGACGTCGAGCGCCGTGGTGGGCTCGTCCGCGATCAGCAGCACCGGCTCCAGCACCAGCGCCATGGCGATCATGATGCGCTGGCGCTGCCCGCCCGAGAGCTGGTGCGGGTAGGAGGCGGTGATGCGCGCCGGCTCGGGCAGCGCCACCTCCGCGATGGTGGCGAGGATCTTGGCGCGGCGCTCCGCCGGGGAGAGCTGCGTGTGCTCGCGCAGCACCTCGTCGATCTGCTCGCCGCAGGTCATGACGGGATTGAGCGCCGTCATCGGCTCCTGGAAGATCATCGCCATGCGCGCCCCGCGCAGCTCGCGCAGGCGCTCCGGGCGCGCCGCGGTGAGGTCCTCGCCCTCGAGCAGGATCGAGCCCGCGGCCACCGGCAGCGTCCTGGGCAGCAGGCCCATGACGGCCTGCGCGATCACCGACTTGCCCGAGCCCGACTCGCCCACCAGGCAGAGGATCTCGCCGCGCTCGACGCTGAACGAGACCCCCGCCGCGGCGTGCGGGCGGTCCCCGCCCGGCGGCAGCGCGACCGAGAGGCCCTTCACCTCGAGCACAGCGCTCATACGCGCTTCGCCATCTTGGGATCGAGCGTGTCGCGCAGCCCGTCGCCGAGGATGTTCACCGCCAGCACCGTGATGGTGAGGAAGATGCCGGGGATGAAGATGGTGTGCGGGTACTGGACGAAGGCGATGCGCCCCTCGGCCATGATGTTGCCCCAGGTCGGGATGTCGGGCGGCAGCCCCACGCCGAGGAACGAGAGGATGGCCTCGATCAGGATGGCGGAAGCGCAGATGAAGGTGCCCTGCACCACCAGCGGCGCGATGGTGTTGGGCAGGATGTGGCCGAACATGATCTTCGCCGTCGGCGTGCCGAGGGACACCGCGGCCTCGACGTAGGGCTCCTCGCGGATCGTGAGCACGAGGGAGCGC
>CAZOWR010000046.1:0-16584 GCA_964583645.1 uncultured Enterobacteriaceae bacterium
CGGCGTCCCCCGGCGGCACGAGCAGCGCGGTGCGCTCCTGCTCGGCCACCTCGGCGATGCCGCCGACCGCGGTGGTGACGCAGGCGAGCCCCGTCAGCATCGCCTGCACGAGCGCCTGCGGCACGCCCTCGTTGGCGGTCGAGGGCAGCGCGAAGACGTCGAGCGCGCGCAGCCAGGGCGCGACCTCGGCCTGTTCACCCGCCAGGCGCACGCGCTCGCGCAGCCCGAGCGCGACGACCGTCTTTTCGAGCGCGGCACGCTGCGGTCCGTCGCCGACGATCAGCAGCGCGATCTCTCCGGGCAAACCGCGCATCGCCTCGAGCAGCACGCGATGGCCTTTCCAGCTGCGCAGCGTGGCGACGATGCCCACGAGCATGCCCTGCGCGGGCAGCCCCAGCGCGGCGCGCGCGAGCGCGCGGTCGCCGGGCCGGAAGCGTCCCGCGTCTACGCCGGTCGGCACCGACTCGATCGCCGCCGCGGGAAAGCCGTTGCGCTCGACGAGCTGGCGCTTGAGCGCCTCGCCGGTGGTGACGACGCGCGCGCAGGCGCGCGTATAGAGCCACCGGCTGAGCGGATTGCGCGGCACGGGCGCCGAAATGTGTCTCATGCGCACGACGGGAAAGGGTCTCCCCAGGGTGAGCAGCGCGAGCGCCGCGAGCCAGGTGTCGGTCGAGCTGTGCGCGCAGACCACGTCGCAGCGGTTCGCCCGGAACCACTCGATCAGCGCACGCAGCCCCTGCAGGCGTTTGCGCCCGATCGGCAGCGCCACGGCCGGGACGCCCCAGCCGGAGGCGGCCGCGTGCAGGCGCGATTGCGGCGGGCAGAGGATCCGCACCGCGTGCCCGCGGCGCAGCAGGCCCTGCGACTCGGCGAGGATGCGCAGCTCCTGACCCCCCCAGCCGAGCGAGGACTCCGTATGCACGATCGAAAGCGGCCTCATGGCCGCTCTGCCGGACAGGGCGATAAGCGCGGCCAAGGGCCGAGGAGGACGGCTCCAGGCGGCCTGGCCAGCGCACGGCTGAGTTGCAAAATTACCGTTTCCCGGCAGTCGGTTATTGGGATATGCTTGGCCAAACAAGAAACACATTCCCCGGCCCGCTGCATAAAGGGGGGCGTGCGGCTGTTGGCGTGAGGCGGACCGACAATGATAGCGAGCGAACCCTTGACCCGTCGTACGTGCAGAGCAGCGCCACGTAGCCCGTCAGCGGTGGCATCCTCGGCATCAATATTGCATGGCTTTGTGGATCCTGCATAACAGGATCCACTCCATGCGCTACGCCCGCTCCCGAGCCGGCTGAGGCTCGAGCCCCCATTCTGCGTCCATGGAACGCGCTCATCCGCTAGCCCTTTCCCGGCGCATCGCCGTGGTCGGCCTCGCGTTCCGTTTTCCGGGGCCTGGCGGGGACGCCTTCTGGGACGCGCTGTGCGAGGGCAGGAACCTCGTCACCACGGTGAACCGCTCGCGCTGGGCGCTCGAGTCCTTCGCCCACCCGCGGAAGCCCGAGCCCGGCCGCAGCTACACCTTCGCCGCGGGATCGCTCGGCGACGTGAGCGGCTTCGATGCCGCGTTCTTCGGCATCTCGCCGCGCGAGGCGGCGCAGGTGGATCCGCAGCAGCGGCTGCTGCTCGAGCTGACCTGGGAGGCGCTCGAGTCGGGCGGCATACCGCCCTCCTCGATGCGGGGCACCCGCGGCAGCGTGCACGTCGGCTTCTCCGGCTCCGACTACTCCTACCTGCACGGCGACGACCTCGCCGCGGTGGATTCCTTCACCATGCCGGGGATGACGGCGAGCATCGCCGCCAACCGCATCTCGTATTGCTTCGACCTGCGCGGGCCGAGCATGGCGGTGGACACGGCCTGCTCCTCGTCGCTGGTGGCGCTGCACCAGGCCTGCCAGTCGCTGCTCGCGGGCGAATCCGAGCTCGCGGTGGCGGGCGCCGTCAACCTGCACCTGCACCCGATGGCCTTCATCGCCTTCTCCAAGGCGACCATGCTGTCGCGGCGCGGCGTGTGCCGCCCGTTCGACGCCGACGGCGACGGCTACGTGCGCTCCGAGGGCGGCGCGATCGTGATCCTGAAGCGGCTCTCGGATGCGCTCGCCGCGGGCGACCGCATCTACGCCGTGGTCTCCGGCAGCGGCATCAACTGCGACGGCAAGACGAGCAGCCTGACGGTGCCGAGCAGCGAAGCGCAGGCCGCGCTGCTGCGCGAAGTCTACGCGCGCTCCGGCATCGACCCGGCGGAGGTCGACTACCTGGAAGCGCACGGCACCGGTACCGCGGTGGGCGACCCGATCGAGGCGCGCGCGCTGGGCGAGGCGCTCGGCAGGCTACGTCCGGCCGGGCTGCCGCTGCGCATCGGCTCGGTGAAGAGCAACCTCGGCCACCTCGAGTCCGCCGCGGGCATGGCCGGCCTCGTGAAGTCGATCTACTGCCTGCGGCACCGGGCGATCCCGCCGTCGATCCACTTCGAGCGTCCGAACCCGCGGATCGCGTTCCGGGACTGGAACCTGGAGGTCGTCTCGCAGGTGACGCCGCTCGAGGCCGGGAAACGCCTGGTCATCGGCATCAACTCCTTCGGCTTCGGCGGCGCCAACGCGCACGTCGTCCTGGAGAGCGCGCCGCAGGCGCAGCCGGCGGCGCCGCGCGCACCGCAGGCCGCCGCGCCGCTGCTGGTCTCGGCGCGCTCGCAGACCGCGCTCAAGGCCGCGGCCCGCGACCTCGCCGGCTGGCTGCGCGAGCGCCCCGGGCTCGAGCTGTACGACCTCGCCTGGAGCACGGCGTTTCACCGCGACTGGCACGAGCATCGCGCGCTCGCGGTCGGCGCCGACCGCGAGGCGCTCGCCGCGCAGCTCGCGGCGTTCGCGCGCGGCGAGGAAGCCCCAGGCGTGATCGCCGCGCGCGCGCTGGCGAAGCCCGGCACGCCGGTGTTCGTCTATTCCGGCAACGGCTCGCAGTGGGCCGGCATGGGCAGGAAGCTGCTCGCGGCGGACGCCGGGTTCCGCGCTTCCCTCGAGGCGGTGGACGCCTGCTTCCGGCCGCGGGGCGGCTTCTCGATCGTGGAGGAGCTCCAGCGCGATGAGCTCGCCGGGCGGCTCGAGGCGACCGAGGTGGCGCAGCCGCTGCTCTTCGCGCTGCAGGTCGCGATCACCGGGCTGCTCGCGCGCTGGGGCGTCGTCCCGGGCGCGGCGCTCGGCCACAGCGTGGGCGAGATCGCCGCGGCCTGGGCGTGCGGCGCGCTGTCGCTCAAGCAGGCCGTGGAGGTGGTGATTGCGCGCAGCGCGGCGCAGGCGCGCACGCGCGGCGCCGGCGCCATGACCGCGGTCGCGCTCCCCGAGGCGGAGGCGCGCTCGGTGATCGAGTCGCTCGGCCTGCGCGGGCGGGCGGGCCTGGCGGCGGTAAACAGCCCGCGCAGCGTCACCGTGTCGGGGGAGCGCCCGGCGCTCGAGGCGCTGGAGGCTGCGCTTGCGGCGCGCGGCGCCACGTTCCGCCGTCTCGACCTCGACTATGCGTTCCACAGCGCGCTCATGGACCCGATCCGCGGCGAAGTCGAGCGCTCGCTGGCCGGGCTCGCGCCGAGGCCGGCCCACCTGCCCTTCCATTCGACCGTGACCGGCGAAGCGCTCGCCGGCGAGGCGCTGGATGGCGCCTACTGGTGGCGCAACATCCGCGAGCCGGTGCGCTTCGGCCCTGCGCTCGGCCGGCTGATCGCGGGCGGCGCCGCGGTGTTCGTCGAGGTCGGCCCGCAGCCGGTGCTGCGCGGCTATGTCGCCGAATGCCTCGGCCAGAGCCCGGGCGAGGGGGTGGCGCTGCCGACCATGGCACGCGCGGCCGACGGCCCGGAGGCGATTCGCGCCGCGGCCCTGCGCGCGATGCTGGCCGGCTGCCCGACCGACCTCGCGCGGCTGTACCCGGTGCAGGGCCGCTTCGTCGACCTGCCGCACTATCCATGGCAGCGCGAGCGGCACTGGTACGCGCCCACGGCGGAGGGCCATCAGACGGTGTACCGGCGCGTGGGGCACCCGCTGCTCGGGGCGCGCTCGGCGCACGGCGACTGCGAATGGGAGAGCCACCTCGACACCTGCATCGTCCCGGCGCTCGCCGACCACCGCGTCGGGGGGCAATGCGTGCTTCCCGCGACCGGCTTTGCCGAGATGGCGCTCGCCGCGGGGCTCGAAGTGCACGGCGTCGAGTCCCTCGAGCTGGAGGACCTGGAGATCCGCGCGCCGCTGCTGCTCGAGGAGCAGCATGCGAAGACGGTGCGCTTCACGCTCGATCCGGCCGACGGCAGCTTCACGGTGCGCGCGCGCGAGCGCCTCAGCACCGATTCATGGCGCGTGCATGCGCGCGGGCGCGTGCGGCCGGCCGCGACGCCGCCCCGGGCGCCGCGGCTCGCGGGCACGGCGCCCGGCGATGCGGTGCCGGCCGAGGAGCACTACCGGATGACCGCGGCGGTGGGGCTCGAGTACGGCCCCGCGTTCCGCCGGGTGGCGCTGGCCTGGCGCGAGGGCGAAGCGGCGCTCGCCGAGCTCGAGGCGCCGGCGGCGCTGCGCGAGGACGTCGCGCCGCCGCTGCTGCACCCGGCGAGCCTCGACTGCTGCCTGCAGCTGCTCGTGCACCTGGTGCAGGGCGAGGCGAGGCTGGAGAGCGGCGTCGCGCTGGTGCCGGTGCGCATCGGCCGGCTGCGCCTGCATCGGGCGCGCGCGCCGGCGAAATATGCGCGCATCGAGGCGCGGCGCCGCGGGGCGCGCTCGGTGGTCGCCGATTGCGCGCTCTACGACGAGAGCGGCGAGCCGCTCGCGACCCTCGCCGGGGTGCGCTTTCACGCCGCGCCTCTGGGCCGCGAGAGCGCCCGCGCGCTGACTTTCATCGAGAACCGGCGCGTGCTGCGGCCGCTGGGGGCCGCGCCCGCGGCGTTCCCCGCCCTCGACGCGCTCGCGGCGGCCTGCGCCGCGCGGCTGCACGGCGCAGCGCGCCTGCGAGAGCGCGCGCGCTACTACGCCGACGTCGAGCCGCTCCTCGAAGCGATGCTCGCGGCCTTCGCGCAGCAGGCGCTCGCCGCCGTTGCCGGAGGCCATGGCGCGCGTGCCGCGCTGCGCGCGCGCCTGCAGGAGCTCGCGGGCGAGGCGGCGCTGCCGCCGGCGCGCGAGATCTGGGGCGAGCTGCTGGCGCGCTTCCCGGATCACGCCCGGGAAATCGTCTGGCTCGCCCGCATCGGGCTGCACCTGCCGGAGCTGCTGCAGGGCACCGACTGGAGCTGCCCGCCGCTCGCCACTCCGCCCGACCTCGCAAGGGCGCTCGCCGGCGCGCTCGGCGAGGCGCTGGAGGCGCTGCCCGAGGCGCGGCGACTGCGGGTGCTGCTCGTCGACTCGGCCAACACGCAGACCGCGATGCACCTGCTGGGGGCGCTCGATTTCGAGCGCTGCGACTGCGTGCTGCTGTGCGCCGACGAGGCGCTGCTCGAGAAGCGCCGCGCGCTCGCGGCGCGCCACCCGGGCGTCGTGGTGCGCCAGTTCGACCCGGAGCAACCCGAGGCGGCGCTGCCGCCGGAGGCGGCCGAGCCGTTCGACCTGGTGGTGCTGGAGGCGTTCGAGGCGCGGCGGCAGGACTTCGCGCGCGTTCTCGGACGGCTGCGGCCGCTCGCGGCGCCGGGCGCCACGCTCGCGGTGCTGGAGCACGCCGCCTCGCGCGCCGCGCTCCTCGGGCTGGAGGCCGCCCGTCCCGCCTCGGGCGGGCACTGGGCCTTCGGCGCCAGGCGCCTGCGCAGCGTCGACTCCTGGGCCGCGCTGCTCGCCGCGCACGGCTTCGGCTTCGGCCAGGTCGTCACCGAATGTCCGGCCGCGGAGCCCTGCTCGTACCTGCTGCTCGCGCCCGCCGCGAGCGCGCAGGCCGCTGCTCCGGCGCCGGCCATGCCGGGTCGCTGGGTCGTGCTCGCGGAGGCCGCGCAGCCGCTCGCCCCCGGCCTCGCCGCAGCGCTCTGCGGGCTCGGCGCCGAGGTCGAGATCGTCGACCCGGAGCGGCCCGGCGAGCTGCGCGCGCGCCTGGAGGGCGCGCGCGGCGTCGTGCACCTGCACGCGCTCGGGGCGCAGCTCGAGGATCAGGCCGCGCGCTGCGAATCGGTGAAGCGCATGCTCGATGCGCTCGCCGAGTCGGGCGAGCCGCCCGCCTGCTGGGTGGTGACCTCGCAGGCGCACCTGCGGCCCGACGAGGCCGTGACCTGGGGCTTGGTGCGAAGCGCGATCAACGAGTATCCGCAGCTCGCGCTGGCGCTCGTCGACCTCGAGGCGCCGGGCTCGCCGGCCGCGCCCGGGGCGCTGGCGGCCACGCTCCTTGGGCACGACGGCGAGGACGAGGTGGTGCTCGCGGCGGACGGCCGCTACGCGCTGCGGCTGCAGCCGGTCGAGCCGCACGCGTGCGCGCGCGCGGCGGCGCCGGGGGCGGCGGCGCGCGAGGTCCTGCGCCTCGAGCTTCCCGCGGCGGGCCAGATCAAGAACCTGCGCTGGGCGCGCCAGCCGCTGCCGGCGCCCGCCGAGGACGAGGTCGAGATCGAGGTGCGCGCCGCAGGCCTGAACTTCCGCGACGTCATGTTCGCCATGGGGCAGCTGCCCGACGAGGCGCTCGAGAACGGCTTCGCGGGGGCGAGCCTCGGCATGGAGCTCGCCGGGGTCGTCGCCGCGGCGGGCGCCCGCGTCGGGGGGCTGCGGCCCGGGGACGAGGTGATCGCGTTCGCCCCGGCGAGCTTCGGCACCCGCGTGCTCACCAAGGCGGACGCGGTGGTGCGCAAGCCCGCGGGCTGGTCGTTCGAGGCCGCCGCGACGGTGCCGGTCGCGTTCCTCACCGCGTACTACGCGCTCAAGCACCTCGCCCAGCTCGAGGAGGGGCAGAAGGTGCTGATCCACGGCGCCGCGGGCGGCGTGGGCATCGCGTCGATCCAGATCGCGCGCAACGCCGGCGCGGAGATCTACGCCACCGCCGGCTCGGAGGCCAAGCGCGACTTCCTGCGGCTGCTCGGCGCGGACCACGTGCTCGACTCGCGCTCGCTCGCCTTCGCCGACGAGGTGATGGAGCGCACCGCCGGGCGCGGGGTGGACGTGGTGGTGAACTCGCTCGCCGGCGAGGCGATGGCGCGCTCGCTCGCGGTGCTGCGCCCGTTCGGGCGCTTCCTCGAGCTCGGCAAGCGCGACTTCTACGAGAACACGCGCGTCGGGCTGCGGCCGCTCAGGAACAACGTCGCCTACTTCGGCATCGACGCCGACCAGCTGCTGCTCGAGCGCCCCGGATTGACGCGGCGCATGCTCGAGGAGCTGATGGCGCAGTTCGCCGAGGGGCGGCTCGCGCCGCTGCCCTTCCGCGCGTTCCCCGCCGCCGACGCGATCGAGGCCTTCCGCTTCATGCAGCAGTCCAAGCAGATCGGCAAGATCGTGCTGGGCTTCGACCCGCCGCCGGCGGCGCGGCGCGCCGCCGCGGGCGGAGAGCCGGCTCGCCTGCGGCTGGACCCGCAGGCGAGCTACCTCGTCACCGGGGGCCTGCGCGGCTTCGGCCTGCGCACCGCGCAGTGGCTCGCCGGGAAGGGCGCGCGCCACCTGGTGCTGGTGGGCCGGGGCGGCGCGCCCGAGGAGTCGCGCGCGGCGCTCGATGCGCTTGCGGCGAGCGGCGTGCAGGCGCGCGTCGCGCGCTGCGACGTTGCGGACCGCGGCGCGCTCGAGGCGCTGCTCGAGGAGCTGCGCGCGTCCATGCCGCCGCTGCGCGGCGTGGTGCACGCGGCGGCCGTGATCCAGGACGGGCTGATCCGCAACCTGACACGCGAGCAGCTGCGGGCGAACCTCGGGGCGAAGGCGCTCGGCGCGGTGCATCTCGACGCGCTCACGCGCGGCATGGAGCTCGATTTCTTCGTGCTCTATTCCTCGGCCACGACGCTCTTCGGCAACCCCGGCCAGGCCGCCTACGTCGCCGCCAACTGCGCGCTCGAGTCCCTCGCGGCGGCGCGCCGCGCCGAGGGGCTGCCGGCGCTCGCCGTCGGCTGGGGCCCGATCGCCGACGCCGGCTACCTGGCACGCCACCCCGAGGTGCGCGAGGCGCTCGAGGCGCGCATCGGCGGCCCGGCGCTCGCCGCCGAGGAGGCCCTCGGGGTGCTCGAGCGCCTGCTGCTGGAGGGGTCGCCTGAGCGCGCGGTGCTGCGCTTCGACCGCGGCATGCCGCGCTTCCTCGCCGCGGCGCGCGCGCCGAAATACCGGCCGCTCGCCGCGCGCTTCGACAAGCTGGAGGACGCGGCGGGCGAGAAGGAAAGCCTCGCGCGCTGGCTCGAGCAGCTCGACGACGCCGAGCTCGCGGCGCTGTTCGGCGACATCGTGCGCAAGGAAGTCGGCGCGATCCTGCGCCTGCCGCCGGAGCGCATCGACATGCAGCGGCCGCTGCAGGACCTGGGGCTGGACTCGCTCATGGGCGTGGAGCTGATGACCGCCGTCGAGCAGCGCTTCGGGGTCAACATCCCGGTGATGGCGATGAGCGACGTCGGCACCATCGAGCGGCTCGTCGAGCGCATCATCCGCGAGCTGCGGCGCGCGCGAGCCTCGGCCGAGCCGGCGCCGCAGGCGGGCGTGGACGAGACGATCCGCACCATGGCCGCGGCGCACGCCGTCGGGGCTTCCCCCGCGGAGGTGGCAGCCTTCACCGCGGACTTCAAGGCGACGGCGAAGTGAGTCCTGCTTGAGCGCGGGGTCCAAGGGCCTGCAGGGGCTGAGCGCGCAGCTCAGGGACCAGCTCATCCGCCAGGTGCTGGAGCGGCGCCTGCGCCGCGCCGCCGAGACGCCGCCCGCGGCCGGCGAGGCGGGCGCCGGCGAGCGCGCGGAGGACGCCGCGCCGGTGCCGGAGGCGCACTGGCGCTTCAGCCTGCAGCCCGGCTACCAGCAGCTGCGCATCATGCGCGAGGGCGGCGCGCGCCTGGGGCTCGCCGATCCCTACTTCCACGTGCACGAGGGCGTGGCAGGGAACGTCACGCGCATCGGCGGGCGCGAGCTCGTCAACTTCTCGAGCTACAACTACCTCGGCCTGAACGGCGACCGGCAGGTCGTGGAGGCCGCCCGGCGCGCCATGGAGCGCTACGGCACCTCGGTGTCGGCGAGCCGCCTGGTCTCGGGCGAGCGGCCCGTGCACCGCGAGCTGGAGGCCGCGCTTGCCGCCGCCTACGGGGTGGAGGACTGCGTCGCCTTCGTGAGCGGGCATGCCACCAACGTCAGCACCATCGGCCACCTGCTGGGGCCGAAGGATCTCGTGGTGCACGACGCGCTCATCCACAACAGCGCCCTTCAGGGCATGCTGCTCTCGGGCGCGCAGCGGCGCGCCTTTGCGCACAACGACTGGCGCTCGCTGGAGGAGATCCTGCGCCGCGAGCGCCGCGCCTTCGAGCGCGTGCTGGTCATGATCGAGGGCGTCTACAGCATGGACGGCGACTTCCCCGAGCTGCCGCGCTTCGTCGAGGTGAAGCGCCGCCACCGCGCCTGGCTGATGGTGGACGAGGCGCATTCCTTCGGCGTCATGGGGCCGCGCGGCCTGGGGCTGCGCGAGCACTTCGGCCTCGCCGGCGGCGAGGTCGACATCTGGATGGGAACGCTCAGCAAGACGCTCGCGGGCTGCGGCGGCTTCATCGCCGGGGAAAGGGCGCTGGTGGAGAACCTGCGCTTCTTCGCGCCGGGGTTCCTGTACAGCGTCGGCATGTCGCCGCCGCTCGCCGCGGCCTCCTGCGCGGCGCTCGGGAAGATGCTCGCCGAGCCCGAGCGCGTGCGCCGGCTCCAGGCGCGCGGCGCGCTGTTCCTGCGCCTGGCGCAGGAAGCGGGCGTGGACACGGGCACGAGCAGCGGCTGCGCCGTGATTCCCGCGATCACCGGCAGCTCGGTGAAGGCGGCGCGCCTCGCCGCGGCGCTCTACGAGCGCGGCGTGAACGTGCAGCCGATCCTCTACCCCGCGGTGCCCGAGAAGAGCGCGCGCCTGCGCTTCTTCGTCAGCTGCCTGCACACCGAGGGGCAGATCCGCGACGCGGTGGCCGCCCTCGCCGAGGAGCTGAAAGCCCTCTGAGGGTGCGCGCGGTCCTCGCCACGAGCGGCGGCCTGCCCGGCGCGGCCGTGCTCGAGCGGCTGCGCGCCGCCCCCGCGATCGAGATCGTGGGCGTCGTGCGCTCGACCCGCATCCTGTCGGCGCGCTACGGGCGGCTGCGCGGGGCCTGGGCGCAGCTGCGCCGCAGCGGCCTGCGCTACGGCGCGTACCTCGCTTGCGCGACGTTTCCGCGCATGGACGCGCAGGGCCTTCCGCTCCTCGAGACGCGCGACCTGAACGACGCCGGGGCGCGCGCTTTCCTCGCGCGGCTCGCACCGCAGCTGCTCGTCTCGGCTTTCTTCAACCAGAGGATCGGCGCCGAGGTGGTCGCGCTCGCGGGCGCGGGCGCGGTCAACATTCACCCGTCGCTGCTGCCAGAGTACCGCGGCGTCGACCCCGTGTTCTACGCGCGGCTGCGCGCCGCGGCGCGGCTCGGCGTGACCGTGCATCGGGTCGCGCCCGAGCTCGACCGCGGCGCGATCCTCGCGCAGGCGCCGCTCGCGCTGCGGCCCGAGGAGAGCGTGCTCGCGGCCACGGTGCGCCTGTACGCCCACGGCGCCGGGCTCCTGGCGCAGAACCTGGAGCGCATCGCCGCGGGCGACCCGGGCGCGCCGCAGGCGGCCGAAGGCGGCTACGACTCCTGGCCCACGGCGGCGCAGGTCGCGGCGCTGCGCGCGCGGGGGGTCAGGCTCGCGGCGTGGCGAGACCTGCGACTTCGAGGAGCCTGAGGCCGAGCGCCTCCGCCGCGAGGTCGGCGCGCCGCGGCGCGCCGCCGCCGCTGCGCCACAGCAGGTAGTCGGTGCGGGAGTCCTCGTAGCCGAGCGCCGCGTAGACCCGCGGCATGCCGGGCACGTGGTCGCCGTAGAAGCACAGCACCCCCTCGCGCCGCGCGAGCTCCGCGGCGAGCCCGGTGAGCATGCGCCCGGCGTTCTGCAGGTGGCGCAGGTACACGGTGAGGTCCTCCAAGCCGCGCGGCGGCGGCTCGCGGTACAGGCGCCGCGCGTCCTGCTCCCCGGCGCGCTCGAGGTGCAGCGGGCCGTGGTTCTCCATGGTGATGACGAACACCAGGCTGGGGGGGCCGCCGCTCTCGCGCAAAGCCTCGAGGATCTTCGCCGTCACCGCCCCGTCGGCCACGTAGGGCCCCGAGCGCGGCGCGGCGGCGAAGGCCTCGATGTCGAGGAAGCGCTCGAAGCCGAGCCGGGGAAAGATCCGGTCGCGGCCGAAGAAGCTCCCCGGGTACGGGTGGATGCACAGCGTGCGGTAGCCGTGCTCCCTGAGATGCGAGGCGAGCGTCGCGACCCCCGCGCGCGCGAAGCGGCGGTAGGGATTGAATCGGTGCACGCCCAGGCGGGCGGGCGCAATGCCCGACAGGAAAGCGAACTCCGTGCGCATGGTGTAGGCGCCCCAGACCGGAACCGCGAGCCGGCCCGACTCCCCCTGGGCGCAGAGCGCGTCGTAGGGGGCGAGGACATCGGCCGCGACTCCCGGGTACAGGCGCCGGGGATCGAAGAACGATTCGCTCTGCACGACCACGAGGTCGGGCCCGACCCCCCGCGGCGCCACGATCGCCGGCCATCCCGGAGAACCGGGGTCAGACCACGTTTTCTGCGGCGACCCGCGCTCCGCGAGCCAATAGAGCCAGAGCGTCGACAGCAGCCCGAGCCGGCGCACGTCCGTCACGGGATCGAGCGAGACGCTGCCGCGCCCGAGCCAAGTGCCCGAGGCGAGCAGCGCGAGCCCTGCCCCGGTGAGCGCCCACCACGCGACCTGCGGCACGGCGGCGGCGTCCTCCAGCCACAGCGCAGCCGCGAGCACCCCGGCGAGGGCTGCCGAGGCGAGCGCGGCGCGCCCGAGGCCGAGGTACGGGAGATACAGCCGCGGATGGCGCAGCGCCTGGGTGAACAGGCCCAGGTCGGCGAACACGAGGGGCTCGCGCAGCACGCGCTGCTTGGCGCTGCTCACGATCAGGACAAGGCCGTGGAGCGCGAGCACGGCGCCGGCGGCGAGCACGGGGCGGCGCAGCAGCGCCAGCAGCGCGAGGAACGCGGCCGCGTACAGGCCGCCGTGCAACGCCGCCGCTGCGGCGAACCGCCTCAACCCAGCCGCTCGAGCTCGCGCAGCAGCCGCGTCAGCTCGGCGCGCTCCGCAGCGGGGGCCGACTTTCCGAGGAGCTTCAGCGCGTCGCGGAAAAAGGCGCGCACCCAGGGCCCGAACTCCGCCACATCGGAGGCATCCATCGGGACGAAGCTCTTGTAGTCCGCCGCGTGCCGCCGGTCCATGAGCGCGCTCATCTTCCTCGAGGTGTCCGCCGGCAACGCGCCGGGCTTGACGAAGTGCAGCGCGAGCAGCTCCTGTGCCGCCTCGTGGCTGCGGGCGCGCAGGCCCTTCGCCGCGAGCAGCGCGCTGGCGAGGTGAAAGCTCGCGTAGTACAGGTCCGTGACGCAGACCCGGTACTGCTTGCCGAACGGGCCGGCGAGATTGTTGAGCGCCGCGGCAAGCCGCCCGCGCGCCGCCTGCAGCTCGGCGGCGACCGTCCGGGCTATCGCGGCCTTGTCCATACCACCTCGCACTCCTCGCGTACCGCCTGTGCAAAGCCTCCCGCGCCCCGCTCGCCGTCAAACAGCGCGACGGGCCTGAGATGGATGCCGTAGTCGCCGGCGCGGTAGGCGCGGCGCGCGGCCTGCGCGATGCCCGAGAGCCCCGCTTCGAGCGCCGCGTCGCGTTCCCCGTCGAAGGCGACCGCCACGTCGAGATCGGAGCGCTCGTCGGCCCCGCCCCTGGCGCGGCTGCCGAAGACGGCCACCGACCGCGGCAGCTCGGGCAGCGCCCCCAGCCGCGCGCAGAACCGGCGCAGCACGTCCTGCTCGCCCGGGGTGAGCAGGCTCCCCGGGGCGAAGCGCACCGCCGCCAGCAGCGGGTCGGGCCTGCGCTGCTCCGCCCGCCGCAGCCCCCGGGCGCGCAAGCGCACGCGATAGCGGCGCATGCGCTCGGCCGCCGACAGCGGCGCCGCGCTGCGCGGTCTGCCCACGGCACGCCTTGCAGAGGCCCGGCCCACGGCTGATTGTAACCGGTTACGAAAATACCGGCTACGAGGCGCTGAACCCCAGGCGCCGCAGGAGCCACTGCGCGAGCGGGGCGGGCAGCGCGGCGAGCAGCTGCATACCCAGCGCGAGCGGCCAGGGAAAGGCGATGCGCGCCTCGTCGCGCTCGAGGCCCCGCACGATGCGCCGCGCCGCCGCGTCCGCCTCGACGAGGAAGGGCCGCGGGCCGGGGTAGCGCTCGCTCATCGGCGTGCGCACGAACCCGGGAAGCACGACGCTGACGCGGATGCCCTCCGGCGCGAGCTGCGCGCGCAGCGCCTCGCCGTAGTTCTTGAGCGCCGCCTTGGTCGCGCCGTACACGGGCGTGCGCGCCATGCCGTGCCAGGCGTTGAGCGAGGCCATGAGCGCGATCTGCCCCGCGCCGCGGCGGCGCATCTCGGGGACCAGGGCCGAGACGATGGCGAGCGTCGCGCGCAGGTTCACCTGCAGCAGCTCGTCCGCCTCCGCCCAGGGCTCGCCCGCGCGCTCGCCCCACGCCCTGCCCGCGCCGAGGATCGCGGTATCGACGCGCGGGGCGATCTGCCCGGCCCAGGCGAGCACCCGAGCGGTGTCGCGCAGCTCCAGGCTCGCGGTCTCGACCCCGGCGCCGCACGCGCCGCACTCCGCGGCGAGCGCCGCGAGCCGCTCCGGGTCGCGGCCCTGGAGGATGAGCGTGGCCCCGGGCCGCGCGAGCTCGCGCGCGAGCGCCGCGCCGATGCCGCTCGAGGCGCCGGTAATGAGGATCGTCCTCAGACTCCCGCCCCCCGGTGCCAGCGCCAGGCGTCCTCGATCATCTCGCGCAAACCCCGGTGAGGGGTCCAGCCCAGCAAGCGGCGGGCCCGCGTCGCCTCGGCGTACAGCGCTGCAGGGTCGCCCTCGCGACGCGGCCCGATGACCACGGGAATCTCGGCGCCGGTGATCTGCCGCGACACCTCTACGATCTCGCGCACCGACGTGCCGGTGCCGCTCCCGAGGTTGAGCCGTGCGTGCCCGGTGGTCCCGGCCCGCAGTACCTCGAGCGCCCTGCCGTGCGCCTCGGCCAGGTCAACGACGTGCACGTAGTCACGGACGCAGGTTCCGTCGGGGGTGGCATAGTCGGAACCGTTGATCGTCACGTGGGGTTGGTGTCCGAGCGCGGTCCGCAGCACGAGCGGCACCAAGTGCGTCTCAGGCTCGTGCAGTTCCCCAATCCCGTAGGCGGCGCCAGCCGCGTTGAAATATCGCAGGCATACGGAGCGAATGGCGTAGCTGCGAGCGTACGATTCGAGCATGTCCTCGAGGGTCCGTTTGCTCATGCCGTAGGGGCTGGCCGGCGCCAGCGCGCAGTCTTCCGTGATCGGCAGCGATGCAGGTGTGCCGTACACGGCGCAGGTCGAAGACAGCACGATGTTGCGGCAACCGTGCCTTCGCGCCGCCTCGAGCAGGTTCAGGCCGCCGACCACGTTGTTGTCGAAATACAGGGCGGGGTCGGAGACGGACTCGCCGACGTAGGTATAGGCGGCAAAATGCAGAATCGAATCAAATCGATGCTCCGAAAAGAGCCGCTCGACCTCCTCCGGCGATCGCAGGTCGCCCTGCATCAGCTCGACCCCGGCGGGAACGAAGGCGCTGTGCCCGCGCTCGAGGCTGTCGAACACGACGATGTCCGCCGGGGCGATCCCGGCGGCAAGCAGGTGGCGTACGGTATGGGCGCCCACGTAGCCGGCGCCGCCGGTGACGAGCAGCCTGGTCACGGCGTCCAGCGTTCGCCTAGCGCAGCCACGGCTTGCTCACGCGCGGCGCGTCGCCGAGCGCGAAGCTCGGCCGCTGGTAGCAGAGGTTAGGGTTGTAGTACGGATCGTGCCGCAGACGCTTCCTCCAGCGCGAGCGCATGACGCGCGTCTCGCGCGCGATGCGCGCCAGCTGGCGCGCGGACAGGTCCGGGCCGCGCGAGGCCGAGCCGTGGTGGTAGAGCTCGGCGTGGGGCGTAAAGATCACGCGCCATCCAGCCTGCTGCGCCCGCAGGCAGTAGTCGACGTCGTTGAACGAGATCGGCAGGTGGCGGGCGTCCAGGCCGCCGAGCTCGCGGTAGAGCCGCCGCCAGGTCAGCAGGCAGGCGCCGGTGACCGCCGACACCTCCTGCGCCACCACGGCGCGGTGGCAGTAGCCGGGCGCCGAGCGCGCGATCCCCGCGTGCAGGTGCTCGGCGCGCCGCCCCGGGCCGAAGGCATCGCCTGCGTGCTGCACCCTGCCGTCGGGCAGCAGCAGCTTGGCGCCGACGACGCCGACGCCGTCGCAGTGCAGGTGGCCGAGCATCTCCTCGAGCCAGTCCGGCGTGATCACCTCGGTGTCGTCATTCAGCAGCAGGAGCACGCTGCCGCGCGCCTCGCGGACCGCGAAGTTGTTGATCGCCGCGTAGTTGAACGGCCGGTCGTAGCGCAGCACGCGCGTGCGCGGCGCCTCGCGCAGGGCGTCCAGGTACGCAAGCGCCTCCGGGTCGGTGCTCCGGTTGTCCACGACAATCAGCTCGACGTTGCGGTAGGTGGTGCGCAACCGCACGCTCTCGACGCACTTGCGCAACAGCTGCGCCGCGTCGCAGGTCGGGATCAGGATGCTGACCAGCGGCGCGCGCTCGGGCAGGGGATGGCGCAGCCGCGCACGGGGTCCGGGGGCCGGATTCGCCTCGGCACGGTGGTAGAGCACCGCGGGGACGTGCGCGACTTGCCCGGCGTGCAGACCCCGCGCCACACGCAGGTTGAGCGCGTGCCCGTCGCCGGTGAGCGCCTCCGCGCCGAGGCCGCCCGCGGCGGCCAGCTCCGCGGCGCGGAACACCGCGAAGCGCCCGACGTAGTTGATCGAACGCAAGTGCGCCGGCGACCAGTCCGGCTTGAAGCGGGGAGCGCTGCGCCGCCCCGCCGTGTCGATCGTGTCCTCGTCCGCGTAGGCCATCGCCACGTCGCCGCGGCGCACGATCGCCTCCGCCATCCAGTACAGCGCATGCTCGGCGAGCCGATCCCCCGCTTGCGCCACCGCCACGTAGTCCGCCTCGGGCGGCACCTCGCACACCGCGTCATCCGGCGCCAGCACGATGCAACGGCAAGGGTAGAGCTGCGCCTCGATCGACTCGAGCGTCGCGCGCAGCGCCGCCGCCGCGCCGCCGCGGGCCTGCGCCACAACGAGCGCAAATCGGGGGCGCGGCTGCAAGCGCACCAAGGATGGCGATGACCTCTACCTGCTCATGGGCTTCCCCTCGGCCTCGCGCTACGAGCGCGTCGAGCGCTTCACCCAGCGGCGCTGGCCACCACGCTGGGAGGCATTCGCGGCGATGCTCGAGCACGTCCGGCGCGAGTGGGAGGGTGCGCCCAGGCACCGCGACCCGATCTTCGAGCGCGACGGCTGGCGGTGTGCGGTGTCGTGAACAGCCGGCGCGGGACTA
>CAZOWR010000047.1:0-16562 GCA_964583645.1 uncultured Enterobacteriaceae bacterium
GGTGATCAAGGTCGGCGCCGCGACCGAGGTCGAGATGAAGGAGAAGAAGGCGCGCGTCGAGGACGCGCTGCACGCCACGCGCGCCGCGGTCGAGGAGGGCATCGTTCCGGGCGGCGGCGTGGCGTTCCTGCGCGCGCGCCAGGCGCTCGAGGGGAAGCTCAAGGGCGAGAACCACGACCAGGACGGCGGCATCAAGATCGTGCTGCGCGCGCTGGAAGAGCCGCTGCGCCTGATCGTCGACAACAGCGGCGCCGAGCCCTCGGTGGTGCTCAACAAGGTGCTCGACGGCAAGGGCAACCACGGCTACAACGCCCAGACCGACGAGTTCGGCGACATGGTGCAGATGGGCGTCATCGACCCGACCAAGGTGGTGCGCTTCGCGCTGCAGAACGCCTCCTCGGTCGCGGGCCTGATGCTCACCACCGACGCGATGGTCGCGGAGCTGGTGGAAGAGAAGAAGGGCGGCGGCCACGCGCACGGCGGCGGCATGGGCGGCATGGGCGGCATGGGCGACATGGACATGTAAGTCCGCGTCGTTCTGCGGTTCGGGGAAGGGCGCCTGCGGGCGCCCTTTTTACTTATAATCCGCCCCTTCTTCGGGCACGGCCAAGTAGCTCAGTTGGTAGAGCAGAGGACTGAAAATCCTTGTGTCGGTGGTTCGATTCCGCCCTTGGCCACCAGATCCCGAAGCACCTTCAGCGTTCCCCGAGCAGCCGCCCGTAGTCGGCGCACACGCAATGGATGCGCCCGCGTGTCGCAGACATCGCCCCGGATTCTAGCGGCCGGCCGCCGGCCGTCGGCGCGCATTAGAATCGGTCCCTGTATCCAGGCGGAGCGCAGCCCATGAATGCTCCCGCGGCGCCGGCCGGTGCGCCGGAGGACTCGCAGGCCACCGATCGGCTGCTCCGGCTGATCGAGGAGGGCCGGCGCGCCAACGAGCGGCTGCAGGCGCGGCTCGACGAGGCCACGCGCGCCCTGGCCGCGGGCGAGACGCGCCTGCGCGCGATCATCGACAACCAGCCCGAGTGCGTGAAGCTGCTCGACGCGCAAGGGCGGCTGATCGAGATGAACCCGGCGGGGCTGCGCATGATCGAGGCCGATGCGCTTGCGCCGCTCCTCGGGCGCGACATCTGCGAGCTGGTGGCGCCGGAGTCGCGGGAGGCCTTCCGCGCCCTCACGCGGCGCGTCTGCGCCGGCGAGCGCGGTACTCTCGAGTACGAGATGGTCGGCCTGAGGGGCACGCGCCGCTGGCTGGAGACGCACGCCGTGCCGCTGCGCGAGGAGGCGCGCGGCGAGACGCTGCTGCTGGGCATCACGCGCGACATCACCGAGCGCAAGCGGGCCGAGCGGGCGCTGCTCGCCTCGGAGCAGCGCTTCCGGCTCCTGATGGAGAACGCGCCCACCCTCGCGTGGATCAAGGACTCGCGGCTGCGCGTCACCTGGGTCAACCCGCAGTACGAGCGCACTACCGGAAGGCGCCGCGGCGAGATCCTGGGGCGCGACGACTTCGAGCTCAATCCTCCCGAGGTGGCGGCGCGCTTCCGCAGGCAGGACGAGGAGGTGCTGCGGGTCCAGGCCCCGCTGCAGTTCCGCAACCTGGTCCCGAGGGGGGACGGCGCCGAGAAGTCGTTCCTCGTGGTCCGGTTCCCGCTGCCGGACGCCGACGGCAATCCGGGCGTGGCCGGGATCGCGATCGACGCCACCGAGTCGCACCAGCTGGAGCAGGCGGTGCGCCAGCTCCTCGGCCGCCTGGTGCGCGCCCAGGAGGCCGAGCGCCACAAGGTCGCCGAGGACCTGCACGACCTGATCGGGCAGAAGCTCACGGCGCTGAACCTGAACCTCGACATCGTTCGCCAGGCGCTGCCCGAGGCGGTCAGCGCGCCGCTCGAGCCGCGCCTCGCGCAGATGTCCGCGCTGCTCGAGGAGACGATCGCCTCCATCCGGGAGCTGATGTCCGAGCTGCGCCCGCCCGCGCTCGCCGAGCACGGGCTCACGGCAGCGCTCTTCCAGTACGCCTCGGCGTTCGAGGCGCGCACCGGCCTGCGCACGCAGGTGAGCGGGCCGGAACAGCGGGTGCTCCTGCCGCACGACGTCGCGATCGCGCTGTTTCGCATCGTGCAGGAGGCGCTCACCAACGCCGCCAAGCACAGCGGGGCGTCGCGCGTGCGCATCAGCGTCGACAAGGCGCCGGCCCGGGTCGCGGTGTGCGTCGAGGACGACGGGCACGGCATGCGCGCGCCCGAGGGATCCCGACACGACAGCGGCTGGGGCCTGCGCGCGATGCGCGAGCGGGCGGAGGCCGCCGGCGGCCGCCTGCTCGTGGAGTCCTCCGAGCGCGGCACCCGCATCATCGCGGAAGTGCCGCTCGACGGTGGCGATCTCTCTCGTCCTGGTTGACGACCACGAGGTGGTGCGCGAGGGCCTGCGCCACCTCCTCGAGGCGCAGCCAGACCTTCGCGTGCTGGCGGGGTTCTCCGACGGCCGCGAGGCGGTGCGCTTTGCCGCCGCGGCGCAGCCCGATGTCGCCATCGTGGACATCGCGATGCCCGGCCTGAACGGCATCGAGGTGACGCGCCAGATCCACGACGGCTGCCCGGAGGCGCAGGTGCTCATCCTCTCGATGCACGCCGACCCCGAGTACGTCTACCAGGCGCTGCGCGCCGGGGCGCGCGGCTACCTGGTGAAGGACTCCGCGGGGAGCGAAGTGGTGAGCGCGGTGCGCGCGGTGCACGGCGGGCGGCGCTACCTCAGCCGCAAGCTCGACGAAACGGCGATCGATCGCTACCTGCGCGAGCGCGGCGACGACAATCCGCTCGAGCGCCTGAGCGCGCGCGAGCGCCAGGTGCTGCAGCTCGTGGTCGAGGGCCGCACCAGCGCCGAGATCGCGGCGCAGCTCAGTCTCTCGCCGAAGAGCGTCGACACCTATCGCAGCCGGCTGATGGCCAAGCTCGAGCTGGCGGACCTGCCGGCGCTGGTCAAGTTCGCGATCCGGCACGGCATCACGACACTGCGATGAATCTCGAATCGAGATATGTGAACTAGTTCACGCTTCGCCGGCCGGGACCTCGGCTTGTCAAGAATTCCCGACACGTGGCCCGTGTAGGGCCCCCTAGAATCTCGGGCCAAGGGCCTTCCGCAGGGAACACGAATAAAGGGGAGGAAAGGGTTCGACCGCGGGCGAGACGCGAACGGCGCCGCCTGTACTTCTGCGCGCATGTCCCGGACATTGGGGCTACATGTCAGAGGCGTATGCATCCGATGCACCGGCGCGGTTTCTGGTCGCGCGCAGCGGCGCAGTGCTGTGCGCGCTTCCGATCGCGCAGGTCGCGGAGACCATGCGTCCCCTGCCGGTCGAGCCGCTCGGCAGCATGCCCGCCTTCGTGCTCGGCATCTCGATCATCCGCGGGGTCCCGGTGCCGGTCGTCGATTGCGCGAGGCTGCTTGGCGCCGGCCCGGGAGCGCCCGGCCGCTACCTCACGCTGAAGCCGGGCGGGGAGCGGCACGTGGCGCTCGCGGTCGACGCGGTGCTCGGCGTGCGGGACCTGGCGCAAGCGGCATTCCGGGAACTGCCGCCGCTGCTGCGCGAGGCGGGCGCCGAAACGCTCGCGGCGCTCTCTGCGCTCGATGCCGAGCTGCTGGTGTGCCTGCATGGCGCGCGCCTCGTTCCCGAGAGCGTCTACCAGGCAGTGGAGTCGGGGGTCGTGCGGCCATGAGCCCGCGCCTCACGCCGCAGAGCATCGAGCGGTTTCGCGACCTGGTCGCCGAGCGGCTCGGCCTGGCGTTCGACGATAGCAGGTCGAGCGTCCTTGCCGGGATCCTGCAGCGCAGGCTGGAGGCGACCGGCGTTTCCGGGGAGGCCTACCTGCGGCGCGTCTCCGCCGAGGGTGCGCTGGGAGAGGAGCTGCGGCAGCTCGCGCGCGAGCTTACGGTCACCGAAACGTACTTCTACCGCAGCGCCGAGCAGATCCGCGCTTTCGTAGAGCAGGTGCTGCCGCGACGGCTCGAAGCGCGCGGTGCGGCCCAGATGGTGCGCGTGCTCTCGGCCGGCTGCGCTTCGGGCGAGGAGCCGTACACGCTCGCGATGGCGATCCGCGAATCCATGCCCGAGGCCGCGCCCCGCATCTGCATCACGGGCGTGGACGTGAATCCGGCGATGCTGGAGAAGGCCCGCCGCGCCAGGTACACGGCCTGGTCCCTGCGCGACCTGCCCGAGGGACTGCGCGCACGCTGGTTTCGCGCCAACGGGGGCGGCTACAGCCTCGACGACGGGCTGCGCCGGACGGTCGTGCTGCAGGATCGCAACCTCGTCGCCGCGGACGCCGAGCTGTGGCAGCCGGGATCCTGGGACGCGGTGTTCTGCCGCAACGTGCTCATGTACTTCGAGCCCGCCGCGGCGCGGAGCGTGGTCGCGTGCATTGCGCGCTCGCTCGTGCCGTCGGGGCACCTGTTTCTCGGCCACGCGGAAACCCTGCGCGGCCTGTCGAACGAGTTTCACCTCTGTCACACGCATGGCACGTTCTACTACCGGCGACGCACGGGAATGCCCGGACCCGAAGCACCGGAGCCGATGGCGCCACCGGCTGCCGGCCCGGCCGCGCTACCGCTGGAGGACGCGGCGACGTGGGTGGAGGCGATCGGGCGGGCGACCGAGCGCATCGGCGCGCTGGCCGAGCGCTCGGACTCGCTGGTGCACGCCGCCGGAGGGGTCGATGCGGGGCGCCGGCACGACCTCGCCTCCGCGCTCGAACTGCTGCGCGAAGAGCGCTTCGCCCAGGGTCTGGCCGAGCTCGACCTGCTGCCGCGGGAGCGGGGGCGCGAGCCCGATGCGCTCCTGCTTCGCGCCGTGCTGGCGGTGCACGGCGGCGCGCTCGGCCAGGCGGAGGCGACCTGCCGCGAGCTGCTGCAGCGCGACGAGATGAACGCGGGCGCGCATTACGTGCTGGCGCTGTGCCGCGAAGGGCGGGGAGACGCGGCAGGGGCCATGGACGAGGACCGGATCGCGCTCTATCTCGAGCCCGGTTTCGCGATGCCGCGCCTGCACCAGGGCCTCGTGGCGCGGCGCGGCGGCGCGGTCGCGGTGGCGCGCCGCGAGCTGCAGCGCGCGCTGTCCTCCCTGATGCAGGAGGACGCGTCGCGCATTCTGTTCTTCGGCGGCGGCTTCGGGCGCGAGGCTCTGCTGGCCCTGTGCCGCGCCGAGCTGGCCAAGTGCGGAGCGGCGCCGTGAGCGGCGCGAGCAGTGCGCTTGCGCGCACCCTCGAGGAGCTCCGGCGCGAGTTCGACCGGGGATTCGCCCTCGCGCCGCAGGGGGCACGCGAGGTCGGCGAGCGATTCATCGCGCTGCGGGTCGGCGGCGAGCCCTGCGCGATCCGGCTCGCCGAGATCGCGGGACTGCACGCCGCGGGCCGCGTCCTGCCGCTGCCCTCGGGCCTGGCGTCGCTTCTGGGAGCGGCCGGGTTGCGCGGGCGGATCGTCGCGGTCCACGACCTCGCGGTGCTGCTCGGTCACGGCGCGGGCGGCAAGCCGCGCTGGCTGGCGCTGGCACGCGGCGCCGATTCGATCGCGCTCGGCTTCGAGGCGTTCGAATCGCAGATCGTGGCCGCGCCGGGCGACGTGATTGCCGCCGATGGCGCGGCGGCGCGGCAGCACGCGCGTGCCGCCGTGCGTTCCGGTCAGGCGCTGCGCCCCATCGTGGATCTCCCGTCCGTGATCGAGGAGATCCGGAGGCTCGCCCGGACCCCCCAAGTCCCCAAGGAGGCGTAAACCATGAGTGACCACTGGACTTTCGGCCAGAAGCTCGGCGGCGGCTACGCCGTGATGATCGCGTTCGCGGTGATCGTAGGGGTGGTCGCCGCCTACGCCCTGCGCACGACGGTCGAGAGCAAGGACCGCGTGATCACCGACAACGCCCAGGTGCTCATCGAGGCCGAGCGCCTGCAAGGCGCATCGGAGCAGAGAGGATCCGCGGTGCGCGGCTACCTGCTCGCGCGCGAGCAGCGTTCGCTCGATGCGCACCGGGCGGCGCAAAGCGAGTTCAACGCCGTTCTGGCGCGGCTCCAGGCCGCGGCGGACAACGAGGAGGAACGGCGGCTGCTGGGCGCGGTCGAGCGGGCGTCCGAAGCCAGCCGGCAGGCGGGGGACGAAGCGATCGCGCTGGCCCGCACCGAATCGCGCCCGGACGTCATCGAGCGGTTCTTCGAGGAGAAGCTGCTCCCGGTGCGCGACCGGCTGCGCGATGGCATCCGATCGCTGGTGAGCTACGAGCAGCGGCTGCTGGAGCAGGCGAAGCAGAAAGCCACCGAAGCGGCAAACAACGCGATCACCCTCCTGGCGGCGATGACCGTGGCAGCGGTGCTGTTCGCCGCGCTCGTCGCGACCGGCCTGGCGCGCTCGCTCGGCCGGCAGATCGGCACCGCGGTCAGCCAGGTGCAGAGCTCCTCCTCCGAGCTCCAGACCGCGGCTTCGCAGCAGGCCTCGGGTGCCAAGCAGCAGGCGAGCGCGATGAACGAGATCACCACCACGATCAGCGAGCTGGTCGCGACCTCGCGCCAGATCGCCGAGAGCGCGCAGCGCGTGGCGCAGATCGCCGGCCAGACGGCCGCCTCGGCGCGCCACGGCGAGGGCACGGTGGAGAAGGGCCAGGAATCGGTGGCCGGCATCCGCAGGCAGGTCGACCTCGTCGTGAGCCACATGCTCGACCTCGGCAGGAAGTCGCAGGAGATCGGCGCCGTCCTCGACGTCGTCGCCGAGCTCGCGGAGCAGACCAACATCCTCGCCATCAACGCCACCATCGAGGCGAGCGGCGCGGGCGAAGCGGGCCGGCGCTTCGCGGTGGTGGCCGACGAGATCCGCAAGCTCGCCGACCGCGTCGGCAACTCGACCAAGGACATCCGCCGCCAGGTGGAGGACGTGCGCGGCGCGGTGAACGCTACGGTGCTGGCGACCGAGGGCAGCGCGAAGGCGGTCGAAGCGGGGTCGCGCCAGTTCGCCGAGGTGGCGGTCGCGTTCAAGCAGATCGCGGCGCTGGTAGGGACCACCACCGACGCCGCGCGCGAGATCGAGCTGTCGACCAAGCAGCAGGCGAGCGCGGCCGAGCAGGTCCGCGTCTCGGTGTCGGAGGTGGCCCAGGCGACGCACGAGACCGAAGCGAGCACCGGGCAGACTCTGCAGACCGCTTCGCAGCTCGCGAGCCTGTCGCGCGACCTGCTGCGGCTCATCCGGCCCCAGGCCGCCGGCGGGGAGCGCGCCGCGTGACGCGGGACCCGTACCGCTACTTCCGCGTCGAGGCGCACGAGCTGCTCGAGCAGCTGAGCCGGGGAGCGCTCGGGCTGGAGAAGGGCGACGCGGGCGCCGGCGTGCCGCAGCTGCTGCGGCTCGCGCACACCCTCAAGGGCGCGGCCCGCGTGGTCAAGCAGCGGGAGATCGCGGACCTTGCGCACGCGCTCGAGGACCTGCTCGCGCCGTACCGCGATTCCCCGCGGGAGGTGACGCGGGATCGCGTAGACGAGGTGCTCGCCGCGCTCGACCGGATCGGCGAGCAGCTCGCGCGGCTGCCCGGGCCGGCGCGCGACCCGGAGGGCAAGTCGCCGGAGGGCGAAAGCACGTCGATCCGCGCGGTGCGCGCCGAGATCTCGGAGGTGGACGCGCTGCTCGAGGGCCTCGGCGAGGTCCACGGCGAGCTCGGGCGGCTGCGCTCGGTGCTCGGCGGGAGCGGGCGCGCGCGCGGGCTCGCCTCGCGTCTCGCCGCGCAGGCCGGCGGTCCGGCGCGCGCGCTGGCCGAGGAGGTGGGCACCGCGGTCGGCGCGATGGAGCGCGACGCGGCCGTCACGCTCGAGCGCGTGGACCGCGAGCTGCGACTGTCGCGCGAGATGGCCGAGCGGCTGAGACTGGTGTCGGCCGGGGCCACGTTCAGCGCGCTGCAGCGGGTCGTGCGCGACACCGCGCACGCAGCCGGCAAGCGCGTTGCGTTCGGGGCGAGCGGCGCGGAGGTGCGCCTGGACGGTCACGTGCTCGATGCCGTGCGGCCGGCGCTCGTGCAGCTGGTGCGCAACGCGGTGGCACACGGCATCGAGCCGGAGGCCGAGCGCCGGCGGGCCGGCAAGCCGGCCGAGGGCCAGGTCCGGCTGCACGTCGCGCGCCAAGGGCAGCGTGTCGTTTTCCGCTGCAGCGACGACGGGCGCGGCGTGGACCTCGAGGCGGTGCGCCGCGCGCTCGAGCGCCGCGGCGGCCTGCCGGCCGGAACCGAGCGGCTGGAGCCGGCCGAGCTGCTGCGCCGGCTCCTCGAAGGGGGGCTGACGACCTCGGACGCGGTCACCCAGCTCGCCGGGCGCGGCATCGGGCTCGACGTGGTGCGCAATGCCGCGGAGCGCGTCGGGGGCGATGTCTCGCTGCATACCGACGCGAGGATCGGCACGGCGGTCGCAGTGCGGGTGCCGGTGTCGCTCGTGTCGCTGGAGGCGCTGATCGTCGAGGCCGCCGGATCCGCCGCCGCGCTGCCGCTCGATGCGGTTCGAGGCGCGCTGCGCGTCGCGGGTCGGGAGCTGACGCGCTCGCCGCAAGGCGACGCGCTCACCTGGGAGGGCGGCCTGGTTCCGGTCCTCCCCCTCGGTGCCTGCCTGGGGGGCGAAGGCAGCGCGCTGCGTGCGCCTCCTGGCGCCAGGGACGAGACGATGCAGTCGGCGGTGCTGGTGCACCGAACGCGCGGCAGGGTGGCGCTGGTGGTGGACCGGATTCTCGGCGTCGAAACCGTGGTGCTGCGCCCGATGCCGGCGCTCGCCCCCGTGACGCCGATCATCTCCGGCCTGTACCTGGATGCCGAGGGCGATCCGCGTCCGGTGCTCGACGCGGACGCGCTGGCCGATCCCGCGACGAGGTCCGCGGCGCGCGCAGACGGCGTGGTGCCTCGTGCCCGCCCGATCCTGGTGGTCGACGATTCGGTCACCACCCGCATGCTCGAGCAGAGCATCCTGGAATCGGCGGGCTACGAGGTCGACCTCGCGACCTCCGGCGAGCAGGGCCTGGAGATGGCGCAGCGCAATCGCTACGGGCTGTTCCTGGTCGACGTGGAAATGCCCGGCATGGACGGATTTGCGCTGGTCGAGCGCTTGCGCGCCGACCCGGTGCTGCGCGATGTCCCCTGCGTTCTGGTGACTTCGCGCGACGCCGCGCAGGACCGCGAGCGCGGCATGGCGCTCGGCGCGAGCGGCTACGTCGTCAAGAGCGAGTTCGACCAGGCCGAGTTCCTCGGCCGGGTCGCGAAGCTGGTGCGCTCGTGAAACCGGTGCGCGTACTGGTGGTCGAGGACTCCCTCACGGCGCGTCGTTATCTGTGCGAAGTCCTCGGGGCGGATCCCGGAATCGAGGTCGTCGGCGAGGCCGCGGATGGCAAGCGCGCGATCGAGCTCTGCGCCGCGCTGCGGCCGGACGCGGTCACGCTGGACATGATGCTGCCGGTGATGAGCGGCCTCGCGGCCACCGAGTACATCATGGCGCATTGCCCGACGCCCATTCTCATCGTTTCCTCCTCGACCAACCGCGGTGAGCTCTTCAAGACCTACGAGGCGCTGGCCGCCGGCGCGCTCGAAGTGCTGGAGAAGCCGCTCGGCTCCGAAGCCGATGCCGATTGGGAGCACCGGCTGGTCGAGACCGTCAGGCTGATCTCCCGCATCAGGGTGATCACCCATCCGCGGGGTCGCGCGCGGCAGCGCGCGCAGGACGCGGCCGGACCGCGCGTTGCACCGCAGACCGACAGGGCGAGCGCGCAACGATTCCGCCTGGTCGGAATCGGCGCCTCGACCGGCGGCCCGGCGGCGCTCGTCGAATTGCTGAGCGGGCTGCCGCCCGGTTTCCCGCTTCCGGTGCTCATCGTGCTTCATATCGATGAGCCGTTCGCTGCCTCTTTTGCCGACTGGCTCGATGGCCAGACACCGCATCGCGTGAGATTCGCCGCGGAGGGTCAGCTTCTCGGCCCGCCGGGTGTCTGGCTGGCGCCCCCGGGTCAGCATCTGGTCGTGCGCGATCACCAGCTGCAGCTCGAGTCGACGGCGGAACGGCACTCCTGCCGCCCGTCGGTCGACGTGCTGTTCGAATCGCTCGCCCGCGAATGCGGATCGGCCGCGATGGCCTGCCTGCTGACCGGCATGGGCCGGGACGGCGCGCAGGGCCTGCTCGAGATCCACAGGGCCGGGGGCTTCACGATCGCCCAGGACGAGGCGAGCTGCGTCGTGTACGGCATGCCGCGCGAGGCCGTGCTGCTCGGCGCGGCCGAGTGCGTGCTGCCGCTCGCCGAGATCGGCCCCGCGCTCGCGGCGCTCGTCGGTCGCAGCGCCAGGGAGAGCTTCGCGTGAGCGCGCCGGTGATGATCGTCGACGACAGCCTGACGGTCCGCATGGACCTGATGGAGGCCTTCGAGGCCGAGGGAATTCGCGCGATCGGGTGCGAGAGCGTCGCGGCCGCGCGGGCCGTGCTGGCGGCCGAGGAGATCGGGCTCGCCGTCCTCGACGTGCTGCTGCCCGACGGCAGCGGCGTGGACCTGGTGAAGGAGATTCGCGCCTCGGCCGAGCGCGCGCGGATGCCGATCCTGATGCTCTCCACGGAGGCCGAGGTCCGGGACCGGATCCTGGGGCTGTCCATCGGTTCGGACGACTATGCGGGCAAGCCCTACGACCGGGACTACGTCGTGGCGCGGGCGCGGGAGCTGCTCGGCGGGAGCCCCGCTGCGGCCGCGCCGAGGCGCGCGACAGTGCTCGTGATCGACGACAGCGCCACTTTCCGTGGCCACCTTTGCCGCGCGCTCGAGGAGGCGGGCTACGCGCCGCTGGGCGCCGTGAGCGGCGAAGAGGGATTGCGCAGCGCGGCGACGCACCGGCCGGCGGCGATCATCGTCGACGGGGTCCTGCCGGGGATCGACGGCGCCACGGTGATCCGCAAGCTGCGGCTCGACGCGGCGTTGCGCCGCACGCCCTGCATCATGCTCACGGGATCGACCCTGGGCCGCACCGCCGAGCTGGGCGCGCTGGACGCCGGCGCGGACGCGTTCGTGCGCAAGGAAGAGAGCATGGCGCTGGTCCTGGCGCGGCTCGCGGCGGTGCTGCGTGCCGCCTCAGGCGCCGACCACGCCCCCGCCAGCCTGCTCGGCCCGAAGAAGATCCTCGCCGTGGACGACAGCCGCACCTATCTCGACGCGCTCGGCCACACGCTGCGGGGCGAGGGCTACGACGTCATCGAGGCGCGCTCCGGGGAAGAGGCGCTCGAGATGCTCACGGTGCAGCCCGTCGACTGCATCCTGCTCGACCGGCTCATGCCCGGCGTGGACGGCACCGAAACGTGCCGCCGGGTGAAGGCGGCCCCGGCGACGCGGGACATCCCGGTGATCATGCTCACCGGCAGCGAGGACCGCGAGGCGGTGATCGAGGGGTTGAGCGCCGGGGCCGACGATTACGTGCTCAAGTCCAGCGAAGACGACGTCCTCAAGGCGCGCGTGCGGGCGCAACTGCGCCGCAAGCAGATCGAGGACGAGAGCCGGCGCGTGCGCCTGCAGCTGCTGCACAAGGAGCTGGAGGCGGCCGAGGCGCGCGCCCAGCAGGAGCGAGCGCACAAGGCCGAGCTGGAGCGCCAGCTCGAGGAGCTCAGGCGCACCCAGGAGGCGCTCGCGAGGCACTCCGAGCGGCTGGGCATCCTGCACGACATCGACCGGGCGATCATCGCCGAGGAGGCGCCGCAGGCGATCGCCGGCGCGGTCATCGAGCGGCTGCGGCAGCTGCTCGGCGTGCCGCGCGCCATCGTCAACCTGTTCGACCTCGAGGCCGGCGAGGTGCAGTGGCTCGCCGCCGCGGGCCGGCATCGCCTCCACGTGGGGCCGGGGGTGCGCTACTCGATGCGGCTGATGGGCGACCTCGAGGCGCTGAGGCGGGGCGAGCCGCAGCGCATCGCGACCGCGAGCCTGCCTCCGGGTCCGGAGGTGGAGGCGCTGCTGGCGTCCGGCGTGCGCCATTACATCGCGCTGCCGATGATCGTGGGCGGGGAGCTCATCGGCGCCCTCAGCTTCGGCGGCGAGCACGACGAGTTTCCCGGGGAGCAGGTGCAGATCGCGCGGGAGGTGGCGGCGCAGCTCGCCATCGCGATCAACCAGGCGCGCCTGTTCGAGCGGGTCAAGCGTCATGCGGTGGAGCTGGAGCGGCGGGTGGTGGAGCGCACCGCCGAGCTGGAAAGCGCCAACCGCGAGCTGGAGGCGTTCTCCTACTCCGTGTCGCACGACCTGCGCGCCCCGCTGCGCGCCGTGGACGGCTACGCCCTCATGCTGGAGGAGGACCACGCAGCGCGCCTGGACGGGGAGGGCAGGCGCCTGCTCGGCGTGGTGCGCAGCGAGGCGCGCCGCATGGGCGAGCTGATCGACGACCTGCTCGCGCTCTCGCGCGTCGGCCGGCAGTCGCTGCAGTGCGCGGCGGTCGACATGACCGCGACGGTGCGGGAGGTCATCCCGCAGCTCGCCGCGCGGCACCCGGCGGCGCAGGTGGAGCTCGGCGAGCTCCCCGCGGCGCGCGGCGACCGCGCGCTGCTGAGGCAGGTCTGGGTGAACCTCCTCGGCAACGCGCTCAAGTACAGCAGCAAGCAGCCGCGGCCCCGGGTGGAGATCGGCGGCCGCGCCGAGCCCTCGGGGGAGATCCTCTACTGGGTGAGTGACAACGGCGCGGGATTCGACATGCGCTACGCCTCGAAGCTCTTCGAGGTATTTCAGCGCCTGCACTCGGCCGAGGAGTTCGAGGGGACCGGCGTGGGCCTCGCGATCGTGCGCCGGATCGTCGAGCGCCACGGCGGCCGCGTCTGGGCGACGGCGACGCCGGGCAGCGGTGCCGACTTCCACTTCACGCTGCCCTCAGGGAGCACGCATGGCGGACTTTGAGCAGGTCGAGATCCTGCTGGTGGAGGACAACCCGCGCGACGCGGAGCTGACGATGCGCGCGCTGCACAAGGGCGGCCTCGCCAACCGGCTGCTGTGGGTGAAGGACGGCGAGGAGGCGCTCGACTACCTGTTCCGGCGCGGCGCGTTCGCTTCGCGCGAGGAGACCCATCCGCGCCTGGTGCTGCTCGACCTGAAGATGCCGCGGGTGGACGGCATCGAGGTGCTGCGCGCCGTCAAGGCCGACGAGCGCACGCGGCGCATTCCCGTGGTGGTCATGACCTCCTCGCAGGAGGAGCGCGACCTCGCGCGGAGCTACGACCTCGGCGTCAACAGCTACGTCGTGAAGCCGCTCGACTTCGCGCAGATCACCGAGCTGGTGCGCCAGGCCGGCTACTACTGGCTGGCGATCAACCGCACCCCCTCGAGCTGAGCGGCATGGTCGCCGACCGCAAAGCCCCGCGCGCCCCGATCCGCATCCTGCTGATCGAGGACATGGCGACCGACGCGGAGCTCGAGATCCGCGAGCTGAAGCGCGCCGGCCTGCGCATCGAGCACCGGCTGGTGGACAACGAAGAGGCGTTCGTCCGCGGCCTGCAGGAGTTTCTCCCCCACGTCATCATCTCCGATTTCTCGATGCCGCAGTTCGACGGCATGGCGGCGCTCGTGATCGCGCGCGAGACGGCGCCGGAGATTCCGTTCATCTTCGTCTCGGGAACGATCGGCGAGGAGTACGCCATCCGCGCGCTGAAGAACGGCGCCACCGACTACGTCCTCAAGACCAACCTCGTGCGGCTTCCGGCGGCAGTGGAGCGCGCGCTGCAGGATGCGAGGGAGCGCGCCGCCCGGCGCGACGCCGAAACGATGTTCCGTGACGTGCTGGAGCATGCGCCCGACCCGATGATCGTCGTCAACGGCGAAGGCGCGATAGTCCTTGCGAACGGCCAGACCGAAAGGGTCTTCGGTTATGCGCGCGCCGAACTGGTCGGCGGCCCGCTGCTGAGGCTGATTCCGGAGGGACTTGGCGCAGGCAACGCGAGGCATCGCGACGGGCGCCCGGTCCCGGTCGAGGTGAGCAGCGCCCCGCTCGGCTCGCGGCGCGAGTCGCTGGTGATCGCCTCGATCCGCGACCAGACCGAGCGCCGTGCGCAGGAGGCGCGCATTGCACGCCTGAGCCGCATCCGCGACATGCTCAGCGCGACCAATGCCGCGATCGTGCGCATGCGCGAGCGCCGGTCGCTGTTCGAGGAGCTGTGCCGCATCGCGCTGGCGGCCGGCGGATTCTCGCTGGCGCGGGTTACCGAGCTTGACCCGGGCGGCAAGGCCCGCATCGCCGCCACGACCGAGCCCGACCCGCGCCTCTACCAGGGAATGCTGGACGATTTCAACCGCGATCCCGGCGGCGCGAGGAGCCTGATCGCGCTGGCGCTGCGCACCGGGCGGCCGATGGTCTCCAACGACGTCGGCGGCGACGGGCGCGTGCCTAACCGCGAGCTGCTGACGGCAGACGGAAATTACGCCCTCGCGCTGCTGCCGATCCTGGTGGAGAACCGCGTCGCGGGCGTGCTCGGGCTGCGCGCGCGCGACCCGGGCGTGTTCGACCAGGAGGAGCTGGGCCTGCTGAACGAAATGGTCGCCAACGTGGCGTTCGCGCTGGAGCTCATGGAAAAGCAGGCCAGGCTCGACTACGTCGCCTACTACGACGCGCTCACGGGACTGCCGAACCGCAAGCTGTTCCTCGATCGCCTGGAGCAGGCGACCGACGCCGCGCGGCGCGGCCGCGAGAATCTCGCCCTGATGATGCTCGACATCGAGCGCTTCAAGGCGATCAACGACAGCTTCGGGCCGCATTTCGGCGACCGGGTGCTGCAGGCGCTGGCGCGGCGGCTCGGCGACATCGTGGCCGATCAGAATCGCCTCGCCCGGCTGGAGGGGAACCGCTTCGCCGTCCTGTTCCCGTCGCTGCGCCCGTCGCTGCGCGAGGCGCCGAACCTCGCGCGCGCCGTCGCCGTGACGGTGGCGGAGTTTCTCCGCTTGCCGCTCACGCTGGAGGACCGGGAGCTGCGGCTCACCGCGAAGGCCGGCGTCGCCGTGTTTCCCGACGACGGCGGCGACGCGCAGGCGCTGTATCGCAACGCGGAGGCGTCCCTCCACCGTGCCAAGAAGACGGGCGAGCGATACTTCTTCTACGCGCCGCACATCAATGCCAGGGTGGCCGACGAGGTCGAGCTGGAGCAGCGGTTGCGTCGCGCGGTGGACCACGGCGAGCTGTTCCTGCATTTCCAGCCGAAGGTGGAGATCGGCTCGCGGCGCATCGTGGGGCTCGAGGCGCTGATGCGCTGGAACGGGCCCGACGGCAAGCCGGTGTCGCCGGCGCGCTTCGTGCCGCTGCTCGAGGATACGGGGCTCATCTTCGAGGCCGGGAACCAGGCGCTCTCGACCGCCGCGGCGACCTTCCGCGGGTGGGCTGCCGCCGGCCTTTCGCCGCCGCGCATCGCGGTCAACCTGTCCTCGCTGCAGCTCAGGCGGGATACCTTCATCGACGATCTGCGCGCGGCGCTGGGCGAGACCGCCGACAGCGGCCTCGACCTGGAGATCACCGAGAGCCTGCTGATGGAGGAGGTCGAATCGAGCATCGCCAAGCTCAAGGCGGTGCGCGCCTTGGGCCTGGGGATCGCGCTGGACGACTTCGGCACCGGCTACTCCTCGCTCGCCTACCTCGCGCGCCTGCCGATCGACGCCATCAAGATCGACCGCGGCTTCATCCGCGGCATGACCGGCAACGCCGACGACACCACCATCGTCTCGACCATCATCTCGCTCGCCCAGGCGATGAAGTACAAGGTGGTGGCCGAGGGCGTGGAGACCGAGGAGCAGGCGCGGCTGCTGCATCTGCTGCGCTGCGACCAGATGCAGGGCTATCTCTTCAGCAAACCCCTGCCGAAGGACGAAATCGAGGCGCTGCTTCGCGCGAGCCCGGCCCCCGGCTGATCCAGATCAACCCGCGGCCCGGGTCCGGCGAGGTTAAAATGGCGGTGAAACAACCGCTTGCGCCGCATGACCGTCTTCGCCCTGGGGCTCAACCACCAGACCGCGCCGCTCGAAGTGCGCGAGCGGGTGGTGTTCCATGTCGAGCGCCTGGGCGAGGCACTGGCTGAAGCGCGCCGGCGACTGGCGCCGGAGGTGGCGATCCTCTCCACCTGCAACCGCACCGAGCTGTACCTCTCGGCCGAGCAGCCCGCGGCGGCGGCCGACTGGCTGGCGCACTACCACCGGCTCGATCCGGCCGCGCTCGCGCCCTACCTCTACGCGCTGCCGCGCGAGCGCGCGGTGCGCCACGCCTTCCGCGTCGCCTCGGGGCTGGACTCGATGGTGCTCGGCGAGCCGCAGATCCTCGGGCAGCTGAAGGACGCGGTGCGCTCGGCGGAAGCCGCCGGGACGCTGGGGGCGCTGCTCAACAAGCTGTTCCAGCGCTCCTTCGCCGTGGCGAAGGAAGTGCGCAGCACCACCAGCATCGGGGCGAGCAGCGTCTCGATGGCGGCCGCCACGGTGAAGCTCGCCGCGCGCATCTTCCCCAGCTTGCGCGAGCAGCGCGTGCTGTTCATCGGCGCCGGCGAGATGATCGAGCTTTGCGCCACGCACTTCGCCGCGCAGGGCCCGGCGCGCAT
>CAZOWR010000048.1:0-16337 GCA_964583645.1 uncultured Enterobacteriaceae bacterium
ACCGCCACCGCTAAATTGCCTTCAGCGGTGATCGAATCCGCGAAGTCCGGCTAGGCTACTCGACGCGCACCTCGATCTCGCCCAGGGCGTCCACGGCGAAGCGCACGTGGTCGCCGGGCTTCGGGTAGTGGGGCTTGATCAAGGAGCCCGTGGTCACGACGTCGCTGCGCCACAGGCCGAGGCCGCGCCCGGCGAGATTGTTGGCGACCCAGGCCAGCGCCTCCAGGGGATGGCCGAGGACATCGCGCCCGAACCCCTCCCCGACCTGCTTGCCGTTGACGCTGCCGACCCCTCGCAGCGCCGCAAGATCGTGCTTTTTCCAGTCGCGCACCGGCGCGCCGAGCACCACGCCCTCGTTCCAGGCGTTGTCGGCGATCAGCATGAGGGCGCTCGTCTTCGCGTAGTCGGCGCTGCGGTCGTCCAGCACCTCGAATGCGGGCATCAGCGCGCCCACCGCCTGCGCGACGCGCTCTCGCGTGTACGGTGCGCCGACCGCGGGCAGGTCCTCCGCGAGCTCCACCGCGAGCTCGAATTCCACCAGCAGGTGGACGTAGTCCGCCGCGCGCAGGCTCGCGGGCGCGCGGCGGATCGTCTTTTCCAGGATGTCGCCCGCGATCGAGTCCTCGAGGCCCATGAGGCCGCGCAGCGCCGAGGTCGTCAGCGCGACCTTGTAGCCGGCGACCGTGCCGAGCGCGCGCCTGCGCAGCCCGACGTACTCGCCCTGGACCGCGTAGGCCTCCGCCACCGTGCCCGGGGCGAGCTCCGCCGGCAGCGGCGCGAACGGCTCGCGGCGCCGGTGCGCCTCGAACAGCCACTCGCCGGCGCGCTCGATGCGCGGTTCCGAGGACTTCTTTGTGCGTCGCATGCGCTCAGCTCGCTGGGAAGTGCCCGGGGCCTGATTCGAACAGGCATGACCGGTCAGGGTCGAGGGATTTTAAGTCCCTTGCGTCTACCAGTTTCGCCACCCGGGCGCGTCGCAGGAAGCTGGAGGCGGGAGTCTCACCCGCACACCGAGCCTAAGCCGATGATCCTACAGCGAGTGCTGGCGCGCAGTCGCGAACCGTACCCCCTCTTGTACCCCCTACTTCGCGGCGTCTCATCGCGCACGCGACGATTCTACGTTGTCAGCGCCGCGAGGCACGCGGTTGCGGCGGCCACTGGAAGCGGCGTAGCCTCACGGCTCATGCAAGACCTCTCGAAGCTGCCGGTCGGTCGACGGAAGACGCCCGAGGAGTTCGCCGAGACGCAGCGCCGGAACGCGGAAATCGTCCGTCGCCTGGAGAACCCGACGGCCGAGGAGTTGAAGGAGATCGAGGAGGGCGGCCGGGAACTGCTCGAGGCGATGAAGGCGGCCAAGGCGCAGAAGTGACCCTGCTCAACGCCCACGTGCTCAAGCCCGCGACGGCGCGGGAGATCGAAGCGATGGGCCTGTACGCCGAGCGGGTTGCCGACCGTTGGGCGAGCGGCTGGCCGCAGCGCACCCGCGCGCTCGAGCGCCAAGGCGAGCTCCTTCGTGCCGTGAGGGAGCAGGCCGCCCGAGAGGCGGCGATCTACTCGACGGCCAGGCAAGGCGGCGAGAACAGCCATCTCGCCGACCACGAGGTCGCGACGCTGTTCGATCTGGATCCCGCGCCGCCCGGGTAGCCGGTGCACCGCACCCACGCCTACCCGCTCCCGCAAGAGGTCGTGGTCGTGCGCGTGCGCCCGCGCCGGCACTTCACGTACACGCCGCTCCCGCCGTACCGTGTCACCGCGAGGCCGGCTCCGCGGCGCCGAGCGCGCCCTACGGCCGCGCCTCCTCCCCGACCCCCCCCCCGGATAGCCTTCAGCAGCCCGCTGGCGGCGGCCTGCGCGCGCGGCGCGCCGCCGGCAGGGATCGAGGCGGGCGAGCGCTCCCGCGCGCTCCTTGCGCGCTCAGCGGCCCTTGCAGCCTCGAGCTCGCGCATGTGGTCCCTGGCGAGCCACCGGATCTGCGCGTTGTTCTCGGCGATCATGCGGACGCGCTCCTCGGCCGGCAGGTCACGGTCGCGCCGCAGGCCCTCGTTCTCGCGCCGTAGCTCGGCCATCCACTTCGACACCTTCTCGGCGCCGCGGCGTTGCTCGAGCGCCTCCCGGTGCTTGGCCTCGTACTCGGCCATGCGCTCGGCCGGCAGGTGCTTGAGCGAGGCTTCCGCCCGGCGCGCCTCCTTCAGCAGGTCGTAGAACTCGTTCACGTAGCGGCTGTTCGATCCGCTCGGATCGCGGAAGAAGGCGCGCGCGACCGGCATGCGCGGCCACGGCAGCGGCAGCTTGTCCCTGCCCTCGCCGGCCAGCACCAGCGCCTCGTCGGCGAGCATCGTGGTGTAGGTGCCGAGCGTGCCGAACAGGCCCCGGATCGCGTGGTCGATCTTCGCCGGGCTCGTGTCGGTGAGCTCGCCCGCCTTGCGCGCCGTCAGGCTCGAGCCGGGCGTCGTCTGCAGCTCGGGCGCGAGGCGCTCTTTCGACTCCGGCACGATGGGCCGGCCCGTGAACTGGTTCTTGTTCGCCCACAGCTCGGCCGGGACCACCAGCGCGCTCGGGATCACCCGGAAGGTGAACACGTCGTCCACGATCGAGGCGAGCCGCTTGGCGAACTTCTTCCCGTGCTGCTCGATCGACACCTGGGCAAGGGCCTCGGGGATCGACCCGAACACGCCGCCCCACTCGAAGGGCTTCGGGATCCGCAGGGGGATCACCTGGCCTTGGGGGTCGCGGAGCCCGACGTCCATGTGCCAGTAGACGTTGCGCTCCCACTGCTCGATGTCCTCGTACCACTCCTCGTCCCGGTTCTTCAGGAACAGGCCCACGCTCGCCGCGGCGAGCAGCGAGCCGCGCAGCAGCGTCGTGAAAGGCTGGCCCTTGCCGGTGCGCGCCGCCTTGTAGTAGCCCTGGAGCGCCGGGTTCATGAAGACGGTGACGCGGGTGAGGAAGCGCAGGCTCCGGCTGTGCCCATGCATCCCGAAGTCGACGCTGACCTCGCGCGCGTTGTACGCGGCGTCGATCAGGCTGTTGATGTCGCCCTCCTCGGCCGTGCGCTTGAACTCGGCGACGCGGGTGCCGGCCTCGGTGACGGACCCGATGCGGTGCAGTAGCGAGATCAGGCCGCGCGGCGTGAGGATGGTCCTCGGATCGAAGCCTCCGCGTCGCGCCATGCGCTCGACAGGCTTGCGCTCGAAGCCGCGATCGGCGCGCCACATGTCCCCGAACGCTCCCCCGAAAGCGCGGTACAGCCGTGCGGCGTCCGAGCGCGTGGCGACCTCCTTGAAGCCGTCGAGCGTCCCCGCGACGGGGATCAGCCCCTTCTTCGATTGCATGAAGCCCGAGAGCGTGTCCCGGGCGAAGTTGCGGGCCATGAAGTCCGGGCTGAGGACGATGCCCGCCCGCAGGATGTCCGCCGGCACGCTGAGCACCTTCTCGATGAGCCCCATGTCCACGGGCTCGAAGCGCTCCAGCGCGTGCCACAGCATGTCGTCGTTCACCTGGAGGGCGTAAGGCTTGCCCTGCCGGCGGACGATGATGATGCGGTCCCGATCGTCGCCGAAGGGGTTCTGGACGAAGAACGTCATCGACGTGGCAAGCGCCTCGGCCGCCTCGGGGTCGATCTCGAGCCCCTGCTCGCGCAGCGTCTCGATCACCTTCTCGGCCTGGAGCTTCACCGCCCGCTCCGGCATCGGCACGTCCTCGAGCCAGCGCCCGCCGCCCGGCACCGTGTGCGCGAGCTCGTGCGCCTTGGCGAGCACGAAGTTGCGGTTCGTCGCGTGGATCAGCCGCACCGTGTTCTCGATCACGTTGCCGATGGGGTCGCGCAGGTTCTCGGTGCCGCCCCTGATCTCCTTGAACACGTCGCCGCGCTGGCCGATCCGCTCGCCGACCCGGAAGAAGGGCACGTAGAAGGCGTGCCGCCGGAAGGCGCGCGCGGCGCCGGCGGACAGCAGCCCGCCCTCGACGGCGTAGTCGAGCAGCTGGTCCTGGTACTCGTACAGCGCCTCGGCCGCTCGCCTGAGCTCGGGCGTCTCGAGCGCGAGGCCTGCGGCGATCTCGTCCCGCGAGTACAGGTGCTCTTTGTCGCGCCCCATCAACTCGTTCGCGCGCTTGGCGATCAGGTAGGCGCTGAACTCGCGGTGCTGGCCCTCGATCGGCTTCAGGATCTCGGCGAGCGGCTTGCCCCGGTCCTTGAGGTTCGCCCGCCGCGAGAAGTTGAAGGGCACCGTCTCGCGGAGCAGCCAGTCCTCGATCACGGCCGCGTCGCCCGAGAGCAGGTGCGCGAGCTTGAAGGGGTCCGAGGCCGGGGCGATGTCCGGCTTCAGGTCCGCCACCATGCGCTTGAGCGGCAGCCAGTTGTCGAAGACCTCGAAGACGATGCGGTCCAGGTTCCAGCGCTTCCCGATCTCGGGCTCCTCCTCCCCCACCTTGGCGAGGATGCGATCGACGGGCGGGAGGTTCTGCCAGTCCCGGATCGCGCCCTCGATCGCTTTGAACGCCGGCCGGTAGCCGCTCTTGTCGACGTAGCTCTCGAACGCGGCGCTGAAGCCGGGCGCGGCCGCGCGCGCCCGCTCGGGCTGCGTCCAGGCGAAGCGCAGGTACTCCGCGAACCCCTCCTCGCGCTGCAGCAGCGCCGTCTTCTGGCTCGCGGCGTAGGGCGTGATGGTGCGGAGCTCGCGCTCGTGCTCCCGGACGAGCGCCCGCACCGGCCGGCTCGTCTCGCTGAAGTGGTGCCCAGTCTCGTGCGCGATCACGCCGATGTCGTTGCGGTTGCGCACCCTGATCGTGCGCGGCTTCACCTTGTAGATGCCGACCTTGTCCCGACTGCCGCCGAACCTGCCCTCGTTGATCGGCACCCCGAGCAGGTCCCGGATCGCCTGGCGGATCGCGTCGGGGCGCGCGCGCTTCGCGTCGCCGTCGGCGCGCTGCTCGCCGGCCGGCGTGTACGGCGGGGTCAGGGTGATGCCGCCGGCGGGGCGCTCTCCCTCCTCGCTCGAGCCCTCACGCGAGGCGCGCGGGGGTACGGATGGGGGTACGGGGCCGCCAGCAGCTTGCGCGCCGCCTTGTGCTTCAGGGGCTTGCGCCTGAAATTCGGTTGCCGGGACAGCCTCCGCCGGCATCGCGCGCGCTTCGAACGTCGTCGGGACCTGCCCCGTGGCGCCGAAGGGGAAGACGTTGATCGCGGAGAGGCTGACCGTGCCGTGGATCGCGTCGAGTGCCCGCAGGCCTCCGAGCTCGGCGGCGGCGGCCACGTTGCGCGCGCCGGCCTCGAATGCTTGCCGCAGCACACCCTCGGGGCTGTAGAGGATCAGGCCCGAGGCGTTCACCCGCCCCGCGGCATCGAAGAAGCGTCGCGCCGCCGAATTGCCGCCGCGCTCGCTCGCCGAGCGCAGCCGGCGCATCTCCTCGATGTTCATCGGCATGAACCCGAGCAGCTGGTTCTGCGCGTCCAGGAACGCGACTCCGGCGCGCCCGGCCGCCGCGCGTGGCACGGCCTCGCGGGCGACGCCCGTGTCCCTGATCGTCTCGAGGTTCCCCAGGGCGGGCTTGCGGACGACGCGCTCGGTGATCGGGATCGTGTGCGTCCTCGCGGCCGGCGGGATGCTCGCGGCCCCCTGCGGCGTGCCGGCAGCGTCGATCAGCGCGTACTTGGTGCCGGCGATGACGACGTGCCCGGCCACGTCGACGCCGGTGCCCTCACCGAACAGCTTCGCGAGCTTCGCCGTGATGTGCTGGTCCGGCACGCTCGGCACCGCCACGCCGCTCGGGTGGTTGTGAGCGATCCAGACCTTCGCCACGTCGGGCGTCTGGTAGACGGCCTTGGCCACGACCTCGGGATGGACCGACACGTCCGACATTCCACCAGCGAAGAGGCGCAGCACGGAGAGCGGGCGGTCCTCGGCGTCGAGCGCGAGGATGTAGATGCGCTCCTGCGGCGAGCGGCGCAGCGACGCGAGCGCATGCGCTGCCTTGCCGGCGTCGTCGATCTTCTCGAAGCCGCTCTTCAGCTCGCCGGTTTTCGCCGGCTCGACGAGGGGATGGTCCGGTAGGGCTCCGGGGGCGTGTACGTCCCGGTCCCGAGCTTCGGGGGCCGCTTGACGCGGCGGATCCTGATCGACTCCTTGCGGACGGGGTACGTCTTCACCATCGGACCGGGATTCTACGCCTGGCCCCGCCGGCGCCGCCGGAGCGGGCGCGGGCGAGCTCGAGGGCGCTGGATCCGGAGCGACCTCACGTTGCGCGCCCGGCGGTGCCTGCTCTCGATCGAGGAAGTCAGACGCGAGCTTGGCCTCGCGCTCGCGCGCCGCGTTCACCGCAGCGCCAGCGCCACCGTACACCGCGCCACCCCCCGCGCCGGCAAGCGCGGCGACCTTGACGTGTCGCCAGACCTCGCCGAGCGTGAGCTTCGGATTCTCCATCGCCATCGCCCGCAGGTCCTGCGCGAACTGCGTCACCGCCTCCTGCCCCGCCTCCCTCGCCATCGTGCCGAAGATCCGCTTGAAGATCGGCGTGCCGGGCTTCAGCGCAAAGCCGAGCGGCAGCATCTCGCCCCCGCCCTCGAGCGCCCCGTCGATCAGGGCGGCAAGGCTCGCCTGCCTGTGCGTCGCCCCGTGCTCGTCGCGCGCTTCCCCATAGGTCGCCCCGGCCTGCTGCGCGGCGCCGCCGCCGCCCGCGATCGTCATGGCGAGCGGCACGTTGCGGGTGAGGATGCCGGCAGCGAGCCCGAGCAGCGTCGGGCCGGACGACTGCGCGAGCGACGACAGGGCCTCCTGCGCGACGGTCTGGTCCTTGGGCGTCACCAGGCGCACGTCGCTGCGGGCCTGCGCCGCCTCCGCGATGGCCTTGGAGAGCTCGGCACGCTCCGCGGCGAGCAGCGCCGCCTGGCGCTCTGCCGGCGCGCCCGTGTCGAGCACCGCCTGCCCTCCTCTCGTCAGCGTCATGCGCACCGGCCGCTCGCCCTCGGGGCGGCCGTCCATGCCCTCCCCGGCTTCCATGCGGCGCAGGATCGCCTCGTTCTGCGTGACGCTTTCCTCGGCCGACATGCGTCGCAGGTTCGCAGCTGCCGAGCGCCCGCCCGCCACGAACTGCGCCGGCAGGCTCTCGACGACCTCGCCCCACGATGCGCTCGGCTTCTCGGGCGGCTCCTCGGGGGCAGGAGCATTCGGCTGCAGCACGGGCTGCCCCCCTCGGGTCAGGGTCATGCGCGCCGGCCGCGATGCCATCTCGTGCTCCTCGGCCGAGACAGGCACCCCGGCGTCGAACTCGGCCCACCGGCGCACGCTGCGGTCCCGCTGCTCGGCAACGGCAGCGCCGAGCTCGGCCACCGCGCGCTCGAGCGGCGCGGCAGGCGTGCCAGATTGCAGCACCGGCTGCCCTCCCCGCGTGAGCGTCATCCGTGCCGGCTTCGAGGCCGCCGCGATCTCCTCGGCCGAGGGCTCCACAGGCGCCGCCGGTGCGTCCAGGAAGGCCGAGGCGGGGACAGGCGCAGCAGGCGCGCCCGCGGCGCTGGTGCTCTCTGGCGCGTCCAGAAAGGCGCTCGCCGGCCCTTTTTCTAGTGTGCCAGTTGTGCCAACGGACGCCACAGGGCCCGGCCCGTCGGCGTCGGGGGTATCGAGGAATTCGCTCCCGTTCATCGCCTACTGCGGCGCGAAGCCGAAAGCCCCGAGCTCCCTGATCGCCGCCGCGCGATCGAGCCGCCCCGCGCGGAACGCGGCCCTCACGTCCTCGGGGGTCTTGAACGACGACTTGGGGACTGCTGCCCGTGCCGGTGCCGCGGGCGCGCTGGCACGGACGGACCGAACGATCTCGCGCGCATCGGCCTCGGCTTTCTTCGTGCCCTCCTTGCCGAGGTAGCCGGGACGCCCCATCAGCGCCTTCGTCATGTCGAGAATCGCGTCCGCCTCTGGCTTGCCCATCGTAGTGCGTAGCGCCGTGAACGCCTCGGCCTCGTCCTTGGCCGCGCCGATCTTCACCAGGTGCCCCAGGTTCTTCTGCAGCGCCGTAGCGGCGTCGGCCCCGCGCTCGGAGCGGATGCGCGCGAGCTCGAGCTTCAGGTCCGCGTTGCGCGCCTGGATGCCCTCGGTCGCCTTGTGGTGCCGTTCCGTCTCCGCGGCCGTGCGCCCCCGGTGCGCCTCATCCTCGGTGTCCTTGCGTTCCCTCCGCGCGAGATCCAGAAACTCGCGCGGCGAGAGGTAGGACCGGAGCATCGCCTGCGGATCGAAGGTGCGCGCCTCCCCGGTGCCCGCGACCGTGGCTTGCCACTTCCCGCCCTCTGCGGGTTTCAGCGACCCGGGCTCGAGCTTCACGCTGCCGGTGCGGTTGAACGCCTGCTCGGCGCCGGCAGCGTCACCCTGGAGCAGCATACGCAGCGCCGTGATGCCGCCCTCCTGCTGCGCCTTGGCGCTGCGGTCGAGCCATGCCACGCCCTCGGACATCCCCGCCTTCAGGAAAATCTGCGCGGCTTGCTTCAGGAACCCGGGATGGTTGAGCAGCACGGGCTGGCGCCACAGCGCGTAGCCGAGTCGATGCTCGCTCGTCTTCGGGCCGGGAACATCGGCCGGTGCAGATCCGCCGACGCCCTGCGCGGGTCCAGCTGCCTCTGCCCCCTCTGCACCTCCCGGGGCTGTGCCACGCGCGGCGCTCGACAGCGACCCTACGTTCACCCCCTGGACCGCCATCGCGGCGTCGCCGGCCGGCTTTGGAACCGCCGGGCCCACGAACGACTCCGCGAGCTCGGCGAGCGCCTTGAAGGCCCCCTCCTGCGCATCCTTGCGCTCGCGGTCCGCCTTCAGCCGCTTCGTCTCCTCCGAGTCGCGCTCGAGCTGCGAACCCGCCTGCCAGCCCCGCGCCAGTCCACCCGCGAATGCTCCCAGGTTCATGCGTTGATCCCCCTGCGCGCCATGCGCGCTTCAAGCCTGTGGACCTTCTGCGCCACACCCTTCACGGCCGCGAGCGTCACGCCCACGGCGTCGATGACGTTGATCTTCGTGCCGTCGCCCACCCCGAACTCGCGCGCGAAGTCTTCCGCGTAGGGGCTGAACAGGCGCACCCTGTGCGCGCGCGCCAGCTTCGACGTTCCCGCCTTCATCGTACCCCCCGAGTCAGGACGCTACGCAGCCAGCGCGAGAGCTTCCGCAGTAGGCCGTCGGGGCGCAGCGCGCGCTCGAGCTCGGCCAGATCGCACGTCACGGGCTGCACCGGCGCCGCGCACAGCTGCTCGAAGAACGCCTGCGCCCGCGCCCCCACGTCGCGCCGCACTTCGGCCATGTACCTGTCTGCGTCGTCCACAACGCGCCTCTTTTTCTAGTGTGCCAGTTGTGCCATCGTGCCCGCCGTTCCGCGCCCTTTTTCTAGTGTGCGAACTGTGCGGGCGCGCCCGTGCGATGCGCTTCGTCTCGAGCCTCTGAAAAACTTTGATTCCCTATCGGCCGCCCAGGCTGACCGACTGAAAGAAGCTCGCAGGCTTTTCATGCTGTCGCGCCCTCCTGACACGCCTCGATCAGTGCCGCGACGGCGTGCCTCACCCCGACGCGATACCACCCGCCTCCGATTTTGCGATCGGCCAACAGGCCGCGCGCCACGCGCTCTGCAGCCTTCGCGCGCGCCACCGTGCCAATCGCAAGCGAGTGACGCACGACCAGGCGCCGCGCGTTGCCCCCCTGAATCACCGAGAGCCGCTGCCGCACCAGCTTCGTGAACCACAGCTTGCAAGGCTCGTCGGCCTGGCCCTCGGTGACGACGACGCCGAGGTAGAGGCCCGGGATGTCCAACTCGTTCCGCTCGCGAGGCTTGCGGCCCGCACCTGGACGTGCTCCTCCGCGCGGCATCGGCGTCTACTTGTACATCGTGCGCGGGCCAGGTCCATCCCGCGGTCTGTCGAACTTCGGGTCGCCCTTGATTCCGGCGCGCTCGAGCAACTCGCGGCGGCGCTGACACGGATAGTTCCGGGATCTCCTCGCCGTTGACCTTCAGCGGTTGCCGCCGGCGCCGGCGCCGCGTCGAACAGGCACGCCACTTCCTCGACCGACGCGACCTGACGGCCGGTGATCCACTGCACCCGCCGCGCCAAGTTGTCGCTGCTCCTGGCGATCAGCTTGATCGTCTCCTCCGGGGTGTCCCTGAACTTGATCAGGAAGCGGCGCGCGTTGGCCTCATCGAAGAACTGCTCGAGGAGCGACGTTGCCGCGGTGAGGTCAGAGCCCACATTGTTCGGGCTCGCCCACACGTGCGGGTTCAACTCGAAGAGGATCCGCCCGCTGACGAAGGCGAAGCCGCTCAACGACAGGCTCTCCGCGAGGTAGTTTCCGAGTCGATTCCCGAGCGAGTTCGTGTTCATGCTGATTTCCTCGATTCGTGGTTGGGCAGCAGTGCTGGGTTGCTCACAACGATCCGAACTGCTCTCTGTGCATCGGCAATCTGCCGCGGCGCTTGGGGCTCATAACCGCGGAGAGCGTTCTGCGCCTCGAAGTGGCCGGGCAACCTCGCAACCGGGTCCGTGCCCTCAAGCCCTCGGTGCATCCAAGCCCGGTAGGCGTCGCGGAATCGCTTCTCGACGAACGGCCACTCCCTCTCCGTCTGTGCACACAGCCATATCCAGCCGCCGAGGTCCACGATCACCCGGTTGATGATCGGGTCGTCGAATTTCACCGACTCCCATGAACCGATGCTGCGCACGGCTTCCACGGTCCTCGACCACGCGAGGAGCGAGGCATCCTGCGATGTGCCGCCGAGCTCGCGGATCACGTCGGCGGGCTTGGGCAGGAACATCCCAGCGTCGGGGTTCATGGCGTGCCGATTCAGCGCACCGCGCACGGCGCCGAGCTCGAGCCCCCGCATCGCTTCCCACCACATGCCAAGCACTGGCTCGGAGATGTCCTTGCCGTACAGCTCGTACACCCCGGCGATCAGGCGCGCGAATGCCAAGCGGTCAGCGTCGATCATGCAGCCTCCCGTCCGGCGAAGGCGGCCACCGCTGCGTTGCTGCGCCGCTGGAGCTCGGTCTGCTTTCCAGCCGACCCGCCGTTCAGTCGCTTCTCGTTGCGCACCCAGTTGCGCCAGGTGGCGTCCCAGTCGAGCTTCGAGCCGCCGGTGCCGGCCTTGGCGATCCAGAAGTCGCGGAAGCGCGCAGCAACGACGTTCGGCTCGAGGTCTGGACGCTCGGTCCTGCAGAATTCGATGTGCCCGGGACCGGGCTGCCAGTCCGCAGGCAGGCGCGAGCCGCGCGAGCGCTCTGCTCTTGCCCTGGTTGGTGGTTTGGCGGTTGGTGGTTGGTGGTTGGTGGTTGGTGGATGTCCCGTTTCGCCCCCCTCTCCGGATGCATTTCCGGTTTGCGTCCCGGTTTGCTGTCCGGTTAATGCCCCGGTTGCCGCTTCGGTTCGCTCTCCGGTTTTCGGGCGCCCGCCCTTCGCGCCGTTCTCGCGCGCCTGGGCCGCGACCGCCATCTCTTTCTCGGCGCGCCGGTTGCGCCGCTCGCCATCGGCGAGCGGGAAGAACTGCCTGGCCACGGAGGCAACGGCGTCCTTCTCCTCGGGCGTTACCGCGCGCGCGATCCTGCACAGCACGTCGAGCGACGCCGGCAAGGGCTTCTCCGTGGCGTAGGCGTGATCGAGCAGCCTGTCGTAGGCGCCGACCTCGGCGAGCGATAGGTGGCCGGTGTCGCGCTGGAAGTCTCCGATGTAGCGGCGGTAGTAGTTCATCCGAGCGCTCCCTTCCGTTCGAGGATGTCGCGCGCCAGGGCGCGGCTCTCTTCGGTCAGCCAGTAGCGCGCGCACGTCACCGACGCCGAGCCGTTCAACGCGGGCAACGTCACGAGCTCCCGCGCGACCGCAAGGCCATGCCGCTGGATCTCGGCGATGGTGCTGTGGAGTACGTGATCCCTGACCTCGCGTGCCGCGTCGAAGCGGTCGATTCGCCTGCCGGCGAAGAGCAGGCCGAGCACGCGATACTTTTTCGGCAGCGGTCGGGCCTCCGCTGCGATTTGCAATCCGCCATGCGTGGCGGTAGTGTTCACGCCACGATCTGCTGTACCCTGCGCCCGGTTCCCGCCGGGCGCTCCTTTTTCGAGCATGTCGGCCTCCGAGTCCTCAGGCTGCTGCGCGCGCGGCGCGCACCTTGGCGCGCCCGCCGGAACCGCGAGGCTCACGCTCGGTACGTGCGTGGACGAGCCTTCGGGCGGCCTCCGAGCGCTGCTGCGAAAGCGCCTCGCGCTCGGCGATGCGCGCGCTTATCCACGCTTGAACCTCGTTCGAGTCCCATGCGCTCGTCATCGGCCCGAGCGGCACCGGGCGCGGGAATTTCCCCGCGGCGGCGAGGCGGTAGATTTCGGCGCGGCAGACGCCAACGGTGGCGATGACTTCGGGCAGTCGGATCAGCCGCCGCTGAGCGGGTGGTGCGGCGTGGTTCTCCATCTCATCTCCTCGGAACGGGAATGGACCGCTCCAGAAGGTGCCATGCCGTCGCGGCGAGATGGGGACCCTAGCGTTCGCTACGTTCCGAAAATCTTCGGAAGCCTAGATTCTTCAAGCGCTTGCGGATGGCACGCTCTCCAATGAGCGTCCCGGCAATGCTGAGGGCACGCACGATCTGCGACACCCACTGATTCATCGGCACTTTCCTGCGTTTCAGCCCCTCAACCTGCTCGCGGATGGCGGCGTCTGAGACTGCTTGTCTGTTGGGCCGAGGCTGCTGCGCCGCTCGTCTGCTCTTAGTTCGGCGAGCCTCGCGCCTCACGTCGTCGAGCACGATCAGCACACGATCGCAGCCAGCCCGATCGCTCGACTTCATGGCCTCGATGTACAGGAGCCCTATCACGCGATGGAAGCGCGCTGTGGTGTAGACGCCGGCATCCAAGGCGGTCGCTGCCCAATCAACGTACTGCCGCAGTGGAGCGCCGCCCACTCCGAATTTGGCCGCGTCACTCGACCGACGAACGAAGATGCGCTCGAGCTCGCGCTTGGCGCGTGCAAGCTCGCGAACCGCGGTGCTCGACGCTCCGGGGCCAACGCTGCCGCGCCCAGGCCGACGCAGCAAGGTGAGCTCGCGTGCTACGGCGCGATATGTGCGCAGATCAACCTTTCGTCCGGGTCGCCATTCGAAGGGCAGTCGCCTGGTGCGCTCAGGGCTTCGATCGAGCTCGCGTGCTACGGCGCGATATGTGCGCAGATCTACGCCGCCCACGCGCCGGCGTGGTAATCGCCTCCCTGAAGCGGACATAGGCCGCATCATCGGGCGAGCCCGGATCGAGCATCACGCGCCCGCCCGGATGCCGGTTGATCACCGCCGCCGGCGCGAGCTCGTTCTCGTGGAAGAGGCTGTAGAGCTCGTGCAGCAGCTCGTGCGCTCGGTGCGTCGTCTCGGGATCGAAGCGCCAGGGGCGAGAGTCAGCGATGTTGAACGCGGCGATGATGCTGCAGAAGCCGCCGCGGAAGAGCTGCTCGGCAGCGAATGCCGGCCGTGGAGCAGCTCGGACACGCTCAGCCGGCTCACGCCGAGGCGCTTCGCGAGCTCGCCTTGGGTCATGTGGAGCGCGGGCAGCACGTCCTCGCGCAGCACTTCGCCGGGGTGGGTGGGCTTCCGCTTCGTGCTTCGCATCGCTACGCCGCCTCCCTGAGCGGCGTGACCTCGCGTTCGATGCGCCTGCGCGACTCGCGCTCGGCGACCTCCAGGTCATAGCGCGCCTGAAGGTTCATCCAGAACTGCGCCTCGATCCCGAAAAAGCGGCCAAGGCGCAACGCCGTGTCCGCGCTCATGCTCCGGCTGCCGGTGCAGATTTCGTCGATACGGCGCTGCGGCACGCCCGTTCCTTTGGCGACCTTGTAGCGCGTCAACTTCATCGGCTCGATGAACTCCTTGCGCAGCACTTCCCCGGGGTGAACCGGCGCGAGCCGCCGGCCGGTCGTGATCCCGGAAAGATCAGTGCTGCTCAACTCCTCGCGTTTGATGGCCATGTCGTCCTCAGCGGTGGTAGTCCACGATCTCGACGTTCCAGGCATGCCCCGCCTCCCATCGGAAACAGAGCCGCCACTGCTGGTTGATGCGAATGCTGTGCTGCCCTTTCCGGTCGCCCTTCAACGCCTCGAGCCAGTTCCCGGGCGTCGCCCTGAGCGTGTCGAGACTCGACGCAGCGTCCAGCACCACGAGCTTTCTTCGTGCCGCCTTCTGCAGCGGCTTCGCCAGCCTCCGGACCTCCTGCCCCGCGAACACCGCCACAGTCTGCTTGTCCGCGAAGGACTTGATCATGCCGTGATACTAACGTGCCGTAATACTATCGTCAAGAATCACTATGAGGCGGATGCGCGATTCGCCCGAGGGTCAGACGGCAAAGGCTGATCGGGGCTTCAGCCCTTCAACTCGCCGATCAGGCTTCTGGCCCTGTCGAACTCCCTGCGCGCCGCCTCGAGGGCGAAGCTCATGCCCAAGGGGCTCGCGGCCGGGACGAACAGCCTCGCCCCCTCGTGGCCGGCGGCCGATGCGACGCGGCAGACCTCGGTGATCCCGCGTGCTCGGTCCAACACGTCCTCGAGCTCGTCGATGATGAACTGCGTGTCCCGAACGCTGCTGACTTCGCTTGCACCCATGATTGCCTCCTCGCTAGTGGTTGTACTCCTGCTTTCGCAGTGCCGCCACGAACACGTTCCGGTGCTGGATGCTCGTTTTCCTGATGATGTAGGGGGTCGCTTCCTTGCTTCGCAAGGTCGATGATCCGTGAACAAACATGAGCCATGAGACTGCCGGGTCGGCGTCTGCCTCGCGCAGGGCGCGGAACGCGGTCTCGTATACCTCTCTCATCGTCTCGTGGTAGTCCCCGCGTCGCGGGCCACGCTCGGTCCAATGGAATCGATCTCCCTGAGCCCTGGCAGGCCCCGAAACCTCGTCCAGTCGCCATCACCGTGCCGCACGTCAGGCCACGTGCCGGATCGGCGTGACGGTCCCGCCTGCGCGAAGCCCGTCCAGGTAGTCCGCCCAAGCCTGCATCATCCGGCGCCGCTCGGGCAGGTACTCGGCGTAGTTGTAGGCGGCGCGCACCCCGTCGCGTTCGGCGTGCGCGAGCTGGCGCTCGATCGCGTCGCGGTTCCAGCCGGCCTCGTTGAGCAGCGTGCTCGCCATGGACCGGAAACCGTGGCCGGTCATCTGGTCCGAGCCGTAGTTCAGCCGCCGCAGCGCCGCATTGACGGTGTTCTCGCTCATCGGACGCTCGGCGCTGCGCACCCCCGGGAAGACGTACTTTCGGCGCCCGGTGAGCGCGTGAATCTCGCGCAGGATGGCGACCGCCTGGGTGGACAGTGGCACGACGTGCGGCGCCTTCATCTTCATCCGCTCGGCGGGGATGCGCCACTCCCGCCCGTCCAGGTCGATCTCGGACCATTCGGCCTGGCGAAGCTCGCCCGGCCGCACGAAGACCAGCGGCGCGAGGCGCAGCGCGCACTTCGTGACGAACGAACCCGTGTATCCATCGATCGCGCGCAGGAGCTCGCCGACTGCCTTCGGATCCTTGACGCTCGCGAAGGCCTTCCGCTCGGCCGGCGGGAGCGCACCCCTCAGGTCAGGGACCGGATTGCGCTTGGCACTTCCCTCGGCGACCGCGTACCCGAAGACCTGGCTGCAGTCCCGGAGCGCCCGGTGCGCTGTCTCGAGCGCGCCGCGGCTCGCGATGCGCCGCACGACTTGCAGCACGTCAGGAGGCTCGATCTCGCCGATCGGCCGCCGACCGAGCCACGGAAAGACATCGACCTCGAGCCGTCGCAGGATTCGGTCGGCGTAGCGCTTGGACTTCTTGGCCTGGAATTCCTTGTGCCACTCGCGCGCGACGGCCTCGAAGCTGCTCGCCGCGGCTTCCAGTTTGGCGCGCTTCTCGGTGCGACGCTCGTCAGACGGATCGCGGCCGTCGAGGAGTAGAGCCTTCGCTTTCGAGCGCAGCACGCGCGCCTTGGCGAGCGCCACGGCCGGGTACACGCCGAGTGCGAGCACCTTCTCCTTGCCGGCGAAGCGAAACTTCAGTCGCCAGTACTTGCTGCCATCGGGACGCACGAGCAGGTACATCCCTTCGCCATCGGCGAGCTTGTACGGCTTCGCGCGCGGGCGCGCCGCGCGGGCAGATCTGTCGGTGAGCGGCATCCGATACCCCCACGTGACTCAGATACCCCCGCCTTGTACCCCCGCAAGGGGCCGGCTGTCAACGGACAGCCCCGGACGGCTTCGGCCTAGTTACCATAGGGAAACACCGGGGAAAGGCCGGTCCTGCGACCGGCAACGGACGACTACGGAAGGGCTATTGGAGGCGGGAGTCGGAATCGAACCGGCGTCCACGGCTTTGCAGGCCGCTGCATGACCACTCTGCC
>CAZOWR010000049.1:0-16049 GCA_964583645.1 uncultured Enterobacteriaceae bacterium
GAAGCGCTCGCGCGCCGCGCCGCGCAGCGTGCCGAGCGCGTACTCGGCGGCGAGCCGCTCCTGCAGCTCGGTCTTGTCGCGGATCTTCACGTAGAGGTCTCCAGGCAGGCCTTGAGCCTGAGCAGCCCGCGGCGCACCCAGGTCTTCACGGTGCCCAGGGGCTGGCGCAGGTGCCGCGCGAGCTCGCTGTGCGACATGCCGTCGTAGAACGCGAGCAGGATCGCCTGGCGCTGCCTCGCTTCCAGCCCCTGCAGGCAGCGCGCGATCGCGCTCGACTCGCCCGCGCGCTCCAGGCGCTCGAGTGGCCCCGGCTCGCCGCTCTCGGCGGCATCCAGCGCCGCGCCGTCCGGGTCGGCGACCTCGGGACTGGGCCGGCGCAGCCAGTCCAGGCACCGGTGCCGCACGATGCTCGTCATCCAGGTCATGGGCGCGGCGAGCCCCGCGCGATAGCCCTGCGCGTGGCTCCAGATCCGCAAGTAGCACTCCTGCAGCACGTCCTCGGCCCAGTCTTCCCGTCTCAGGATACGCACCGCGACGGCGAACAGTTTCGGCGCCGTCGCCTCGTAGAGCCGCTCGAGCGCCGCCGGCTCGCGCCGCGCGCAGGCCGCGAGCAGCGCCGCGAGGGGGTCCCCGGCCACCTCAGCGCTTTCCGCGCCGGTGGCGCCAGAGCACGTCGCCGCGCCCGCCGGCGCGGTTGAGCGAGCGGCCGAGCACGAAGAGGAGGTCCGACAGGCGGTTGAGGTACTGGCGCGCGTGCTCGCCCACGGGCTCGGCCCGCCCGAGCGCGACCAGGCGCCGCTCGGCGCGCCGGCATACGGTGCGCGCGAGGTGCGCGGCGGCCGCCGCGCGCGTGCCTCCGGGCAGGATGAATTCCTTGAGCGCGGGCATCTTGCGGTTGTACGACTCGAGGAGCTCGTCCAGACGCAGCACGTGCGCCCCGGTCATCATGCGGTGGCCGGGGATGCAGACCTCGCCCCCGAGGTCGAAGAGGTCGTGCTGCACCTGGGAGAGCGCTTCGCGGAGCATCGCCGGCATGCGCTCGGCCAGCAGCACGCCGAGCGCGCAATTCAGCTCGTCGATGTCGCCGATCGCCTCGATGCGGGCTGCGTCCTTCGGCACGCGGCTGCCGTCGCCGAGCCCCGTCTCGCCCGCGTCGCCGGTGCGGGTGGCGATTCTGGATAGCCTGTGGCCCATGAGTGGCGCAGAATTATAGGCCCCACTCAAGGAGGAACCATGGCCAGCATCCGCAGGAGGGACTACTACAAGATTAAGGTTTCGCAGCGGCCCGGCGCGGGCGCCAAGCTGCTCGCGGCGATGAAGGCGGCGGGGGTGAACCTGCTCGCCTTCACCGGCTTTCCGGAACGCGGCGGCGCGCAGGTCGACTTCGTGCCGCAGAACGGCAAGAAATTCCGGCAGGCGGCGCGCAAGGCGGGGCTGCGTGTCTCCAAGCGAAAGACCGTGTTCCTCGTGCAGGGCGCGGACAAGGTCGGTGCGCTGACCGGGATCCTCGGCAAGCTTGCGGGCGCGAAGATCAACCTCGTCGCCCTCTCGGCGGTGACCGCGGGGCAGGGGCGCTACGGCATGCTCTTCTGGGTGAAGGCGAAGGACGTGGCGCGCGCCTCGCGCGCGCTCGGGGCGCGCTAGCGGCGCGCCTTGAGCGCGGCGCGGCGCTCGAGGCTTTCCCTGGGCCAGTAGTCCGAGAGCCTGTAGAACTCGGGCACCGCCTTTGCGCCGGGCGGCAGCACCACCCAGGGCTGCTTCGAGGACGTGAAGATGTGGATGTCCGGCGGCAGGCGATCGGGGTCGTCCAGCGTGCCCACGCGCACGAAGCGCACGGCGGCGCCCGCGCCCGAGTAGTTGCTCCAGAGCGCAACGCGGCACTTCGGGCAGCGGGCGATCTTCTGGCCCTTGCCGCTTAGCGAGGGCGTGTTGACGGTCTGGACCTTGCCCTTGATGAGCTCTACGCGGTCGGCTTCGATCATGGCGTTCAGCGCGAACGCCGAGCCCGTCTCGCGCTGGCACCAGCGGCAGTGGCAGCAGTGCACGAAGAGCGGCTTCGAGGTCATGCGGTAGCGCACCGCGCGGCAGGTGCAGCCGCCGGAGGGCTGCGTCTGTGTGTCGGGGGCCATCAATTATTAGCTCGCGGCTATCTCCAGCTTCTTAGGTTCCCAAGGGATGAAGCCACGGGCATGCGGATTGGAATGCGTGTACTGGCTTAGAGCCAGCGCCTTAAGTTCGCGGGGAGCGATCCGAACGCGAGCGAACGGATTGTGGTAGCACTCCAGTGTAACTGCGGTTATACGATTTCGCTTGAGTACCCCGACGGCGCTTAGTGCCCGAAACGAGTCCTTGGTTACTTTCCGCTGGCCAAGATAACCGTGCCTGGTGACCGCGAGCGATCCATCTTGTTCTAGGCTCAGCACGATCCCGAACGATCCGAACATGGCAGTCGACACGGCAAACGAGTCTATCCAATTCCACGGCCCGGCATTGTTGTATACGACGATCATGGCGGGCCGCGTCCCTGCGGCCGATTGCTTGATCTGCGGATATCCATCAGAGAGCAGTGATCGCACTCGTTCGTCCACTCTTACCTTTCCAGGGAAGTCGGGCGTACCCCAAGTTCTCGCTAGACCCGTATCGTCGTCGGCCGGATCGAGCTGCTTGACTTCGACGATGAGATCTCGCGAACGCAATTTCACGGTGTAATCCGCTGTTCTCACGTCCTTCGATCGAGGTATTCGAATACAACTGACGTTCCGAATCGAGCAGAGCTTCTCAAAAAGCTTCTCGGACAAAGTGAGCACGCTAGTCAGGTACTGAATTCAGACCTTCCGCCTTACTTCACTCTCGATCCATCCTCTTGCAAACGTCGTCTTCACTCGATCTCCCGCACTGAGCGTTGCCGAATCACGCAGCACTACACCCTTCGCGTCCTGAGTAATGGAATAGCCCCGAGCGAGCACCGCCGTCGGATCGAGGCTTACAAGCCTTACCCGAAGAGCCTCTAGGCGCGCGCCCGCGAAGTCTAGGTAGCGCGCTAGCTCAGAAGACAACCTCACAGGCGCATCACGCATGCGATATCCGGCAAGCTCGATCTGATGCCCCGTTGCAGCCGAGAGTCGCGCCGCGAGCTGCGCGAGCAGCTGGTGCGAGCCGCGCAGCCGCTCCGCCGGATGCACCAGCCGCCGCGCAAGGGCATCCAGCGCCTGCATTGCGTACTCGACGTTGCGCCGCATCTCGCGCGAGGTACGCCACGCGAGGTCCGCAAGGCGCGCCCTCAGCTCCGCAAGCGGCGGGCTCACCAGCTCGGCCGCCGCGGTCGGCGTGGGAGCGCGCGCATCGGCCGCAAAGTCAGCGATCGTGAAGTCGGTCTCGTGGCCCACGCCCACGACCACGGGGATGGCGCAGCCGCGGATCGCGCGCGCCACCGCCTCCTCGTTGAACTGCCACAGGTCCTCGATCGAGCCCCCGCCCCGGACGAGCAGCAGCGCGTCGCACTCGGCGCGCTCGCTCGCGGTGGCGAACGCCTGCGCGAGCTTCGCCGCCGCACCCTCGCCCTGCACCGGGGCCGGGTACACGATCACCGGGATGGATGGATTGCGCCGCGCGAGCGTCGTCAGCACGTCGCGCAGCGCCGCCGCGGCGAGCGAGGTCACGACCCCGATCTGCCGCGGGTGCTCGGGGATCGGGCGCTTCGCCGCCGGGTCGAACAGGCCTTCGCGCTCGAGCTTCTCCTTGAGCTTGAGGAACCGCTCGTAGAGCGGTCCCAGGCCCGCGCGGCGCATGTGCTCGACGTTGAGCTGGAAGCGCCCGCGCGGCTCGTACAGCGTCACCAGCGCGCGCACCTCCACCTGCAGGCCCTCGGCCGGCTGCCAGTCCAAGGCCGCGGCGCGGCTGCGGAACATGACGCAGTCGACCTGCGCCGCGTCGTCCTTGAGCGTGAAGTAGAGGTGGCCAGAGGCCGCCGGGCGGAGGTTGGAGATCTCGCCGCCGACCCATTGCAGGGGAAAGCGCTGCTCGAGGAGCTCGCGGGCGCCGCGCACGAGCTGGGAGACGCTCAAAACGGGCGCGGTTTTCGGGAGAATGTCAAGCGCCATGTGTGCGGCGAAGATACACTAATCCACACGTCTGCCCGGACGCGGGGACCTTTGTAGGAATATCCTCACGGACGCCGATTCTTATACGTAATGCGCTGTTTCGGCTCGGGAAAAAACTGCTGAAAAATTAATCGGCCCCGACTGCCGAGGCCACATCAGGATGAGAGCATCGGCCGCTCAACGATTATCCACAAACTTGTCCACATCTTTTGTGGATATCGCCGCGGCGCTCATCGCGATGCTCCGCCAAGTTGCCGCAGCGCGGTGCATTGGCTAAAGTGCGCGCAGCGCAAAAAGAATCCGGGAAATCAAATTGTTCGCCATTATCCAGGCCGCGGGCTGGCCGATCTGGCCGCTGCTGCTGGCTTCCATCATCGCGGTCGCCCTGATCATCGAGCGCGCGGTGACGCTGCGCTCGCACAAGATCGTGCCGCCGACGCTGCTCGAGCAGGTGGTCACGGTCTACCGGCGCCAGGGCGTCACGCCCGAGGTCGTGGACAAGCTCGCCAGGGACTCGCCGCTGGGCGAGGTGCTGGCGGCGGGCCTGCGCAACCACGAGAGCCCCCGCTACGTCATGAAGGAGGCGGTCGAGGAGGCGGGCCGCGCGGTGGCGCATGACCTGGAGCGCTACCTCACGACGCTGGGCACCATCGCCACCGCCTCGCCGCTGCTCGGCCTGTTCGGCACGGTGATCGGCATGATCGAGATCTTCGGCTCGCAGAGCCCGACCGGCACCAACCCGCAGCAGCTCGCGCACGGCATCTCGATCGCGCTCTACAACACGGCCTTCGGCATCGCCATCGCGATTCCCGCGCTCATCTTCTACCGCCACTACAAGAACAAGGTGGACGGCCTGGTGGTCGACATGGAGCAGGCCGCGGCGCGGCTCGTGGACACGCTCCACGGCGAGCGCGGCGACGCCGCCGCGCAATGAACTTCCAGCGCGGCCGGGGGCGCGAGGAGCCGGAGATCAACCTCGTGCCGATGATCGACGTCATGCTGGTGATCCTGATCTTCCTCATGATCACCACCACCTACTCGAAGTACACCGAGCTGCAGATCAACCTGCCCACGGCCAACGCCGAGAAGCAGCTCGAGCGGCCCAACGAGATCTCGGTGCTGGTCAACGCTCGAGGGGAGTACCTGGTCAACAAGGCGCCCGTGACCTTCTCCAGCATCGAGCAGCTCGCCGGCGAGCTGCGCCGCGCCGGGGCCGGGATGCGCGAGCCGATCGTGGTCATCAGCGCGGACGCCAACGCGACCCACCAGGCGGTGGTGCGCATCATGGAGGCCGCGCGCCTGGCGGCGCTCTCGCAGATCACCTTTACGACGCAGTCGACGAAGTAGTGAGGCACTGGACCCGCCGCGGGGCGCTGGCCTGGCTGCTGTGGCCGGCGAGCCTCGGCTTCGGGCTCGTCGCGGCGGCGCGCCGGCTCGCCTACCGCCTGGGCCTGCTGCCGCGCCACCGCGCAGGCGTCCCGGTGATCGTGGTCGGAAACCTCGTTGCCGGCGGCAGCGGCAAGACGCCGCTCGTGCTGTGGATCGCGGAATTCCTCAGGGCGCAGGGACGACGCCCGGGCATCGTCTCGCGCGGCCACGGCGCGACGGTCGAGGCGCCGCGCGAGGCGAGCATCGCCTCGGACCCCGCCGAGGTGGGCGACGAGCCGATGCTGCTCGCGCGCCGCAGCGGCTGCCCGGTGTGGGTGGCGCCGCAGCGCGTGGCGGCGTGCGCCGCGTTGCGCGAGCAGCACCCGGAGTGCGACGTCATCGTCTCGGATGACGGCCTGCAGCACTATGCGCTCGCGCGCGAGGTCGAGATCTGCGTGGTGGACGCACGCGGCTTCGGCAACGGCCTGCTGCTGCCCGCGGGGCCGTTGCGCGAGCCGGCGTCCCGGCTGCGCAGCGTCGACGCCGTCGTCGCGCACGACACGCGGGCGGTGCAGGGCTTCGCCATGCGGCTCGAGGGCGACCGGCTGGTGCGCCTCACCGATGCGCGCGACGCGCGCCCGGCCTCGAGCTTCGCCGGCCAGCGCGTGCACGCCGTGGCGGGGATCGGCGACCCCGCGCGGTTCTTCCTGCAGCTCGGCCGTTTCGGCATCGAGGTGGTGCCGCACGCGTTTCCCGACCACCACCCCTTCGTCGCCGCCGACCTCGAGTTCGGCGACGAGGCGCCGGTCGTGATGACCGAGAAGGACGCGGTAAAATGCAAGCGCTTCGCAAGAGCGCACCACTGGGTGTTCCCGGTGAGCGCGGTGCTCGATCCCGGATTCGGCCGCTGGCTGCTGGAGGCGCTGGGTGGATCCAAAGCTGCTTGAGATCCTGGTATGCCCGCTGTGCAAGGGGCCGCTGCTCTACCGCAAGGAGGCGCGCGAGCTCGTCTGCAGGGCCGACCGGCTCGGCTTCCCGATCAAGGACGGCATTCCCGTGATGCTCGAGGAGGAATCGAGGAAACTGCCGCCGGACGAGGACCTCGCCTGAGCTTTCACGTCCTCATCCCCGCGCGCTACGCCTCCAGCCGCTTTCCCGGCAAGCCGCTTGCGGAGCTTGACGGCGAACCGATGGTAGTGAGTGTATGCAGGCGAGCACGCGAGAGCGGCGCGACCTCGATCGCGGTGGCAACGGACGACGCGAGGATCGTGCATGCAGTCGAGCAGCACGGCTTCCGTGCGCTGGTCACCAGCCCCACGCACGCCTCGGGTACGGACCGTATCGCCGAAGCGGCAAGGACCCTCGGATTGGTGTCTCAGGAGCTGATCGTCAATGTCCAAGGGGACGAGCCGCGCATCCAGCCAGACCTGATAAGAGCGGTCGCCGACATGTTGGAGCATCGCCCCGAGGCGAGCATGTCCACGGCGTGCCATATGGTGACCGACGCGGAATTGCTCTCGAATCCAAACGTGGTGAAGGTCGTTCTCGACGCGCAGGGACACGCACTCTACTTCTCGCGTTCACGGATCCCGTACCCTCGCGAGAGCGGCGGCCAGTGGTATCGGCACGCGGGCATATACGGCTTTCGCGCGGAGTTCCTCCAGAAGTACCAAACGCTGCCGCAAAGCCCTCTCGAGAAGACCGAGTCGTTGGAGCAGTTGCGCGTTCTGTGGCACGGGTACAAGATCGCGGTCGTCGTCCGGGAGGATGAGGCCGAGGCGAGCGTCGACAGCCCACAGGACCTCATTCATTTGATAACAGTGAAAAAGCTCTGATGAAACTCATTCTTCTGGGCCCCCCCGGCGCGGGCAAGGGCACGCAGGCCGCCTTCATCACGGCGAAGTACGGCATCCCGCAGATTTCCACCGGCGACATGCTGCGCACCGCGATCAAGGCGGGCACCGCGATCGGCGTGGCGGCGAAGAAGGTGATGGACGCGGGCCAGCTCATCTCCGACGACATCATCGTCGCGCTGGTGAAGGAGCGCCTCGCGCAGCCCGACTGCGCCGTCGGCTACCTGTTCGACGGCTTTCCGCGCACCATCCCCCAGGCGGAGGCGATACGCGACGCCGGCGTCGCGATCGACTACGTGCTCGAGATCGACGTGCCCGCCGAGGACATCATCCGCCGCATGGGCGGCAGGCGCGTGCATCTCGCCTCGGGCCGCACCTACCACGTCACGTTCAACCCGCCCAGGGTCGAGGGCCGCGACGACGTCACCGGCGAGCCGCTCATGCAGCGCGAGGACGACCGCGAGGCGACGGTGCGCAAGCGCCTGGAGGTCTACCAGGCGCAGACGCGGCCGCTGGTGGAGTTCTACGAGCGCTGGGCGGCGAGCGGCGACGCGCGCGCGCCGCGCTGCAGGAGAATCTCCGGACAGGGCGGCGTCGAGGCGATCCGCGAGCGCGCTTTTGCCGTGCTGACCTGATAGAATCTCGCGCCTTTCCAGGGAGACAAGCATGACCGGAGGGATCCTTTTCGCGCTCGTCTGCGCCGGTGTCGCCATCCTCTACGGGGCGGTCTCGATCAACTGGATCCTGGCGCAGCCCGAGGGCGACGAGCGGATGCGCGCGATCGCGGCCGCGGTGCGCGAGGGCGCGGTGGCGTACCTGTGGCGCCAGTACAAGACCATCGCCGCGGTCGGCGCGGTGCTGTTCGTCGTCATCGGCTTCGTGCCGCAGCTCGGCTGGGCGACGGCCTGGGGCTTCCTCATCGGCGCGGTGCTCTCCGGGGCTTCCGGCGTCATCGGCATGAACATCTCGGTGCGCGCCAACGTGCGCACCGCGGAGGCCGCGCGCACCGGCCTGAACGAGGCGCTCAACGTCGCCTTCCGCGGCGGTGCGATCACGGGGCTCCTGGTGGTGGGCCTGGGGCTGCTCGGCGTGGCGGGCTACTTCTGGCTGCAGTACGCCAACGCGGCGAACAAGACGGACCTGGTGCACATCATCCAGCCGCTGGTGGGCCTCGGGTTCGGCGGCTCGCTGATCTCGATCTTCGCGCGGCTCGGCGGCGGCATCTTCACCAAGGGGGCGGATGTCGGCGCCGACCTCGTCGGCAAGGTGGAAGCGGGCATCCCCGAGGACGATCCGCGCAACCCGGCGGTGATCGCCGACAACGTCGGCGACAACGTCGGCGACTGCGCCGGAATGGCCGCCGACCTGTTCGAGACCTACGCCGTGACGATCATCGCCACCATGCTGCTCGGCGCGCTGACGGTGAAGACCAGCGGCCCCGCCGCGGTGGTGTTCCCGCTCGCGATCGGCGGCTGCGCGATCCTCGCCTCGATCGCCGGCACCTGGTTTGTCAAGGCGCAGCCCGGCGACAAGAACGTGATGCCGGCGCTGTACAAGGGCCTCGTCTGGGCCGGCGGCATCGCGCTCGCGCTGCTGCTCGGGATCACGCCCTGGATCATGGGCGAGGTCGTGAAGCAGGTGCCCTTCGAGATCGCCGGCTCGCGCCAGATGATCACCTGGATGCACCTCTGGGGCACCGCGGTGGTCGGCATGGCGCTCACGGGGTTCCTGGTCTGGATCACGGAGTACTTCACCGGCACGCAGTTCAAGCCGGTGCAGCATGTCGCGGAAGCTTCCACCACCGGGCATGCCACCAACATCATCGCGGGGCTGGGCGTCTCGATGCGCTCCACCGCCTGGCCGGTGATCGCGGTCTGCGTCGCGATCCTCGCCTCGAACTGGCTGGCGGGGCTCTACGGCATCGCGATCGCGGCCACCTCGATGCTCTCGATGGCGGGGATCGTGGTGGCGCTGGATGCCTACGGGCCGATCACGGACAACGCCGGCGGCATCGCCCAGATGGCCGACCTGCCCGACGCGGTGCGCGAGATCACCGATCCGCTGGACGCGGTGGGCAACACCACCAAGGCGGTCACCAAGGGCTACGCCATCGGCTCGGCGGGCCTCGCGGCGCTGGTGCTCTTCGCCGACTACACGCACGCGCTCGAGGCGGCCGGGAGATCGGTGTCGTTCGATCTCTCCAACCACATGGTGGTGATCGGCCTGTTGATCGGCGGCATGGTGCCGTACCTCTTCGGCGCCATGGCGATGGAGGCGGTGGGCCGGGCCGCGGGCTCGGTGGTGCTGGAGGTGCGGCGCCAGTTCAAGGAGATCCCCGGCATCATGCAGGGCACGGCGAAGCCCGAGTACGGCACCGCGGTGGACCTGCTGACGCGCGCGGCGATCCGCGAGATGATGATCCCCTCGCTGCTGCCGGTGCTGGTGCCGATCCTGGTCGGCGTGATCCTCGGGCCGCAGGCGCTCGGCGGCGTGCTGATGGGCACCATCGTCACGGGGCTCTTCGTCGCCATCTCGATGTGCACCGGCGGCGGCGCCTGGGACAACGCCAAGAAGTACATCGAGGACGGCCACCACGGCGGCAAGGGGTCGGAGGCGCACAAGGCGGCGGTGACGGGCGACACGGTCGGCGACCCGTACAAGGACACGGCCGGCCCGGCGGTGAACCCGCTCATCAAGATCATCAATATCGTCGCGCTGCTGGTGGTGCCCCTGATGGTGTAGCGCCGTGGCCGAGCCGCCGCGACGGCAGGACCCTGTCGCGCTCGCCGTCCTCGGGGGCGCGGTGGTGCTGGTCGTGGCGCTCGCGGTGTACCTGCTGCTCGCCGTCCGGTCGCAGCCGGAAGCGGAACCGGTCGAGTCGCTTGCGCAGCGCCTGCGCGAAGGCGTGCAGCGGCAGATCGCGGAGCTCAGGACGGGGCGCAAGCCCGCGTCCAGGGCGCGGCCCGCCGCGCCGCAGACGCAGAAGAGCGAGCCCTCGCGCGGCGTGATCTTCCCGGAGGCGGGGCGCAGCTGGCGCTACAGCGTGAGGGTCGAGCCGGAGGTGTGGAGGGACATCACGCTCACCTACCGCACCGCGCAGGGGAGCGGCGTCGTCGGCGTGCGCACCGAGTTCCGCCACGCGGGCGGCCAGTCCGCGTTCGACCTCGGGGTGTTCGCGCGCAACCATCCTTCGCACGCCAATACGCGCTTCCCGGGCTTCTTCATGTACGCGGCTTACCTCGAGCACCCGCTCGAGCCCGGGCAGGCCGTGGCGTTCGGCTGGCGCTGGCAGGGCGGGGCGCAGAAGGCGGCGAGGACCAAGCGCTTCGAGGGCAAGGTGATCGGCTGGGAGGAGATCGAGCTCGCCGGCGGCAAGCTGCCCGCGGCGAAGATCGAGGGTACGCTCTCGTACGTGGAGGACGGCAGGGTTCACGGCCGCGCGCGCGAGACGTTCTGGTACGCGCCCAAGGTGTCGCAGATCGTCAGGATCACGCGCGAAGGCAAGACGCCGGACGAGGCGGCGACGCGCATCGTCGCCGAGCTCGCCGAGTACCGCTAGCGGTGCGTGCGCTCCTCTTCGCGGCGCTGCTCGCCGCGGCGTCCGCGGGCCTCGCGCAGCACCGTTTCCTGGTCGCCGCGGCGCACCCGCTCGCGGCCGAGGCGGGCGCGGAGATGCTGCGCGCCGGCGGCGGCGCGCTCGATGCGGCGGTCGCGGTGCAGATGGTGCTGGGGCTGGTGGAGCCGCAATCCTCGGGCATCGGGGGCGGCGCCTTCCTGCTGCACTGGTCGGCGGCCGAGCGCGCCTTGCGCGGCTACGACGGCCGCGAGACCGCGCCGGCGGCGGCGCGCCCCGACCGGTTCCTCGATGCCAACGGCCGGCCGCTCGAGTTCCGCGCGGCGGTCGCGAGCGGTCTCGCCGTGGGCGTGCCCGGCGTGCTGCGCATGCTCGAGGTGGCGCACCGGCGCCACGGCCGTGCGCCCTGGCGCGCGCTCTTCGCCCCCGCGATCCGGCTCGCTGAAGGGGGCTTCGGCATGTCGCCGCGGCTGCACGGCATGCTCGAGCGCGAGACCGAGCTGCGCAAGTCGGCGGCCGCGCGCGCGCTCTACTACGACGAGGACGGGCGGCCGAGGCCGGTCGGCGCGCGCATCGTCAATGCGGCCTACGCGGGCACCCTGCGCGCGATCGCGGCCGGCGGCGCGGACGCCTTCTATTCGGGGGACATCGCCGCGGACATCGTGGCCGCGGTGCGCGCGCACTCCCGCCCGGGTGACCTGGCGCTGGAGGACCTCGCGCGCTACCGCGCGCTCGAGCGCGCGCCGCTCTGCGCGGCCTATCGCGCCCGCGCGGTCTGCACCGCGGCGCCGCCGGGCGGGGGCCTGAGCGTGCTGCAGATGCTCGGGCTTCTTGCCCGCACCGGCTTCGCGCAAGCCGCGCCGAACTCGGCGCAGGCGGTCCACCTCTTCGCCGAGGCGGGCCGCCTCGCCTATGCGGACCGCGCGCGGTTCCTCGCCGATCCGGACTTCGTGCGCGTTCCGGTCACCGGGCTGCTGGAGGAGGCGTACCTGCGGGAGCGCGCGCGGCTGGTCGACCCCCGGCGCTCGATGGGACGCGCCGGGGCCGGAGCGCCTCGCCTGGCGCCGGCGCGCGCCGACGGCACGCCCGCGCGCGCGAGCGGCACGAGCCATTTCTCGATCGTGGACGAGCACGGCGACGCGGTGTCGATGACCACCACCATCGAGAGCGCGTTCGGCAGCCGCATCCTGGTGCGGGGCTTTCTCCTCAACAACCAGCTCACCGATTTCTCGTTCGTGCCCGAGCAGGACGGGGTTGCGGTGGCGAACCGAGTCCAGGCCGGCAAGCGGCCGAGGAGCGCCATGTCGCCGGCGGTGGTGCTGGGGCCCGACGGGAAGCTCCTCGCTGCGCTCGGCTCGCCCGGGGGCCCGGCGATCGTCAACTACGTCGCGAAAACGCTGGTGGCGATGCTCGACTGGGGGCTCGATGCGCAGAGCGCCGTGGCGCTGCCCAACTTCGGCAGCCGCAACGGCCCGACCGAGCTCGAGCGCGGCACGGTGTACGAGGCGCTCGCCGCGCCGCTGCGCGCGCTCGGTCACGAGGTGCGTACTGCCGAGCTCACGAGCGGCCTGCACGCGATCGAGCGCTCGCGCGGCGGCTGGCGCGGCGGCGCCGACCCGCGCCGGGAGGGCGCCGCGCGCGGCGGCTGAGGGCATAGAATGGCGCGCCGATGAGGCCCAAGCGCGCCACGCTGGGCAAGCTCGCGCGGCCGGTTCTCTCGGGGATCCTGCCGCGGCCGCGGCTGTTCGCGCGACTCGAGGGGGCAAGCGATCGTCCCGTGACCTGGGTTTGCGGGCCGCCCGGCTGCGGCAAGACGACCGCGGTGGCGAGCTATCTCGACCATGCCGGGCTGCGCTGCCTCTGGTACCAGCTCGACGAAGGCGACGCAGACGTCGCGACGCTGTTCTACTACCTGGGACGCGCGGCCGTCGACCTCGCGCAGCCCGGGGCCGAGCCGCTGCCGCTGCTCACGCCCGAGCACCAGCCAGGGCTCGCCGTGTTCACGCGGCGCTTCTTCCAGGCACTCTACGCGCGTCTCGAGGCGCCGTTCGCCGTCGTCTTCGACGGCTACCAGGAAGTCGCGACGTTCTCGCCCTTCCACGAGGTGATGCGCGCGGCGCTCGCCGAGCTGCCGCCGGGCGGGCACGCGATCGTCATCAGCCGTGGCGACCCGTCCCCGGCGCTGGCGCGGCTGCGCGCCAACGGCGCGCTCGCGGTGCTCGGCTGGGAGGACCTGCGCCTGACGCGCGAGGAGAGCGAGTCGGTCGCGCGCCAGCGCCGGCCCGGGGTGCGGCCCGAGACACTGGCCGAGCTCTACGAGCGGACCCAGGGCTGGGCGGCAGGCCTGGTGCTGCTGCTCGAGCAGGCGGAGACCGCGGCCGCGCTCGCCGCCCCGCCCGACCTCGCCACGAGCCAGCCCGTGTTCGACTATCTCGCGGGCGAGATCTTCCAGAAGGGTGACGCGCGCACGCAGGAGTTCCTGCTGCGCACGGCCTACCTCGCGCAGATGAGCGGGGATGCCGCGCGCCGGCTCACGGGCGAGGAGCGCGCCGGCCGGATTCTCGCCGAGCTGCATCGCAACAACTACTTCGTCTCACTGCGCCAGACGCAGCCGGAGCCCGTCTACCAGTACCACCCCATGTTCCGCGATTTCCTGCGCCTGCGCGTGCAGGAGACGCTTCCCAAGGAGCGGCGCCGGCAGCTGCAGCGGGCCTCGGCGGCGGTGATGGAGGCCGCGGGGCAGGTCGAGGAGGCAGTGGCGCTGTATCGCGACAGTCACGACTGGGCCGAGATGGCGCGCCTCATCGGAGCCAGCGCCGAGGTGATGCTGGCGCAGGGGCGCGGCGAGACGCTCGCGCGCTGGGCCGAGGACCTGCCGCCCGAAGCGCGCAACCGCCACCCGTGGGTGGTGTTCTGGGCGGCGGCGAGCCAGGCGCCGCTCGCGCCGCGCGAGGGCCGAGTGCGCTTCGAGCAGGCGTTCGAACTGTTCCGCGCCGCGGGCGCGGGGGAGCGCGCCGGCGTGGTGCTCGCCGCCTCCGGGGCCATGGACGCGATCCTCTACGAGCTGGACGATTTCTCGCTGCTCGACCGCTGGATCGCGGTGCTCGACGAGGCCGAGCGCGCCGGCATGCGGCTGCCTTCCGCCGCGGTCGAGGCGCGCGTCGCCTGCAGCATGGTCTTCTCCCTCACGCTGCGCCAGCCCCAGCGGCGCGACCTCGAGCAGTGGATCGAGCGCGCGCTCGCCCGCGCGCGCGAGGCGGCCGATCCCAACCTCAGGATGTTCGTGGGGCTGCTGTGCTCGCTCACGCTCATGTGGACCGGGCTCTACGGCAAGGCGCGCGCGCTGATCGACGCGATGCGCGCCATCGCCGGCGCGGAAGCGGTGACGCCGTTCTCGCGCCTGACGCTCACCAACGTAGAGGCGATGTACTGCATGCTCACCGCGGATCGCGCCGGCGGCCTCGCCGCGATGCGCGCGGGCCTGGAGCTCGCCGAGACCACCGGGGTGCACACCTGGACGTTCCAGCTGCTCGCCAACGGCTACGGCGCCGCGCTGGGCGAGGGCGATCTCGAGGCAGCGGCGGAGCTCGCGGCGCGGCTCGAGGGCCGTGCCGCGGGCGCGGGACGGTTCAACCTGTGCCTGTACCACCACTTCAGGGCCTGGGAGGCGGCGCTGCGCAGGGACCTGATGCGCGCGCTGCAGGAAGAGCGCCTCGCGCTGCGCATGGCGATCGAGGTGGGCTGCCCCTATTTCGAGGCGCTGTGCCGCCTGGCGCTCGCCGAGACGCTCGCCGAGTGCGGCGACGAGCGCAAGTGCATCGCCCAGCTGCAGCAGCTGCGGCCGATCGTGGAGGGCATCAACAACCGGCACCTCGAGTTCACCTGCCTGGCGGCCTTCGGACGTCTCGCGATCGAGCACGGCCGTCCTCGGCCCGGCGTCAGCGCGCTGCGCCGCGGGCTTGCGCTCGGACGCGAGTACGGCTACGTGCATTTCCTGTGGTGGCGGCCCGAGCCGATGGCGCGCCTGTGCGCGCACGCGCTCGCGAACGAGGTCGAGCCCGACTATGCCCGCAGCCTCATCCGCCGGCGCGGGCTCGCGCCCGAGCGGCCTCCGCTCGCGGTTCCCGGCTGGCCGTGGGCGTTCCGCGTGCGCGCGCTCGGCGCCTTCGAGCTGCTCCGACACGACGCGCCGATCGCCGCCCCGGGCAAGGCGCAGCGCCGGCCGCTCGACATGCTGAAGGTGCTGATCGCGCACGGGGGCGAGCGCGTGGCCGAAGAGCGCGTCACGGGCGCGCTCTGGCCGCGCGTGGATGGCGACTCGGCGCACCGCTCGTTCACCAGCACGCTGCACCGCCTGCGCAAGCTGCTGGGCGAGGATCGGGCGGTGCTGCTGCACGAGGGCAGGGTGACGCTCGAGCGCCGCTACTTCTGGGTCGACGTCTGGGCGTTCGACGAGGTGGTGGCCGAGATCGAGGCGTTGTTTCGCCGGGCCCGTGCTGCACCGGGTGCGGCGCGAGTGGAGGGCCTCGCCGAGCGCCTGCTCGAGCTCTATCGCGGACCCTTCATGGCGGGCGACGCCGAGCAAGCCTGGCAACTGCCGCCGCGCGAGCGGCTGCGCGCGCGGTTCGTGCGCGCGATGACCTCGATCGGCCGCCTCTGGGAGGAGGCGGGGCAGTGGGATCGCGCGCTCGGCTGCTACGAGAAATGCCTCGAGGCCGATCCGCTCGCCGAGCCGTTCTACCGCCGGCTGATCGCCGGGTACCTGCGCCTGGAGCGCCGCGCCGAGGCGATCGAGGCCTTCAGCCGCTGCCGCTCGGCGCTGGCGGGGCTCGGCGTCGAGCCCTCGGCGGAGACCCGGGCGCTCTATGAAAAGATCGCCTGATCATCGGCTTGCGGCGCTCTAAGCGATCGGTAAGCGACCCGTAGGCTGGCTCGTCATGGTCCGCCCCCAGCATGGCCACACCGGCCGGCGCATCGCCGGCGGCCATGAAAGGGGGATGCGATGAAATCGAGAATCGGTCTTGCCACCGCGGCCTGCTCGCTTGCGCTTGCCGGCTGCTACGTCGTTCCCGTGGTCGATCCGCAGGGCAACGTGGAGTACTACCACTATCCCGTGCCGCCCGCCGGCATGCAGGTCGCGGCGCCCGCAGGCGC
>CAZOWR010000050.1:0-15996 GCA_964583645.1 uncultured Enterobacteriaceae bacterium
GAGCTTGATGGTGTCCATGGTCGCCATGGCGAGGCCGGCGCCGTTCACCATGCAGCCAATGTTGCCCTCCAGCGAGATGTAGGACAGGTCGTGCCTGGAGGCCTCGATCTCGAGCGGATCCTCCTCGTCGAGGTCGCGCAGCGCCGTCACCTCGGGGTGGCGGAACAGCGCGTTGTCGTCGAAGTTGAGCTTGGCGTCGAGCGCGACCACGCGCCCGTCTCCGCTCAGGATGAGCGGGTTGATCTCGGCGAGCGAGGCATCCGTCTCGTCGTAGCAGCGATAGAGCGCCCTGAGCAGCGCGGCGGACTGCCGCAGTGAGGCTTCCGGAATCCCGATCTTCCTTGAAACAGCCTCGGCGTCCGCGTCGGTCAGGCCCGCGGCCGGATCGACGAGCACCTTGTGGATGCGCTCCGGGGTCTTCGCCGCGACCTCCTCGATGTCCATGCCGCCCTCGGAGGAGGCCATCAGGCAGACGCGCTGCGTGACCCGGTCGAGCACCATCCCGACGTAGAGCTCCTTGCGGATGTCGGCGCCCTCCTCGATGAGCAGGCGCCGCACCTTCTGCCCGCCCGGGCCGGTCTGGTGCGTGACCAGCCGCATGCCGAGGATCCGGGAGGCGTTCTGCTTCACTTCGTCGAGCGATCTCGCCAGCTTCACGCCGCCGCCCTTGCCGCGGCCACCGGCGTGGATCTGCGCCTTCACCACCCAGGCGCCGCCGCCGAGCTTCCTCGCCGCCTCGAGCGCCTCGTCCACGCTGAAGCAGGGAATGCCGCGCGGCGTCGCGACGCCGTACTTCCTGAAGAGCTCCTTGCCCTGGTACTCGTGGATCTTCATCGTCGCGCGCCTCCCCCGGGAGCGCGGGATTCTATCGAAAATCGGGGTCTGGCCCCGTTTTGCCGGCGCGGCATCCCCTCTAGAATCGGCGCATGCGCTACGTGCTTGCGCTCGACCAGGGCACCACCAGCTCGCGCGCCATCATCTTCGACGAGAACGGCGCGCCCGTGGCGAGCGCGCAGCAGGAGTTCCGCCAGATCTACCCGGAGCCGGGCTGGGTCGAGCACGACCCGGACGAGATCTGGCGCTCGCAGCGCGCGGTGGCGCGCGAGGCGCTCAAGCGCTCGGGCCTGCGGGCCGAGGAGATCGTCGCCTGCGGCATCACCAACCAGCGCGAGACGACGCTGATCTGGGACCGGCAGACCGGCCAGCCGATCCACAAGGCGGTGGTGTGGCAGGACCGGCGCACCGCGGCGATGTGCGCCGAGCTGAAGGAGGTCGGCGCCGAGAGCCTGGTGCAGGAGCGCACCGGCCTCGTCATCGATCCCTACTTCTCGGGGACCAAGATCGCGTGGCTGCTCGACCACGTGCCGGGCGCGCGCGAGCGCGCCGAGCGCGGCGAGCTGGCCTTCGGCACGGTGGACACCTGGCTCGTCTGGAACCTCTCGCAGAGCCGCACCCACGTCACCGACGTCACCAACGCCTCGCGCACGCTGCTCTTCAACATCCACATGGGCGACTGGGACCCGGAGCTGCTCAAGCTGCTGCGCGTGCCGCGCGCGATCCTGCCCGACGTCTATCCGTCGGTGCACGCCTTCGGCATGATCGCGCCCTCGGTGCTCGGCGCGCCGGTGCCCGTCACGGGCATCGCGGGCGACCAGCAGGCGGCGCTCTTCGGCCAGGGCTGCCACCGCCGCGGCATGGCGAAGAACACCTACGGCACCGGCTGCTTCATGCTGCTGCACACCGGCGATAAGGTGGTGCGCTCCTCGAACGGCCTGCTCAGCACCGCGGCGGCGCAGCTCGGGCACGCGCTCGATGCGCGCGACGCCGAGCGCGAGTACGCGCTTGAAGGCAGCGTCTTCATCGCCGGCGCGGTGGTGCAGTGGCTGCGCGACGAGCTCGGCTTCTTCGCCAGCTCGAAGGAGGTCGAGCCGCTCGCGGGCGAGGCGCTGGACAACGGCGGCGTGTATCTGGTGCCCGCGTTCGCCGGCCTGGGCGCGCCGCACTGGGACCCGCACGCGCGGGGCACCATCGTCGGGCTTACCCGAGGCACATCACGCGCGCACCTCGCGCGCGCGGCATTGGAGTCCATTGCCTACCAGAGCGCCGACGTGCTCGAGGCGATGCAGAAGGACGCCGGCGCCTCGCTCGCCGAGCTGCGCGTGGACGGCGGCGCGGCCGCCAACGACCTGCTGATGCAGTTCCAGGCGGACGTGCTCGGCGTGCCGGTGGTGCGCCCCAAGGTGCTCGAGACGACGGCGCTCGGCGCGGCGTACCTGGCGGGGCTCGCGGTGGGCGTCTGGGACTCGCGCGAGGCGATCGCCGCGCGCTGGGAAAAAGACCGCGTCTTCGACCCGCGCATGCCGCGCGACCAGGTCGCCGAGCTGCTCGGGCGCTGGCGCGAGGCGGTGAAGCGCTCGCGCGGCTGGGACCCCGGCTAGCCCCGCTCGTCCCAGCGCAGCGCGCGGTAGTCGAAACCCTTCTCGATGCGCGGCTTGACGACGCGGAAGTACGGCGAGATGTCGAAGTCGCGCGGTGTGAACAGGCTGTGGTGGCGCGCGCGCAGCACCTCCTCCACGCAGCGCGTGCGCCCGGGGGCATCGGCCGGGCGGTACTCGATGTAGGGCAGGATCGGGTAGCGCACCGACTGGAACGCCTGCGCGATCAGCGTCGAGCAGATGGCGCGCGTCGGCTCGCCGCTGCCCAGCTCGATCATGTGGCGCCGCACGCGCACCGGCACCGGCGGCACCGGCAGCAGGTAGCGGGCGAGGTCGATCAGGTTCTTCAGGTCGTAGCGATGGCCGAGCCGCGCCACCGCGAAGCCGATGACCTCGCGGATCGCCGCCTCGTCCAGCCCCACCGGCCGGCAGATGCGGGTGTGGAAGTCGGCGTACTTGGCGAGCGGCACCGCGCGCACGCCCTCGGCGACGTCGGCCTCGATCAGCTCGTGCGGCGGCCCCACGAAGAGCGCGGCGTGCGACCAGGTGGACTGCGTCAGGTACTTGATCGCGGTGCTGACGCGCGTGTTGCCCTCGACCAGCAGCACGTCGCCGGGCCGCAGCGCGCGCCGCAGGTCCTCGCCGCTGCTGGTGGCGGGCGGCGCGTAGTCCTTGACGGGGCGCGTGAGGTAGCGCGCGAGCATCCCGCCGACGGCCCGCAGCGCCCGCTCTGCCGGGGTCATGGCGGGAAATGTACAACGGAATCGGAGTAGGCTTCCCTGCCTCAAGGCAAGCATGTCCGGATCCACTGCGCGCCTGCGCCGCTTCATCGGCGCGATCGACCGCTTCACCGAGCGCGCGGGCGGCGCGCTCGCGCTGCTCGTCGTGCCGCTGCTCGCCGCCGCCGCGTACGAGGTCGTCGCGCGCTACGCGTTCGAGGCGCCCACCACCTGGGCCTACGAGGTCATCTACATGCTGTGCGCCTCGATGTTCATGCTGGGCGCGGCCTATGCGCTGCGCACCGGGGCGCACGTGCGCACCGACTTCTTCTGGCAGCGCTGGTCGCCGCGCACGCGCGCCGCGATCGACGCCGCCGCCTACGTGGCGTTCTTTTTTCCCGGCGTCGCGCTCTTCATGGGGGTCGGCGCCGAGGCCGCGTGGGCCTCGTTCGCAAGCGGCGAGATTTCGGCCGAGACCGCCTGGCAGCCGCCGCTGTGGCCGCTGCGCGCGGTCGTGCCGCTCGCCGCGGCGCTGCTGCTGGTGCAGGGCGCCGCCGAGCTGGCGAAGTGCGTGCATGCGCTGCGCAGCGGCGAGGATTACGAGCGCCAGGACGGTCCGGTCGCATGAGCGGTGATGCGCTCATCGGCCTCGCGATGCTCCTGGTCATGATGGCGGCGGTATTCGCCGGCTTCCCGGTCGCCTTCACGCTGCTGTTCCTCGCCTTCGCCTTCGGCGCGCTGTCCCTCGGCGACCGGGTGCTCGACCTCGCCTATTTCCAGACGCTCGGGCTGATGCGCGACGAGCTCCTCGCCGCGGTGCCCCTCTTCGTCTTCATGGGCTACGTGGTGCAGCAGGCGGGGCTGATGGAGCGGCTCTTTACGGCGCTGCGGCTGCTCATGGCGCCGGTGCGCGGCTCGCTCTTCGTCGTCGTCATCCTCACCTCCACCGCGTTCGCCATGGCGACCGGCATCGTAGGCGCCGCGGTCCCGGTGCTCGGCCTCATGGCCGCACCCGTGATGCGCAAGAGCGGCTACGACGCGCGGCTCGCCGCGGGCTCGATCGCCGCCGGAGGAACGCTCGGCATGCTGATCCCGCCCTCGGTGATGCTGCTCGTGCTGGGGCCGGTGCTCGGGGTCTCGGTGGTGGACCTCTACGCCGCGGCGCTCGGCCCCGGGTTCATGCTCGCGGGCCTGTACCTCGCCTGGGTGCTGTGGCGCTGCCGGCGCAACCCCTCGCTCGGCCCGCCGCTGCCGCGCGAGCTGCACGCGACATCGCCGTGGCAGATCGCGCGCGAGCTCGCGCTCGGCGTCGTGCCGCTCTTCGTACTGATCGCCGCGACGCTCGGCGCGATCCTCGCCGGCCTCGCCACGCCGACCGAGGCCGCGGGCGTGGGCGCGCTCGGGGCGCTCATGCTCGCCTGGCGCAGGCTCACCTGGCCCGCCTTCATGGACGCCGCACGCCGGACGCTCGCCACCGCCAGCATGGTGCTGTTCCTCGCCGTCACCTCGAACGTATTCGGCGCGGTGTTCGCGCGCCTGGGCACCGCCGACTGGCTCACCCAGTCGCTGGTCGCGCTCGCGCTGCCCACCACCGCGATGCTCGTGCTGGTGGCGCTGCTGCTGTTCCTGCTCGGCTGGCCGTTCGAGTGGCCCGCGATCGTGCTCGTCTTCGTGCCGATCTTCTACCCGGTGGTGAACGCGCTCGGCGTCGACATGGTGTGGTTCGGCGCGCTCGTCGCGGTGACGCTTCAGACCGCGTTTCTCTCCCCGCCGGTGGCGATGGCCGCCTACTACCTGCGGCAGGTGGTGCGCGAGTGGCCCCTCGGCACGATCTTCCGCGGCATGCTCGAATTCATGGGGATCCAGGTCGTGGCGATCGCGCTGCTCTTCGTCTTCCCCGCGGTGGCGACCTGGCTCCCGGAGCGGCTCGCCGAGAGCGGGGCCCTGGACGTGAGCGAGCCGGTGCCGATGTGGATCGAGCCCTGGCCGGATTACGGCGACTCCTACCCGAGGATCTACCGGCGCTGGCTCGAGCAGTCGGGCGGCGAGGCGGCGGGCGGCTGAGCGCGGCGCATCACCATCCCCGCCGCGAGCACCGCCGCCGTGACGCCGAGGATCCAGAGCGACATCGGGCGCTCGAGGAAGATCGCCGCGGAGCCCTCCGAGATGGTGAGCGACTGGCGCAAGGACTGCTCGGCGAGCGGCCCGAGCACGAGCGCGAGCACCAGCGCCGCGGGCGAGAAGCCGTGGCGCTTCATGAAGAAGCCGGCGAGGCCGGCGCTGAACATGAGCCAGGTCTCGACGATGCTGCCGTTCACGCTGTAGGTGCCCATGGTACAGACCAGGATCACCGCCGGCGCGAGCAGGCGGTAGGGCAGCTTCACGAGCTGCACGAAGAGCGGGATGGCGAAGATGTTGAGCGCCAGCAGCGCCACGTTGCCGAGGTACATGCTGGCGATCAGCCCCCAGGCGAACTCGCGCTGCTGCGCCATGAGGAGCGGCCCCGGCGTAAGCCCCAGAGCATGAATGCGGCGAGCAGCACCGCGGTGGAGGCCGAGCCCGGGATGCCGAGCGTGAGCAGCGGCACCATCGCGCCCGAGGAGGCGGCGTTGTTCGCGGCTTCCGGTCCCACCAGCCCTTCCATCGCGCCCTTGCCGAAGCGCTCGGGCGTGCGCGACACCGACTTCTCGAGCGAGTAGGACACGAGCGAGGCGACCGTCGCGCCCGCCCCGGGAATGACGCCCACGACGAAGCCGAGCAGCGAGCCGCGCAGCAGCGCCCAGCGCGTCTGGAGGTAGTCGCGCGCTTCGGGCCAGAAGCGCTTCTCGCTCTGGTACTGGACGATGCCGCCGGTGCCCGTGGCGTGCAGGCCGGTGTAGAAGGCGTAGTAAATCTCCCCCAGCCCGAAGAGCCCGATCGCGATCGGGATGAAGTCGATCCCCCCGATCAGCTCGGCGGAGCCGAACGTGAAGCGCCCCTGGCCGGTCTCCAGGTCGACCCCGACGGTGCAATCGCCTCGAGCACCGACTCCAGGCCCGTGTAGATCGCCGAGACGCCGTGTACAGCCCGGCCCGCGGCGCCCCCTCGCGCCGCTCCTTGTCGGCCTACCCCGGCACCACGCAGGGAACGACCTGCCGGCTGTGCCGCCGGTAGATGCGGAAGTCCGCGTCGGTGCTCAGGACGAGGGAATCCGAGAGCGTTTCCGTCATGCGGACCATGCAGGCGTCGGCAAGGCTCATGGGCATGTCGGCGTACTTGTCCATCAGCTTCAGCACCGGCTCGAGGTGCTCCGCGAGGCCGAACGCGACACGCAGGGAGCCCCGCTGCAGCAGCCCCCGCAGCGCGGGGGCGCCCCGCGTCCCGAGCAGGTGAAACGCCTCGGAGAGCGCGGCTTCACAGGTGCTCCACGGCGGCGTTCGCCTCCCGCCCTCGGCCACGGCCCACCCATGGTGAGCGTCGCGGCGGCTGAGTAGCGCCACGACGAAGCCGGCGTCAACGAGGACGCTTGCGGCCATAGCCCGTAGCCCGCAAGTAGTGCTTCCTTCGCGCGCTCAGGTCCGCCGGCAGACCGCCCACCGACCCGATCAGGTCGGCGATCGCCTGCAGCGGCTCGGGCGGTCGGCCCGAAGCCTGCTGCGCGAGCGTGAGGCGCTCGCGTACGACGTCCGACTTCGAGATCCCGCGCCCGCGGGACTCCGCCGCGATGTCGGCCGCGAGCGGCTCGGGAAGGCGCACGGTCAGCGTTTTCATGCGAGCAGTGTATTACGTGCCTGCCGGTGGCGCAATACGAGTGGCGGCTCCCAGACCCGGATTCACCCGCGCCACACCCGCCGCGCGAACTCCGGGTAGTTCTCCCGCACCGCCTGGGCCACCGGCCCGCGCAGCAGCCCGAGGTCCTCGGCCGAGGGCTCGGGCGTCGGCTCGGCGCCGTTCTCGTCGTAGTCGAATCCCGTCGCCTCCCTGACCTCCGCGGCGCTCGAGCCGGGATGCACGCTCTCCAGCCGGAACCGCCGCTTCTCCGGCTGCCACGCAAAGAGCGCCATCCCCGTGAGCAGCGCCTGCGGATCGCCGCGCGCCGAGACGAACTCGACCTTCGGCACCAGCACGCGCCTGGAATGCTCCTCGCGAAACAGGATCACGCGCGGCACCACGGCGTACATGTACGCCGAGCCGAACGAGCCGGGGAAGCGCTTGCCCTCCGCCCTCACGAGGTTGATGTTCGCCTCGCCGTCGATCTGCGCGCCGCCGAGGAAGAAGACGTCGATCCGTCCCTGCCCCGCGAGGTCGAAGAGCTCGCGCGAGCCCTCGGTGAAGGGGTTGCCCCGCCGCTTGTGCTGGAACGAGACCCGCAGCCGCGCGCCGCGCGCCTTCAGCAGCTCGCACGCCGTGGCGGGAATCGGCGAGGCCGCCCCGACCGCGACGTGGCGCGCCTCGCCGATCAGACGCGCGATGACGCAGGCGAGCAGTTCTTCGCGCGCGAAGCTCACGCCTGAAAGAGACTGGGCGGGAGCCTGACCTCGGGCACAAATGCGCTGCGCTCGAGCCGACCCGTCGGCCCGAGGAACGACACGCCCTCGGCCTCGCGCACGAGCCAGATTTCCTTCGCGCCTGCAGCGAGGAATCCCTGCACCTTGCGCTCCATCTCGGCCGGGCTGTTCGAGGGCGAGAGGATCTCCGCGCAGATCTCGGGCGCACGGGTGAAGGGGGTGCCCGTGCCCTGCTCGGCCGCGAACGCCGCCGAGCACCAGGCGACGTCGGGCACGCGCACGCCGGCCTCCGTGAGCACGGAGCACTCGGTAATGACGACTCCTTCGGGCAGCGCCTCCCGCAGGAAGTGCGCCAACCAGGCCTGGACCGTTCCGTGCCAGTTGTTGGCCGGGCTCATCAGGATCGTCCCCTCGGAGTTCAGCTCGATCTTGTACGGGACGTCCGCGAGGCTCGGATCGTTGACGAGCTCGTTCCAGCGCGCGACCAGCATTTCCCGGTTGCTTACGGTACCCATGTGCCTTCCTTCACGCGGTCACCGCGTGGTGCACGAACTCCTCCACATAACGCGCGAAGCCCTCGCGCGACTTGCTCGCGGCAGCATAGCGCGCCAGATGTGCGTCGTCGATGCCGTAGCACCCCGCGATACCGAGCGGCCAGGCGCCGCGCTTCGCCTCGGCGATCGCGCTCACGTAGACCGCGGCGATGCAGCCCGGGGCAACCAGTTCGTCTTCCAGCATGTCGCCTTCACGGATCTCCTCCACCGTGACGAAGGTCTGCTTTGCCGCATGCGCGAGGGTGGCGAGCTCCCTGCGGCGTCCCACCCAGACGTTGCCCGCCGCATCGCCCCAGCGCGCATGGAACAGCGCCACGTCCGGCCGGATCGCGGCGGCGACGAGGATCGGGTCCTCGTCCGCGGCGAGCGGGTTCTGGATCGTCTTCCAGTCGGCGCGCCGCGCGACGAGGTCCGAGCCGAGCACCCCGCGCAGCGGCATGAACGGCACGCCCTTCTCCGCCGCCTGCAAGGCGGAATGCACCATCGGGCAGGTGGCGTCCTTCACCGCGATCTCGCCCTTCTCGGCGGCTTCCGTGAAGCGCGGCGCGAGGCCCGCCTCCCCCAGCGACACGGCGCTCGACTCGACCTCCGCGACGCAGCCCGCGCCGATCAGAAGGTCGGCGCAAAGTCCCAGGATCGGGACCCCGAGCAGCCGCAGGTGATTCGCCTTTCTCCTCACCAGCGCCCGCACCACTTCCATCGCCGGCATCGAGTAATCGGGCGGCAGCGCGAGGTACGCGCCGTCCGGGATGCGCGCCGCGATCTCCTCGGCGCCTGCGAGGAGCTCGGTCTCGTTGCAGGAGAGCCGCGTCACGCCGTCCCGCCCACGGTCAGCCCGTCGATCCTCAGCGTCGGCTGCCCCACCCCCACCGGCACGCTCTGCCCGTCCTTGCCGCAGGTGCCGATGCCGGGATCGAGCTTCATGTCGTTGCCGATCATCGAGACGCGCGTCAGCACGTCCGGGCCGTTGCCGATGAGGGTCGCGCCCTTGACGGGCTGCGCGACCTTGCCGTTCTCGATCAGGTAGGCCTCGGCGGCCGAGAACACGAACTTGCCGTTGGTGATGTCCACCTGCCCGCCGCCGAAGTTGACCGCGTAGAGGCCCTTGTCGACGCTCGCGATGATCTCGGCGGGATCCATGGTCCCCGCGAGCATGTAGGTATTGGTCATGCGCGGCAGCACGAGGTGCGCGTAGGACTCGCGCCGGCCGTTGCCGGTGAGCGGCATCTTCATGAGCCGCGCGTTGAGGCTGTCCTGGAGGTAGCCGCGCAGGATGCCGTCCTCGATGAGCGCGGTGCGCCTGGTGGGGTTGCCTTCGTCGTCCACCGTGAGCGAGCCGCGCCGCCCGGGGAGCGTGCCGTCGTCCACCACGGTGACGCCGCGCGAGGCGACGCGCTCGCCGATGCGTCCGCTGAAGGCCGAGCTGCCCTTGCGGTTGAAGTCGCCCTCCAGCCCGTGGCCGATCGCCTCGTGCAGCAGCACCCCCGGCCAGCCCGGCCCGAGCACCACCGTGAAGCTGCCCGCGGGCGCCGGCTGCGCCTCGAGATTGACGAGCGCCTGGTCGACCGCGCGACGCGCGAGGTCCTCGAGCACCTCCGGCGTGAAGTGAGAATAATCGGTGCGCCCGCCGGCGCCCGCGCTGCCGGACTCGCGCCGGCCGTTGGCCTCGGCGATGACCTGCAGCGACAGCCGCACCAGCGGCCGCACGTCGGCGGCGAGCACGCCGTCGGCCCGCGCCACCAGCACCACCTCGTACTCGCCGCCGAGGTGCGCCATCACCTGCGTCACGCGCGGGTCGAGCGCACGACATCTGCGTTCGAGTTTCTCGAGCATGGCCACCTTGGCCCCGGCCTCCAGCGAGGCAATCGGGTCGACGGGCTCGTAGCGGCGCGGTGCCGTGCCCCGGCGCGCGAGGCTCGTCCGGTGCGACCCGCCGGCGCGCGCGATGGCGCGCGTCGCGCGCGCCGCATCCTCGAGCGCCGAGCGGCTGATCTCGTCCGAATAGGCGAACGCGGTGCGCTCGCCCGCGATGGCGCGCACCCCCACCCCCTGCTCGATCGCGAAGCTGCCCGACTTGACGATGCCCTCCTCCAGGCTCCAGCTCTCCGCGCGGGTGTACTGGAAGTAGAGGTCGGCGTAATCGAGGCGCCGCGCCGCGAGCGCGCCGAACACGCCCTGCAGCTTGCGCGCCTCGAGGTCGAAGGGCGCGAGCAGGCACGAGTCGGCGGCGGCGAGAAGGGGGTCGGTGTCCATGCTCAGGGAATGGCGCGGTGCTCGAGCGCAGGGAGGGATTTTCTCACTTCCTCGAGGCGCGCGGAATCCACCTCCGCGATCACGACGCCTTCTCCCTCCGGCTGGCGCGCGAGCACCTCGCCCCAGGGATCCACGATCATGCTGTGGCCGTGCGTGCGCCGCCCTCCCGGGTGCGCCCCGCCCTGCGCCGGCGCGATCACGTAGCACTGGTTCTCGATCGCTCGGGCGCGCACCAGCGTCTCCCAGTGCGCGGCGCCGGTCACCGCGGTGAAGGCCGAAGGCACGAACCAGGCGTCCACCCGGCCCGCCTCGCGGTACAGCTCCGGGAAGCGCAGGTCGTAGCAGACCGAGAGCCCGAACCGCCCGTGCGGCGTATCGAGCGCAACCGAGGTGTCGCCGGGCTCGAGCGTGCGCCGCTCGTCGTGGGATTCGCTCGCATGGTCCAGGCGGAACATGTGCCGCTTGTCGTAGCGCGCCGCGCGCCGGCCCGCGTCGTCGTACACCAGGCACGCGGCGCGGGCGCGATCCGGGTCGGCGCAGGCCATGGGCATCGTGCCGCCCACCAGCCACACCCGGTTTTCGCGCGAAGCGCGCGCGAGAAAATCCTGTATTGGCCCTGCTCCCTCGGCTTCGCGCACGGCGAGCTTGTCGCGCTCGTGGCGGCCGAGGACGGCGAAGTTCTCCGGCAGCGCCACCACCTTCGCCCCCGCGGCGGCCGCAGCGGCGACCAGGCGCCCCGCCGAGGCGAGGTTCGGCGCGACCTCGGGGCCGGACACCATCTGCACGGCGGCGAAAAGGACCCTGCCGCCCAACGTCAGTTGCCTCCCTGCACCGGCCCCGGCTCGGCGGCGACCGGCGTTGGCTGCAGGCGCTCGATCTTGGGGTCGGTCCACAGCCCCGTCACCTGGTACTCGTAGGCGGCGATCTGGCTGATCGGGTCCTTGAGGATCTTCTGCGCGACCAGGGCGGCGACGCCCGCGACCGGGTTCACGATGCCGATCACGGTCGAGGCCATGCCGCCCACGCTCGGCACCACGCGCACCTGCAGATCCTGCGTCTCGAGCGAGAGGTCGATGCGGCCGGTCATCGTCACCTCCGCCGCGGGCCCGCGCATGCGGAAGTCCCTGGTCGTCATGACCCCGCGCTCGATCGCGAACCCGCTCGAGATGCGGTCGAACTGGAAGCCCTTGGAGAACACGTCGCGGAAATCGAGCGTGATGCGCCGCGGCAGCATCTGCAGGCTCATGAGCGAGACGAGCTTCCCGAGGCCCGGCTCGATCTCGAGGAACTGCCCGTCGGCGGCCTCCATCTGCAGGCTCCCGGCGAGCGTCGCGTAGTCCACCGACACGGGGTCGCCCGCCCAGACCACCGACCCGGTGAGCTTGCCCTTGGCGCCCTTGACGTGATCGGGGTAGCCGAAGCGGGCGAGGAGCTGGCCGACATCCTTGACCTCCAGCGCGAAGGCGAGCGTGGTGCGCGAGGCCTCGCCGGTGCGCCAGACGCCCTTGCCCGTGAGCGCGGAATCGGGGGCGAGGAGCGACAGGCGCTCGATGCGCCAGTCCTTGCCTTCGTGGCGCGCGCCGATCTCGACGCGCCCGAGCTTGCGGCCGCGGTGCGTGAAGCTCTCCGCGGCGAGATCCACCGCGGGGAAGCGCTTCGGCCCCTCCTCGGCCCTCGCGCCGGGCGAATCCGGCGGCAGCGTGAACTGCTGGAAGCGTGCGATGAGCCGCCCGCCCGCCTCCGAGCGGTAGACGAGGTCCCCGGCGAGCTCGTCCGCCGTGATGCTCGCCGTCCATCCCCCGGGCTCGGCCACGCCGTGGAGCGCGACCCCCGTCATCCGCTTGCCGAGCGCATCGAGCACCCCCAGCTTCAGGTCGAAGCGCGACGCCTCCGGCTCGCCCTCGGTGGTCTCGAACAGCCGCAGCCAGCGGTCCAGATCGAGCCCCGCGAGGCTGCCGCGCACGGTGGTCCCGAGCGCCTGCGCCCCCTCGAGCACCGGCGCCTCCGCGGACCCCAGCGTGACGAGGGAGCGCTGCGTGTGCATAGGTCCGCCGGCGTCCTGCGCCACGCGCAGGAACTCGGCCCTGACGAGGCGGCCCGCCGCCACCGAGATGCGCTCGCGCCCCTCGCCCGGAACGATGTCGACGCGCAGCGGCACGCTCTCGTGCGCCGCCTTGGCGAGCGGCGGCGGCAGGCTGCTCGCTACGCCCTCGAGCTGCGATTCGAAGGCGACGCGCGCGCGGCCATCCATCACCTGCACCGTCGCGCTGTAGGGCGCCCTGCCCGAGAGGCGCCGCCGCCACGGATGGTCGAACACCGGCGCCATGCCCTCGACCGTGGCCTCGCCCTTCGCCGTGACCACGGTGCCGGCGCCCGGCCGCGTGCCTCCCGCGACGGTCACCGGGCCGCCGAAGAGCTGGCCGCGCGTCTCGTGGACCGTGAGCGCGGACTCGGTGAAGCCGATGCGGCCCGCGGCGCCCGCAATCGGCGGCAGGCGCGGGTCCACCACCACCTGGTTGGCGCTGAACTGGTACTCGCCCGCGACGCTGCTCTTGGCGAGATCGCCCAGCGGCAGGTCCAGGCGCAGCCGCAACTGCCCGCGCCCCTGCGCGCTCATGGCGTCGCTGACGCCCTCGATCATGCGGCGCACGGGGCTCGCCTGGATGAAGCGCAGGAACTCGGCGGTGGGCCCCTCGGCCTGGCCGTCCACGAGGAGGTGCGTCTCCGGCGCGAGCAGGCTGGGGATGCTGACACGCACGTTGGCGATGCGCGCCCCGAGAATGCTGCCGCTGCGGCCGACGATCTCGATGCGGTCGCGATCGACGCTGAGCTCCGCCTCGATCGCCTCGATGCGCGGCCAGCCCGAGGCGTACTCGAGCACGCCGCCCGACACCCGCGCCGCGACCAGGAACTGCCCCTGCGACGGATCGGCGAAGGGAAAGTCGCGCAGGTCCCCCTTCAGGCGCAGGCGCGCCTCGGTGGCCTGGCCGCCGAGGATCGCGCCGACCAGCCACTCCCGCGTGTCGGTGCCGAGGATCCCGGGCAGCGGCAGGTAGCGCGCGGTGCGCCGGCCGTCGGCTCGCGCCAGGCTCGCCGACAGGTCGGCCTCGCCCGGACCCTCGCCCGTGTAGCGGTAGCTGCCGAAGGCCGCGCCCGCGAAGTCGGCGTTGGCGAAGCCGAGGTTGGCCAGGCGCACCGCCAGCGCCCCCCCCGGCTCGCGCTCCCAGCGGATCTCGCCGTTGAGCGAATCCAGCGCGATGCGCGGCTCCGGGAACACCCGCGGCAGGTCGAGCTCAGTCTTCTGCGATGCGAGGTACACCGCGCCCTTGCGCTCGTTCGCATCGATGTTTCCGGAGAGCCCGGTGAAGCCGGGCACCGTGCGCCAGGCCTGCAGGGCAAGTCCGGCGAAACGGCTCTTCAGCGAGAAGGTGGCGCGGTCGGGCAGCTCGCCCGTCCAGTCGAGCCGCGCGTCGAGGAGGTTGCCCTGGGGCTTGAGCTCGGCGAGCAGCCCCCGCATGTCCGCAGGCAACGGCAGGTACTCGGCGAGGTTGGCGAGCGGGCCCAGCTCGACGAGGTTGGCGCTGAAGCTGCCGCGCTGCGGCGCGGCGCCTGCCGCGGGCTCCCACAGCATGCGGAAGCTGGTCGAGTGCATCGCCGGGCCGCTGCCGCTCGCCAGGGCGAGGCCGCGCACGCCGAACTCGTAGCCGCGCGGCGTGGCGCTGCCGTAGAGCCTGCCGCGCACCTGCTGCACCTCGAGCACCGGGAGCTCGGCGGCCAGGCGCGCGACCACGTCCGAGAGCGCCACGTCGGCCGTGGCGCGCGTCACCTGCCCGCGGCCGAGGTTCGCCCACAGGCGCAGCGCGCCGACGCCGCGGCGCACGTCGAGGGGATAGTCCACCCAGGCGCGCCAACCCGCCAGATCCGTGTAGCCGAGCTCCGCATACACACGCCCGTCCCACTGCGCGGGGCGCTTCGCGCTCCGGCCCACCAGCAGGGCGCGCAGCTCGAGTCCCGGGCCGAGGTGGCGCGGCGGCCGCGCCGAGAGGCCTACGGCATGCGCTTCGCCCTCGTTCTGGATGCGCAGGTTGAGCGAGGAGAGCACCAGCGGCGGCGCACCGCGCCGCTCGTCGCGCCACTCGATCTCCGCCCCGCGCACCACGATCTGGTTCTGCGCCAGGATCCAGTCGGCAAGGCCCCCCTCGCCGTCCCCGCCCGTGACGCGGATGCCGGCGACGAACACTTCGCCCGCGGCGTCGCGACGCACCGTGAGCTTCGGGCGGTCGATGACGAAGGAGTGCAGCCGCAGCTCCCGGTACACCACCGAGCTCCAGGAGACGACGTTCTCGACCGCCGGCAGCACCAGCGCCTCGCGCCCGTCGCGGTCGTGCACGCGCACATCGGCGATCGAGAGCCGCGGCCGCAGGCCCAGCCAGTCGGTCTCGATGGCGCCGACGCGCACCGGCAGGCCGACCGCGCGCGAGATGCCGGCGACGATGTCCGCGCGGTAGCGCTCGACGTTCGGCAGGAACCAGTAGCGCACCGACAGGACGAGCGCCGCGCCCGAGAAGAACAGCACCCAGGCGAGAATCTCGACCGCCAGCAGCAGTCTGCGGAACAGGCTTTGCATTGCCTAGCGCGGCCCCTATAGTGGATGGGGCAAGCAGATACCGAAAACGTTCGGCGGCGCGAGCCGCCTGCCATTCTAGCGGCAAATGCGCGCACCGCCCCGCCTCGCCGATCTGTCGCGCTACGCCGAGCGCCTGCTCGCGGCGCGCCCGGAGCTCGCCGCCGAGCTCGAGGCGCGCTCGCCTTGGGGCGCAGAGGAGATCCGGCGCGCGCTCGCGGCTCCGGCGCCCGAGGACGAAGCCGCGCTCATGCGGCGCCTGCGGCGCCTGCGCCAGCGCGTGCTGCTGCGGACGATGGCGCTCGACCTCGCCGGCGAGGCCGATCTCGCGCAGGTGTGCGGCGCGATGAGCGAGCTCGCCGAGCAGGCGATCCGCGCCGCGCTCGCCTGGCTCGAAGAGCCCGAGCTGGTCGTGCTCGCCATGGGAAAGCTCGGCGGGCGCGAGCTGAACGTCTCCTCGGACATCGACCTCGTCTTCGTGCACCCCGAGCCGCGCGACCCGGAGCGGCTGGAGCGCACCGGCCGCAAGCTCGTCGCGCTGCTCTCGGCGCTCACCGAGGACGGCTTCGCCTTCCGCGTCGACCTGCGCCTGCGGCCCTACGGCGGCGCGGGCCCGCTGGTGCTCGGCTACGAGGCGCTCGAGCGCTATTTCGTCACCCAGGGCCGCGAATGGGAGCGCTACGCCTGGATCAAGGCACGCCCCCTGAGCGGGGCGCAGCACGAGGCGCTCGCCGAGATCGTGCGCCCGTTCGTGTTCCGCAAGTACCTCGACTACGGCACGCTGGAGGCGATGCGGCGCCTGCACGCCGAGGTGCGGCGCGAGGTGGCGCGGCGCGAGCTCGCCGGCGACATCAAGCTGGGGCCCGGCGGCATCCGCGAGATCGAGTTCGTCGCGCAGGCGCTGCAGCTCGTGCGCGGCGGGCG
>CAZOWR010000051.1:0-15661 GCA_964583645.1 uncultured Enterobacteriaceae bacterium
GCACCGCCTCGATCACCTTGGTCATGCCGCCGCGGTTCGCCGGGTGGTTGTTGCACAGGCCTCCGCCGTCGGTGTTGAAGGCAAGCCTGCCGCTGCCCGAGATCAGGTTGCCGTCGGCGACGAAGCGCCCGCCCTCGCCCTTGGCGCAGAAGCCGAGGTCCTCGAGCTGCACCAGCACCGTGATGGTGAAGCTGTCGTAGATCGAGCAGTAGCGGATGTCGGCCGGCTGCACGCCCGCCTCCTCGAACGCCGCCCGGCCCGACCAGACCGCCGCCGAGGTGGTGAGGTCGACCCTGCCGCCGTTCTGGCCCTTGGTCGCTTCGCCCGCGCCGAGGATGCGCACCCGCGGGCGCTGCAACTGCTTCGCGATCTCGGGCCGCGCGACGATCAACGCGCCGCCGCCGTCGGACACCACGCAGCAGTCCAGGCGATGCAGGGGATCGGCGATCACGGGCGACTGCAGCACGTCCTTCACCGTCACCACGTCCCGGAGCATCGCGCGCGGGTTGTGCTGCGCGTGATGGGAAGCCGCCACCTTGATCCAGGCGAGCTGCTCGCCCGTGGTGCCGAACTCGTGCATGTGGCGCATCGCCACCATGGCGTAGCTGTTGGCGGTCACCAGGCCGTAGGGCGCCTCGAACGGCGCATCCGGCAGGTTCGGGCCCCAGCTCCTCGGCTGCGTGCCGCTCGAGCCCTCGGAGCGCGGCCGGCCGGCGAGCGTCACCAGCGCGACATCGCACTTCCCCGCGGCGATCGCCTGCGCCGCGTGCGCGACGTGCACCAGGTAGGACGAGCCGCCGGTCTCCGTGGAGTCGGCGTGCCGCACCCTGAGCCCGAGGTAGTCGAGCATCGAGAGCGGGCCGAGCCCCGGCGCGTCGCCGGCGCAGAAGTAGCCGTCGACGTCGGACTTGGACAGGCCCGCGTCCTCGAGCGCGCCCTTCGCCACCTCGGCGTGCAGCTGCGCCACCGACTTGTCCGGCGCCTTGCGCGCAGGGTGCTCGAAGGCGCCGACGATGAACGCCTTGCCCTTAATGCTCATGGGTTCCTTTTTGGCGTAAAATCCGCCGCTCCGCAAGCGGGGTGGTTAGCTCAGCGGTAGAGCACTGCTCTCACACAGCAGGGGCCACTGGTTCGATCCCAGTACCACCCACCACGCTCCGCCCCTCACGCCGCCCGCGCCAGCAGGCGCTCCCACTGCGCGCCGACCACGGCAGGGTCGTGATTGCGCAGCACGTAGTCGATCTGCCGCCTGAGCCGCCTCTCGAGCGCCTCGGGATCTCGCGCGCGCTCGGCGAGCATGCGCAGGGTGTTTTCGGCGAAGTCGGCGCAAAGCTGATCGTACGGGGGCTGCGGCGGCGCGTGCGTCAGGCCGGCGAAACCGCCCGTGGTCTCGGGCAGCGCGCCCACGTCCGTGGTGCTCACCTGACATCCCGCCGCCATCGCCTCGAGCGCCGCGACGCAGCAGGTCTCGCGATAGGTGCACGGATAGCACAGCATCGCCGCGACGCGAAACGCCTCGGCAAGCCTGGGCTTGGGGATACCTCGACGCAGCGTCACGCCCGGCGTGGCTTCGCACTCGCCGAGCAGCGCCGCGTAGAAGTCGGTGCGCGGCGCGCCGTCCCTCGCCCGGTAGCCCAGGCCCTGGTCCAGCTGAAAGCCCGAGAACACCTCGAGCCGCAGCGACGCGCGCGAGGCGCGCAGCCGCGGCAGCACGCCGCGCAGCAGCGGCACGAGGCCGCGATTCGGGGCGCTCGCGTAGACCAGCAGGTCGGGGTCCTTGGCCGCCAGCACCGGCGCGTCGTCGGGAAAGAGGCCGCGGAACGGCGGCGACACCGGATTCGCGATGACCGCCGCGCGGCGCGGCTCGAGGGCCCGGGCGGCGAGGAATGCCGCCGCCTGCGTGTGCGACACGAAGACGAACAGGTCGACGTGAGCGCCGAGCGCGGGGTCGCCGAGCCGCTCGCCGTAGGCCGAGAACGCGTCATTCTGGTGCCAGTGGACGTACAGCGGGCGGCGCGGCGCCAGGCGCTCGAGCTCGCTGCGGTCGATCAGGCGGTTGAGCGTCACGATGGCGTCTACCCCGGGCAGCTCGCGCGCCGCGGCGCGCAGGTCGCGCAGCCGCACGCCCTCCCATTCGGTGCCGTCGGGCGCGCCCTTGCACGCGAGCGTGACGGCGTGGCCGCGCCGCGCGAGCTCGCGCGCCGCGAGCAGCAGCGCCGACTCGGAGCCCCCGAGCGGGACCTCCTCGAGCGCCCCGGCACGCAACGGCTCCCCGGGCTCGGCGAGGAACGCGATCCTCACGGCGCGAGCCTCGCCGGGTAGCCGAAGCGCTCGAAATCGCGCGCCCAGAGCTCGGCCGCGCGCGCCGCGGACGCGGCGCTGAAGTACGAGGCGTAGTGCCGGTGCTCGGTGCGGTTGAGGTGCGGCAGCCGCGCCTGCAGCCCGACGCGGCCGAGCGCGTGCGCGAAGTCCTCGCGCAGCGCCTCGTACCGCCCGACGAAGTCCACCAGCTGCTCGCCGTCGGCATCGTCGGCGAAATTGCACTGGAACAGGCCTTGCGCCCAGGGCGCGGCGCGGTGGTAGCGGGCGAGATACTCGAACAGCAGCTCGACGTCGCCGGGCGTGAACACGTCCTTGCGCGCCAGCTCCTCCATCGGCCGCCCCAGGTAGCGGATCCCGCCCTCGGGGCCGGTGCTGGCCCATGGCGCGCGCGCCGCGGCGCGCAAGCGGAAGTTGTGCTTCCACTGCGAGACGAACCAGTCGAACGGGTTGCGCACGAACACGAACTTGAAGTAGCCGGACCAGACCGCCTTCGGCAGGCAACCGCGCAACACGGCCGGCGGGATGTGCTTGCCCACGAAGACGTTCAGTGCGCGGAACGCGTAGCGCTCGCCCTCCTGCAGGTGCGCGAGCGATCTTTCGACGCTCGAGGTGCCGGTCCTGCCGTTGCAGAAGAAGATGAAGCGGTGCCGGTGGCTGAGGATCATGGCAAGGGGCGCGGCCGGCGCCTGGAGCGCCGCGTAGGATATCAGAGCAGGTGGCGCGCCGCTGTGGAACAATCGCGCGGTGGACTTCTCGCTGGCCGCAGAGCACGCCGAGCTCGGGGAGACGGTGGCGCGGCTCGCGCGCGACGAGCTGAACGAGGGCCGGTGACGCCCTTCCTGCTGCACCATCTGCTCCAGGCCAGCGCGGCGCGCGTCCCCGGGCGCGCCGCGGTGGTGAGCGGGGCGCGCGTCCTCACCTTCGCCGAGCTCGACGAGCAGTCCAGCCGGCTCGCCCACCTGCTGCTGCGCCACGGCGTCGCCGCGGGCGAGCGCGTCGCGATCCAGCTCGAGCGCTCGCTGGAGGCCGTCGTGGCCGTCTTCGGCGTGCTGAAGTGCGGCGCGGCCTACGTCCCGGTGGACCCCGGCGCCCCGCCCGCGCGCGCCGCGCTGCTGCTCGAGGACTGCGGGGTGGCGGCGCTGGTCGGGACGCGCGAGCGGCTCGCGCGCCTGCGCGCGGAGACCTCGGCGCGGCCCCCCTGCGCCATCGCCGTCGATGCCGCCTCGGGCGGGGACGTGCTCGGATGGTCCGAGCTGTCCGGCGCGCCCTCCAGGACGCCGCCCGATCCCGGCGCGATCGAGCAGGACCTCGCCTACATCCTCTACACCTCGGGATCCACCGGCAGGCCGAAGGGGGTGATGCTCAGCCATCGTGCCGCGCTCAGCTTCGTGCACTGGGCGGTGGACTGCTTCGGCCTGAAGCAGGACGATCGGCTCGCCAACCACGCGCCGCTGCACTTCGACCTCTCGGTGCTCGATCTGTTCGGCGCCGCCGCCGCCGGTGCCGCCGTGCTTCCGGTACCGGCGGCGACGGGCCTGTTCCCGCGCAATCTCGCCGACTGGATCGAAGCCTCGGCGATCTCGGTCTGGTACTCGGTGCCCTCGGCGCTCATCCAGCTCGCGCTGCGCGGGGGGCTGGAGCGGCACCGCTACGCGCGCCTGCGCGCGGTGCTGTTCGCGGGCGAGGTCTTCCCGCAGCCGCACCTGCGGCGCCTCGCGCAGCTGCTGCCGCACCCGGACTATTTCAACCTCTACGGCCCGACCGAAACCAACGTGTGCACCGTGCACGCGGTGACGGCCGAGGACCTCGCGAGCGACGAGCCGCTGCCGATCGGCCGCGCCTGCGCGAACACGGAAGTCTTCGCGCTCGACGAGCAGGGACGCCCGGTCGCGCCCGGCGAGCCGGGGGAGCTTTGCGTGCGCGGGCCGACCCTGATGCGCGGCTACTGGGGCCTGCCCGAGCTGACGCAGGCGGCGCTCGTCCCCGATCCCCGGCGCCCGCACGACCCCGCGCTCGTCTACCGCACCGGCGACCGGGTGCGGCTCGACGCCTCGGGACGCTACCGGTTCCTCGGCCGGCGCGACGCGCAACTCAAGAGCCGCGGCTATCGCATCGAGCCCGGCGACATCGAGGCGGTGCTGCACCGGCATCCCGGGATCGCCGAGGCCGTGGTCGTCCCGGTGCCGCACGAGGAGTTCGGCTGCACCCTGCGGGCGGTGCTCGCGCCGCGGCCGGGTGCCGCGCCGGATCGCGCCGCGCTCGCCGCCTTCTGCGCGCAGCACCTGCCCGCCTACATGATCCCGGCCGAGTTCGAGTTCAGGGAGGCGCTGCCGAGAACCTCGAGCGGCAAGGTGGATCGCGTGGCCTTGCACGAGCAGGCGCGCGCGGAGAGCGACTCCGACTCCGGTAGAATGCTGCGCTCGGACGCTTCGCCCAGGCGCTGAGGATTTGCAGATGCCGTTCTTCTCCTCGTTACCCCACGATGCCGGTCTCGGCACCCTGTTCGAGCGCGAACCGGCGCTCAGGGAGATCGTGGCGTCGTTCAAGCGCATCATCGATGCCTCGCCACTCGAGCCACGCACCTCGCAACTCATCGCAGCCTACGTGGACGCTGCGCGGCAGGCGGGCCGGAGCGAACGCGAGATCCAGGACACGCTGCTGGCGGCCTCGTTCTACGCCTTCGTCAACCGGCTCGTGGACGGCAACGGGCTGCGCTGGACACCGGAGCGAATGCTGCGCGCCGGACAGGACATCGCGCGCCAGCTCGGCGGCGGCGGAACCGTGACGACGTGACCGCGCGAGAGTCGATGCCCGCTGCCGCATCCGAGCCGCAGATCATGTGCGCCGTACGAGACTACATCGTCGCGGAAGTGGCGGCGTCGCCGCCGGCGGAAGCGCCGCAACCGGACACTCCGCTGGTCGAGGCCGGGCTGATCGACTCGCTCGGGCTGTTCAAGGTCATCGCTTTCATCGAGGAACGCTTCGGGGTGGAGATCGCGCCGGAGGACATCGTGCTGGAGAATTTCGCGTCGCTCGCCGCGATCGCCAGGCTGGTCGGCGCCAAGCGGCCGGCGTGAGGCGGACGTGAGCGTTCCGGCGAGCTGCGACGCCGTCGTGGTGGGCGGCGGGCCGGCCGGCAGTGTGGCGGCTGCCAGCCTGAGCCGAGCGGGCTACGATGTCGTGCTGCTCGATCGGCAGAGGCGTCCGCGCAACGCCGTCGGCGAAAGCCCGCGACTGACCGACCGCTCGGAGCGCCTCCACGCGCTCGACGCCGATGCCGTCCCCGGGCCGCCGGGCTAGCGCACCGCACGGCCCGGCGCGCGCGCACAGCGGCGACGAGCTGCGCGAGGGCTTCATCCGGCTGCTGCAACGCAGCTGCGAGCGCGCCGCGAGCGCCGGACAGGAAGCGACGGCGTACCGGTCGATCGCCCGGACGCTGCGCGCCTGGTGCGGGGAGCCGTGGGTGCACCGCACCGTGTTTCCCGCGGAGCACGCCCTGGTCCGGCAGTTCATCACGCAGACCGGGCTCCAGCCCGCCGCCCCCGAGGGCATCGTGCAGCACAGCCTGATGGCGAATACCTGGATACGGGTGTCGCACGCGATGCTCGGCGCGATGGCGCCGGTCCCGTTTCTCTCGCTGTGCGAGGTGGCGGGACAGGGGCACCTGCACGCCGCGCTCGCCGCCGGGCGCGGCGTGGTGCTGGCGCACGCCCACACGCTCTTCGTGCAGCTGTTCTGGACGTGGATGTCGCACGAGGCGATGGACCCCGGCGTCTCGATCTGGCAGTGGGCCTGGGGCCGCACGCCGGCCGAGATCCGCGACCCCCGCGTGCGCGCGATCGAGAGCGCGCGCGAGCTGCATCGAGCGGCGAGGGCGCTGCGGCGCGGCGGCCAGGTGCAGATCCTCGCCGACGGGCTGCAGGGGCGCCGCAAGCTGGCGCTTGCCTTCTGCGGCCGGATGCGGGGATTCGAGACGACGTTCGCCGACCTGGCGCTCGAGACCGGTGCCGCCATCGTGCCCGTCGCGGTGTCGCTGACCGCCGATGCGACGATCCGGATCGAGTTCAGCGCGCCGCTCGCCGAGCCGGTGGCGGGCGCGGACCGCAGCGAGCGCCTGGCCTGGTACGTGCGAGGCTATGCGGAGCACCTGCACCGGCAGTGGCGCCGGCGCGCCGGCGACCTGTCCTGGTTCCAGATGCGCAAGCACCTCGAGTTCCCGCCCGCGGGCCGCTGAGCAGCGGGAGAACCGCCCGCCAAGAGCGCGCGAGGCGGGAGCTAGGCGGCCCTGATCGCCGCCCTTCGCTCGAAATGGGCGGGCAGGGGCAGGGCGAGGTAGAGGCGGCCGCCGAGCGGCCGGAAGCCGAACCTCAGCAGCTGCTCCTGGGCCTCCTCCTTCAGCATCCGGACGGTGCAGAACGCACCGAACCCGCCGTACGTTCCCGAGAGCAGCACTTCCGTGGACTTTACGCCGCCGAACTGGGCGCACAGCCGCCGGAAGGCCACCTGAAGGCTTCCGAGATCCTGCGCGTCCAGCAGCTGCGCGATGACCGAATCGACCGACATCTGCCCCCCGTGCGACCTCAGCGTCGGAGCCCGAGTGTAGGGAAACCTTGATGCGGAATCAAGCGCCGAGGGGCTTGCGCCGCACCGAGCGAGAGCCCGGCGAGCAGAAAGTAGAGCAGCGCGAGCGCGCCGGCCCAGGCCGCCGCGCGCAGGCTCATGCGGGCGAGGCGCGCCGCGCCAGGCTCTCGCGGTCGAACCCGGCGACGCGCTTGTAGCTCTCGGCGTAGCGCGCGAGCTCCTCGGGCCCGATCACGTCCTCCAGCCGCGCGAAGGGCCGGTCGCCGCTGCGCCGGTGCACCTCGCGCAGCACCGCGTCGGGCGGGTCGGAGCGGTTCATCAGCACCACCGCGTTCGCCGCCTCGAGGCGCGCCGCCTCGTAGGCGGCGAGCCCCGCCGGCGCATCGTGCTCGCGCTGCAGGCATGCCGCGAGCGCCGCCGCATCGAGGATCGCCTGCCCGGCGCCGTTGGAGCCGCGCGGGTACATCGGGTGCGCGGCGTCCCCGAGCAGCGTCACCCGCCCCTCGGTCCAGCGCGGGAGCGGATCGCGGTCCACCATCGGGTACTCGAGGATCGTCTGCGCCTCGCGCAGCAGCGCGGCGCAGTCGAGCCAGTCGAAGGCGCGGTCGGCGAACACCGGGTAGAAGTCCTCGAGCCGCCCGGGGAGGCTCCAGTCCTGCAGCGCGCTCTTCGGCGACTGGATCTCGGCGACCCAGTTGACGAGCTGCCGCCCGTCGGCCTCGATCCTGTCGATGGGATAGGCGACGAGCTTGCCGACCTCGAGCCAGCCCACGATCACCATGGTGTCGCCGCCGAGGAACGGCCGCGCGCGCGTCACGCCGCGCCACATGTTGATCCCCTGCCAGGCGGGCGGCCCCTCGCCCGGAACGAGCAGCGCGCGCACGGCGGAGCGGATGCCGTCGCAGCCGATCGCGCACTCGCCGCGCGCGCGCTCGCCGCTCTCGAATCGCGCCGTGACGCCCGCGGCGTCCTGCTCGAGCGCGACGCACTTGCGGCCGAGCGCGATCGCCTGCGGCCCGAGGCGCGCCGCCAGCGCCTCCAGCAGCACGCGCTGCAGCTCGCCGCGGTGGATCGAGAGCTGCGGCCAGTCGTAGCCGGCGTGGCGCCCGCGCGGCTCGGCCCACACCAGCTGCCCGAAGCGGTTGTAGTGGCGCTGCTCGCGCGTCGCCACCGCCACGCGCTCCAGGGACGCGCCGAGGCCGAGCGCGTCGAGCTCGCGCATGGCGTGCGGCAGCAGGTTGATGCCGACGCCGAGCGGCCGGATCTCCGGCGCCGCCTCGAACACGCGGCTCGCGATGCCCGCCTTCCCCAGCGCCAGCGCGAGCGTCAAGCCCCCGATGCCCCCGCCGATGACCAGGACCGTCACGGGAGTCGATTCTATAGAATCGCGCATGGCCGCGGTCTCGATCGAGGACGTGCGCGCCGCCGCGGCGCGGATCGCCGGCGCGGTCGAGCGCACGCCCTGCCTGCACAGCCGCACGCTCTCGCGACTCACCGGCGCGGAGGTCTGGCTCAAGTTCGAGAACCTGCAGTTCACCGCCTCGTTCAAGGAGCGCGGTGCGCTCAACAAGCTGCTCCTGCTTGCCGAGGGCGCGCAGCGCCGCGGCGTCATCGCGATGAGCGCCGGCAACCACGCCCAGGGCGTGGCCTACCACGCCGCGCGGCTCGGGATGCGCGCCGTGATCGTCATGCCGCGCGGCACGCCCAACAGCAAGGTGAAGGGCACGCAGGTGCACGGCGCCGAGGTGGTGCTCGAGGGCGCCACGCTGGCGCAGGCCGCGGCGCACGCGCGCGAGATCGAGGCGCGCGAGGGCCTCGCCTTCATCCACCCCTACGACGATCCCGCGATCATCGCCGGCCAGGGCACGGTGGCGCTCGAGATGCTCGAGCAGGCGCCGGGGCTGGAGGCGCTCGTGGTGCCGATCGGCGGCGGGGGCCTGATCGGCGGCACGGCGACCGCGGCGCGCGCGGCGGCGCCGGGGATGCGCGTCTTCGGCGTCGAGTCGAAGACCTACTGCGCGATGTACCAGCGGCTCAAGGGACTGCCGCTCGAGGTGGGCGGGGACACCATCGCCGAGGGCCTCGCGGTGCGCGACGTGGGCGAGCTCACCCTGGAGATCGCGCGGCGCCTGGTCGAGGAGGTGCTGCTGGTCGAGGAGGAGACCATCGAGCGCGCCGTCGTGGCCCTCATCGAGATCGAGAAGACGGTGGCCGAGGGCGCGGGCGCCGCGGCGCTCGCCGCGCTCATCGAGCACCGCGGCCGCTTCGCCGGGATGCGGGTCGGGGTCGTGCTCAGCGGCGGCAACATCGACGCGCGCGTGCTCTCGGCGGTGCTGATGAGGGGCCTGGTGCGCGACGGGCGCCTGGTGAGGCTGCGGGTGACGATGCCGGACGTCTCCGGCAGCCTCGCCAGGGTGGCGGCGCTGATCGGCGAGGCGGGCGGCAACATCGTGGAAGTGCAGCACCAGCGCGTCTTCGGCACGGCCTCCGTGCGCTCTCCGGAGGTCGAGTTCGTGGTCGAGGCGCGCGACCGGGAGCACGCGCAGGCGCTGCTCGCGGCGCTGCTCGCGCGCGAGGTCCGGGCGGTCGCGGTCTAGGCCGGCGCAGGCCGGCCGCGCAGCTCGTGCGCGACCAGGACCGCGCCCAGCGCCAGCCCGGCGAGGTCGGTGACGAACGCTCCCGGGAACATGTCGGCGGGCACGAGCGCGAGCACGCCGGCGGCGACGAGCAGCGCGCGCCGCAGGCCCGGCAGCGGCCGGTAGAAATACCCCACTACGCCGAGGGTGCCGAGCCAGATGCCGAGCGAGGCGGTGGCGACGGACCAGGCGACGGCGAGCGGCGCGCCCTGCATCAGCAGGCTCGGCGAGAGCACGAAGAGGAACGGCACGAGGTACGCCGCCCAGCCGATGCGGGTCGCGGTCCAGCCGGTCCTGTCGACGTCCGAGCCGGCGATGTTGGCCGCGGCGAACGCGGAGAGCGCCACCGGCGGCGTGACCATGGACATGATGCCGAAGTAGAGCAGGAACATGTGCGCCGCCATCGGCGCGATGCCGACCTTGACGAGCGCGGGAGCGATCAGCGTCGCCATGATGATGTACACGCCCACCGTGGGCAGCCCCAGGCCGAGCAGGATCGCCATCACCGCGGTGAGGGCGAGCATCATCGGCAGGCTCTCGCCGGTGATCGCGAGCAGCTGCAGCGTCATGCCGAAGGCGAGCCCGGTGATGTTGAGGATGCCGATGAACATCCCGGCCACCGCGCAGATCAGGATCAGGTCCACCACCGCGCCCCCGGTGGAGACGATGGCGCGCAGCATGTCACCGGGCGGCACGCGCTCGCCCTTGTAGCCGAAGGCGAGCGAGCACGCGGCGAGCACCGCCGCGGCGAGCAGCGCGCAGTACTCCGGGCGCATGCCCTGCACCACCAGCGCGTAGACGAGCGCGGCGAACGGGATCGGGAAGTACCAGCCTGCCCTGAGCACCGCGCCCAGGCGCGGCAGGCGCTCGGCAGCTTCGCCGCGGATGCCGCGCTTGGCGGCTTCGAGGTCCACCTGGAAGAAGAGCGCGAGGTAGTAGAGGAGCGCCGGGATCACGGCGGCGATCATCACTTCCACGTAGGGCACCTGCAGCACCTCGGCCATGAGGAAGGCCGCCGCGCCCATGATCGGCGGCATGAGCTGCCCGCCGGTCGAGCCGACCGCCTCGATGGCGGCGGCGATTTGGGCCGGGAAGCCCGAGCGCTTCATCAGCGGTATGGTCACCACGCCCACCGCCGAGACGTTGGCGACCGCGCTCCCCGAGATGGTGCCGAAGAGCGCCGAGCCGACCACCGAGACCTTGGCCGAGCCGCCGCGGTAGCGCCCCATCCAGGCGTTGGCGAGGTCGGTGAAGAACCCCGAGCCTCCGCAGCGCGCGAGGAGCTGGCCGAAGAGGATGAACGGCGCCACCACGATGACCGCGATCTGCAGCGACGCCCCGAGCAGCGCGTTGGTGTCCAGGCCGAGATAGACCAGCAGCCGCGTGAAGTCCACCGGCCGCGACTGGAACACGCCCGGCAGGTGGTGGCCGAGCATGGCGTAGACGACGCCCGCGAGCGTGAAGCCGACGAGCGAGAAGCCGGCCATGCGCCGCGTGCCCTCGAGCACCAGGGCCGCGAGCGCCGCCGCCATCAGGATGCCGTCCAGCGGCCGCGCCGTGAGCTCGTTCACCAGCACCGGGTAGCGCCAGGCGAGCGCGAGGCACAGCGCGAGCCCGCCGAGCCCGGCGGCGGCGTTCAGGCTCGGCCGCCGCACCCCGGCGGTGACGAAGCACAGCGCGACGGCGAAGCCGAGCACCGCGAGCAGGAACTGCTCGGTGTAGAGGTTGAGGCCGAAGAGGCTGCGCTGCAGGTCGAGCACCCACGCGACGACGCAGGCGACCAGCGCCGCCTGCAGCGCGAAGCGCAGCCGCGCCACGGTATTACTTCAGCAGGCCGGCTTCCTTGTAGTACTTCAGCGCCCCGGGGTGGAAGGGCGCCGGCATCTGCTTGTGCATGGTCGCCGGATTGAAGCCGCCGAAGGCGCGCAGGCTCTCTACGAGCTTCGGCTTCTGGGTGTGCAGCGCGCGCGCCACCTTGTGCACGACGTCGTCCTTGACGTGCGCGCCGGCGACCACCAGGTAGTCGTAGGCCATGAGGCGAGTCGGCTCGGCGATGCCCGCGAAGGCGGGCGAGGGCTTCACCTCGTTCACATAGGCGAACTCGACGAACTTGCGCAGCGCCGCGACGCTCGCGCCGTCGGCCGGCACCTGCAGGAAGCGGATGCCGCCGGTGGTCTTGTCGACCTCGGTGACCTTGGCCGCGCCGATGGCGAAGAAGCCGGCGTCGGCCTTGCCCTCGGCGAAGTCGTCGGCGCCGCGCGCGACGTTGGGCACCAGCACCGGCACGATGTCCTTCTCCGAGAGCCCCGCGGTCGCGAGCAGCGCCTGGTTGACGCGGTTCAGGGTCAGCTGAGCGCTGTAGCCGTAGGGCACGCGCTTGCCCTTGAGGTCCGCGATCGAGCGGACCGGCGAATCCTTCTTCACGAAGAAGCCGACGTGGATCGGGAAGATCACCGCGAGCACGCGCAGGTTCGCCTGGCGGCGGCCGTTGTAGGGGCCCGCGCCGAGCGCCGCCTCCTGCGCTTCCAGCACGTTGCACACCGAGAGATCGAGCTCGCCCGAGCTGACGAGCGGCAGGATCGCGCTCGAGCCCGAGTACGGCTGCACGCGGCTCTGCAGGCTCTCGGTCTCGGCGATCACCTTGGCGATCGCCGCGCCCATGCTGTAGCCGATGGTGCCCTGCGGCGCGGTGCCGAAGCCGAGCGTCTGGGCCGACGCGGCGATGGGCAGCGCGAGCGCCGCCAGCAGTAGCGTCTTCATGTCGGGTTCCTCCTGCTATGGATTGTAGACCGAGATCTCCACCAGGTTCAGGTCCGGGTCGCGCACGTAGACCGAGCGGATCGGGCCGGTGGCGCCGGTCTTCATCACCGGCCCCTCGAGGATCGGGACCTTCGACGCCTGGAGCCTGGCGATGACTTCCTCGAGCGGCACGGAGGCGATGAAGCACAGATCCAGCGTCCCCGGCGCGGCGACGTGCGCGCGCGGCGTGAATTCCCTCCCCCACTCGTGCAGGTTGATCTTCTGGTGGCCGAATTTGAGCGCCCAGCGCGTCTCGGCGGGCGTCTTGAAGGCCTCGAGCTTCATGCCGAGCACCTCCGAGTAGAAGCGCACGCAGCCCTCGCGGTCGCGCGTCGTCAGCACGATGTGGTCGATGTGGTCGATCATCGGACGGCGTTCCTCCCCCAAAGGGGTCAGGCCCCTTTTTCAGGCGCGGCGCTTGAGCAAGCGCAGCGGGTTGTACTCGAGCACCGTCTCGCCGCGCTGGTTGATCACCTTGTTGGCGAAGCGCACCAGGCCCCGGTCGCCCTTCGAGGTGAGGCGCGCTTCCACCACCTCGGACTCTACGTGGATCGTGTCGCCGATCAGCGTGGGGCCCTTGACTTCGAGCGTGGCGCCGAGAAAGGCGAGGCCGGTGTCCTGCATGGTGGGCAGCAGCAGCCCCTCGGCGCAGGAGTAGACGAAGGCCGCGGGCACCGGCCGGCCCCTGATCGCGCGCGAGGCGTCGTCGCCGGGTTTCTCCACTACCGTGAACAGCTCCTCGGTGAGCCAGGTCAGGTTGACGAAGCCCGCGAGGTCGGCCTCCGCCAGCGTGCGGCGGTGGGTGCGGAAGCGAAAGCCTACGCGCAGGTCCTCGTAGCAGAACCCGCGCCCTACGACGGGGAGGGCTTCGCTCATCTATTTCTTGTCGAAGTGCGAGCGCGCGCTCGAGAAAGCGTCCTGCATGCGCTTCCAGGCTTCGTCCGCCCCCTTCATCATCTCGGTCCAGGCGTCCGCCGAGGCGTTCTGCAGCAGCTTCATCTGGTAGAGGGCCTCGTCGCGCCGGCTGCGGAAGGACTGCAGCTGCCGCTCGTACTCGCTCTTCATCTCGTCCTGCGCCGCCTGGGCCTTCGCCTCCCACTTCGCGGCCTCGGCGTTCCACTCGTCGATCTGGGACTTGAGCTTCTGGACGTACTCGTCGCGGTTCATCATGGCGACCTCCTTGGTGTCCCGATTCTAGCGCCGAGCCATTGCGCGATGAGCGCGACCGTGTCCGCAGCGTGATCGTGGAACAGCAGGTGCCCCGCGCCCGGCATGACCCTCAGCTCGTACCCCGGCAGCCCCGACCACCAGGCGAAGCAGCGCGTCGCCCAGGCGGGGATCGCGGCATCACGCTCGCCGGTGAGGACGAGCGCCGGCGGCGCACGCCGCGGCGCGGGCGAGCGCCACGCGAAGAGGCTCGCCACGCTGCGCGCGCTCAGCGCCCAGGCCGCGCCCGGGTCGGAGCGCTCGCGCAGGTACGCCGCGGCGCCGGGGTCGGCCGAGAGCCGCTCGAAGCCGTGCACCAGCTCGGTGAGCGGATAGGGGCGCGACCGGTAGCGCGCGATCCAGCGCGCGCGCAGCCTCAGGGAGAACAGCTTTCCCGGGTAGACGAAGTTGTGCGCCACGGCGAGATCGGGCTCGAGCCCGGCGAGCAGCGCGAACACCGTGAGCAGGCCGCCGAGGCTCGAGCCCATCAGCACCACGGGACGCGCCGACTCCCGCCTTGCGTATGCGATGGCGGCGGCGGCGACCTCGAGTGCCTCCTCCACCGTGCAGTCGCCGCGCGCGCCCTCCGACGCGCCGTGCCCCGGGCGGTCGATCGCCAGCACCTCGAAGCCGCGCCGCGCGAGCAGCGCGCAGGCGAGGAAATAGAAGCGGCCGTAGGAGCCGCTTCCGGGCTGGAAGACGATGGTCGCTCGCGGCTCCGCAGCGCGGTGCCGGTCGAGGTGGATGCGAAGCCCCCGGTGCTCGAGCCACACGTCCTCGATGTCCCCGAGCATGGCGCGAACGCTCCGCTCCCCGCCCGCGAGGGCAAGCATCGCCGGGCTCGCCAGCGTCACGCGCAGGACGGCGTCGCTCAGATCAGGTATCGCTTGCCCACCGCCGAGGGTACGAGCTGCTCGCCGAAGGCCCGCGCCAGCGCGGCGAGCGCGCGCCAGCCCGTGCAGTGCCCGGGCGCGAGCAGCCTGAGACCGAACTTCGCGAGGTCGCCCACGGTGTCGGGGATGATCCCTTCGGTATTGCCGGAGAGATGCAGCCCGCCCATGGCGCCGTAGAGGGGCGTCTCCGGGAATGTCTCGCGCGCGTGGTCGAGCACGTTGACGATGCCCGCGTGCGAGCAGGCCGAGAACACCATCTGGCCCCTGCCCTCGACGTGCACCGAGACGAAGCGCTCGTCCATGATCAGGGGATCGGGCTCCCAGGACTCGCCGTCGGCGCCGCGGCGCTGGTGGCCCGGGAAGCCCTTCTCGTAGGCGGTGCGCCGCGGGATCTCGCCGCTGAGGTGGAACGCGCCCGCCACGAGCTGCGGCTCGCGCGTGCTGACGACGCGCGCGCCCGCGCGCTCGAGCTCGGCCGGCTGGGGTATCAGCTCGTAGACCACGGTCTCGCCGGTCGGCCGCCGCGCCCCGCGCTGCGCGAACATGCCCGGGTGCACGTAGCAGGGCACGCCCGCCCCGCGCGCCTTGGTGATCGCCTCCACCGCGGCGAGCAGCCCGCCGGCGTGGTCCCAGTGCCCGTGCGAGAGCACCACCGCCTCCACGGCGCCGAAGTCCACGCCGAGGATCGCGGCGTTGCGCAGGAACGTCGCCGCGTCCGGCCCGGTGTCGAACAGCAGCGTGCGCTTGCCGCCGCCCGCGTGCGCCGTGACGAGGAGCGACAGACCGTGATGCGCGCAGCAGGTCCCGGCGCCGGAGAGCACGCGCATGCGCCCACCGGTGAGCAGCCCAGTCCACTCCGGGATCACGTTCTTGGGGTTCGAAGAGAGGCTGTCGGTGAGATTGTCCACCAGCACCAGCACTTCGAGGCGGTCGACCGGCGCGAGATTGCTCATCGCGTCATCCTATCTCGGCGGTCAGGCGTTGAGTCGGACACCATGCCGCGAGAGAAATGGTCGGGGAGCACGCGTGCGATCGCGAGCCGGATCGTGACCGTGCGTGGCCAGCGGGTCATCCTGTCCGGCGATCTCGCGGCGCTCTATGGGGTCGAGCCCAGGCGGCTCAACGAGCAGGTCCGCCGCAACCGTGACCGGTTCCCGGAGGACTTCGCCTGAGCTATAACCGAATCTTGTGTATGCACGTGAGTTGAAGAAGGCGGCGTGACCT
>CAZOWR010000052.1:0-15370 GCA_964583645.1 uncultured Enterobacteriaceae bacterium
GCGGCGATGCTCGCGGCGGCGCCGAACCCGCTCGCCTGCGGCGCGGGCTCGAGCCCGGCGTGGAAGGCCGCCACCGCCGCGGCGAGCGCGTCGATCTCGGCGGCGCCGAGCGCCCCGCGCCGCGCGCGCGCGTCCGCCAGCGCATCCTGCGCAAAGCGGCGCATCTTCACCGCGTACTCGATCGGCTCGCCCGCGCCGCCCAGCCGGGGGTCGGCCTCGCTCCCGGTGAGCGCGACCACCTCGAGATAGAGCTGCGGCGCGGTGCGCCGGTTCAGGCGCAGCTCCTCCTCGCAGGCCGCGCGCCGCTGCTCCAGCGTGGAGAAGTCGAGGAACTCGAGCGCGACCGGCTTCTTCAGCTTGTAGGCGTACTCGCCCGCGAGCAGCACCCAGGAGATGTGCGTCTCGATCAGCTCCACCCACGCCGCCGCGTGCGGGTAGCGCGCGGGCTCGCGCAGCGCGGCGATGAGCGGCGTCACGCGTAGTCGAGCCCGGCGTGGCGCTTGAGGTAGCCGAGGACGCGCGCGTCGCAGCCCTGCGAGGAGACCGTCCAGACCGGATCGCCCTTGCGCAGCCGGCCGAGGCGCGCGGCGCGCAGCGCCGGGGGGCGCGCCTCGTCGAGCACCAGCCACTCGCGCGCGAACGCGTCCTGCAGGCGCTCGAGCTCGTGCGGCAGCGGCTCGGGCACCGGCGCCGGCGGGTCGATCGGCACCTCGCCGTCCGTGTCCCCCTTGTCCACCACGCGCACCCAGGGGCCGTAGACGTCGTCCTCGCGCGAGCGGTAGAAGGCCCCGCCCCCGGCCGAGTAGAAATCCTCCAGCGCGAAGAAGCGCATCGGGTACTCGCCGCCGCAGGATCCCGCGTACCAGCCGTAGACGCTCCTGCCCTGCTCCACGTAGAACATGGCCATCATGAGCCCCGGTCCCTCCGGGGCCCAGGCGAGATGGAACCTCGGCTCGAGCATGGTGCCGATGGTCGCCGCGCGCGGCGGGCACCGGATTGATCCTGGTCAAACCCCGCGACTCGCGCGCGCTTACCGTGTTGAACATGAGACGCGAGCGCGGTCCCTACCGCTACCGGCGCCTGCAGCTGCTCGAGGGCTTCTCCAAGGACGCCTACAAGGCGGCGCGCAAGCCGCGCGGCGCGGTGCTGTGCCCGCGCTGCGGCGCGCTCTACCGCCGGGGGCGCTGGAGCTGGGACGCGGCGCCCGCGGTGGTGACACGCCAGCGCTGTCCCGCGTGCCGGCGCATCGAGGAGCGCTATGCCTCGAGCTACGTCAGCCTTGCGGGCGCTTTCTATCGCGCACATCGCGAGGAGATCCTCGGGCGGCTGCGCAACTGCGAGGCGCGCGAGAAGGCCGAGCACCCGATGGAGCGCATCGTCGGTATCGAGCAGCGCGCCGGCGGCGCCACGGTGAGCACCACCTCGCCGCACCTGGCGCGCGTGCTGGCGCACGCGCTGAGGGAATCGTTCAAGGGCGAGCTTGAGCTCTCCTACCACAAGCGCGAGAGCCTGCAGCGCGCGCGCTGGAGCCGTACCGACTGAAGCGGAGGCACGGCGCATGGCCACGAAGCAGGTCGTATTCGGCGAGCAGGTGCGCGCCAGCCTCCTCAAGGGAATGATGACCCTGGCCAATGCCGTGCGCGTGACCCTCGGCCCCAAGGCGCGCACCGTGGTGCTCGAGCGCGCCTACGGCCCGCCGCAGGTGATCAACTCCGGCGTCGTGGTGGCCCGGGAGATCGAGCTCGAGGACCCGCTGGAGAACATGGGCGCGCAGATGATGCGCGAGGTGGCCTCGAAGACCTCGGAGGTGGCGGGCGACGGCACCACCACCGCGACGCTGCTCGCCGCGGGCGTCGTCACCGAGGGCATGAAGTACGTGGCCGCGGGCCTCAATCCCATGGACCTGAAGCGCGGCATCGACCTGGCGGCGGAGGCGGTCGTCGGCGAGCTGAAAGCCCTGGCGAAGCCCTGCGCCACGCGCACCGAGATCGCGCAGGTGGCGACCATCTCGGCGAACAACGACAGCGCGATCGGCGAGATGATCGCCGAGGCCATGCAGAAGGTCGGCAAGGAAGGGGTGATCACTGTAGAGGACGGCAAGGGCCTGAAGAGCGAGCTCGAGCTCGTCGAGGGCATGCAGTTCGATCGCGGCTACCTGTCGCCCTACTTCATCAACGAGCCCGAGAAGCAGCGCGCGGTGCTCGAGGACGCTTTCGTGCTGCTGCACGACAAGAAGATCTCGACCATCCGCGACCTGCTGCCGCTGCTCGAGGCGGTGGCGCGCGCGGGCAAGCCGCTGGTGGTGGTCGCCGAGGAGATCGAGGGCGAGGCGCTCGCCACCCTGGTGGTGAACTCGGCGCGCGGCGTCATCAAGGCCTGCGCCGTCAAGGCGCCGGGCTTCGGCGACCGGCGCATGGCCATGCTCGGGGACATCGCGGTGCTCACCGGCGGCAGCGTCATCGCGGAGGAAGCCGGGCGCACGCTGGAGAAGGCCGCGCTGGAGGATCTCGGGCGCGCCAAGCGCATCGAGATCGACAAGGACGACACCATCCTGATCGGCGGCGCGGGCGAGCCGAAGGCGATCGCGGCACGCGTCGCCAGCATCAAGCAGCAGATCGAGGAGGCGAGCAGCGACTACGACAAGGAGAAGCTGCAGGAGCGCGCCGCCAAGCTCGCCGGCGGCGTCGCGGTGATCAAGGTGGGCGCCGCCACCGAGACCGAGATGAAGGAGCGCAAGGCGCGCACCGACGACGCGCTGCACGCCACGCGCGCCGCGGTGGAGGAAGGCGTGCTGCCCGGGGGCGGCGTGGCGCTCCTGCGCGCGCGCGAGAAGCTGCGCGGGCTGCGCGGGGCGAACGCGGACCAGGACGCGGGCATCCGCATCGTCCTGCGCGCGCTGGAGGAGCCGCTGCGGCAGATCGCGGCGAACGCCAACCAGGAGCCCTCGGTGGTGCTCGCGCGCGTGCTCGCGGCCGGCGGCAACGTCGGCTACAACGCCGCGACCGGCGAGTACGGCGACCTCGTTGCGATGGGCGTGCTCGACCCCTGCAAGGTGACGCGCAGCGGGCTGCAGAACGCGGCCTCGATCGCGGGTCTCGCGCTCACCACCGACTGCATGGTGGCGCGCCTCCCCGAGCCGCGCGAGGGCGGCGGCGGGCAGGCGGAGGAGTACTAGCATCCGGGGCCGGTGCCCGCCGGGAAGCGGCGCCCGATCCAGGCCTCGATCGCCGCGCGCATCGCCTCCGGCTGCTCGGTCGGGATCCAGTGGCGCGCCGGCAGCTCGATGCGCTCGCAATCCGGCAGCGCCCCGAGGTACGCGCGCACCGCCTGCGCGTCGGTGAAGCTGCCCTGGGCCGAGACCAGCGCGAGCACGGGCGCCGCGATGCGCGCGGGCTGTGGTGGCGGCTGCGTTACCGCGGCGAGCGCCTGCAGGTAGGCGCCGCTCGCCGTGGTGCGCAAGTCGGCGAGCGGCGAGGCGTAGCGCGCGAGCAGCGCTTCGCCCTCGGCGCCGCGCGCCAGCGCCGCGCGCGTCTCGCGGTCGAGCTGCTCCAGGTCCAGCGCCGCCAGGCGCCGGCGATGCACGCCGAGCGCGTTGGCCGCGCGCACCGCCGCGGCAAGGAGGAGCAGCAGCGGGCGCAGGCGTGCGACGCGCCGCATCGTGCCCGCGAGCGCTTGCCGCGGCATCGGCTCGATCAACACTAGCCCGGCGGCCATCGCCGGCTGGCGCGCCGCGAACTCGAGCGCGAGGTTGGCGCCCAGGCAGTGCCCGGCGAGCACGGCGCGCGCGCGGCCCTCCTGCGCGAGCAGCGCCGCGAGATCGCCGCACCACTCGTCCATGCCGATACGCCCGCGCCAGACCGAGCCGCCCTGGCCTCTCAGGTCCGGGCGCAGGATGTCCCACCGGTCCTTGAGCGAGGTGCGCGCCGCGAACTCCGACCAGCGCGTCAGGTTGCTCGCCACACCGTGCAGCAGCACCAGCGCCCCGCGCGCCGCGGGCGAGCGCCAGCGCCGGTACGCGATGCGCGCGCAGTCGGGCGCCCGCAGCTCGCCCGGCGCGTCGCTCATCGGCGCCGGGTCAGTGCAGGATGAAGACCGGGCAGCGCCGCTGCTTCATCAGCTCGCGCAGCCCCTCGCGGCCGAGCGCTTCGTCCACGCCCGCCAGGATCAGCGCGCTGGCGGTGCTCTCCCCGAGCAGCTGCGCGAGCGTCTCGCGCTCCTTCCCGCGCACCACCCGGAAGCGCGCGCTCAAGCCCCGCTCGGCGAGCGCCGCGCCCGCTTCCTTCTCCCAGCGCCTGGCCTGGGCGGCGTCCTCGGCGAGCAGCAGCACCGTGATGCCGTCGCCGAGCACCCCGGCGAGCGCGCCGAGCGCGGCGCCGGCGCTCGCCGCCGGGTACGCAACTGCGGCGAGCAGCGTGAGCGGCCCTTTCGGCGCCGGCCCCAGGCCCGCCGCCGCGAGCACCAGGTCGGCCTCCGCCGCCGCGGCGAGCAGCTCCGCGGCGGGCGAGCCGCGCGCGACGCGGAACGACCAGCGCAGCGAGGAGCGCGCTGCAGTCTGCTCGAGCATCTGCCGCACCTCGGCGCCGAGCGCGCGCAGCTGCAGCTCCATGGCGGCGAGGTCGAGCGGGCGCCGCGCCGCCGAGCCGAAGCCGATCTCGTGCGCGAAGGGCAGCGCGGCAAAGTGCAGCAGGTCGACGTCCTCGACGAACAGCCCGACGAGCTCGGCGTCCAGGCGCGCGGCGAGCGCGGCGGCCGCCTCGAGCGCGGCGCGGCTGGGCGGCGCCGGATCCAGGCTCACGACGACGCGCCGGATCTTCACTTGCGCGGCCTGTGCTCGCGCGGCTCGGGCCGCGCGCCGTGCGTGCGCGCGAGCTCCGCGAACTCCAGCAGCCGGCGCTCGACGCGCTCGTTCACCGCCGCGGCGGGCATCCCGGTGAGGAGCTCGATCCCCTGGTCGATGCGCTCCACCGGCCAGATCGCGAAGCGCCCCTCGGCCACCGCCTGCACCACCTCGGCGCGCAGCATCAGGTGCTTCACGTTGGCGGCGGGGATCAGCACGCCCTGGCCGCCGGTCAGCCCGCGGCTGCGGCAGATGTCGAAGAAGCCCTCGACCTTCTCGTTGACGCCGCCGATCGCCTGCACGTCGCCGTGCTGGTTGACCGAGCCGGTGACCGCGAGCGACTGGCGCAGCGGCGCCTGCGCGAGCGCCGAGAGCAGCGCGTAGAGCTCGGCCGAGGAGGCGCTGTCGCCCTCCACCCCGCCGTAGCTCTGCTCGAACACCAGGCTCGCGGCGAGCGACAGCGGCCGGCGCGTCGCGTAGCGCCCCGCCAGATACCCGGAGAGGATCAGCACGCCCTTGGAGTGGATCGGCCCCCCCAGCTCCGATTCGCGCTCGATGTCGATCACCTTCCCGCCCCCGAGCCGCACGCGCGCGGTGATGCGGTGCGGCATGCCGAAGGCCGCCGCGCCGAGCTGGGTCACCGCCAGGCCGTTCACCTGGCCGATGCGCTCCCCCGAGGTGTCGATGAGGAGCGTGCCGCGCAGCACCTCCTCGCGCAGCCGGTCGCGCACGCGCTCCCCGCGCCGCCGCTGCGCGTCGAGCGCGCCCTGCACGTCCTCGGCCGTCGCCACCTCGCGCCCCGCAGCGCCCGCCCGGTAGTCGGCCTCGCGCAGCAGGTCGGCGAGGCCCTCGACGTTCGCCGAGAGCCGCTCGGCGTCGCCCGCGGCGCGCGCGCCGTACTCGATGGCGCGCGCCACCGCGCCGCGGTCCAGGGGCCGCAGTTGCTCGCGCCGCGCGAGCGTGGCGATGAGCCGCGCATAGAGCAGGTCCGTCCGCGGGCCGCGCGCCAGGTCGTCCTCGAAATCCGCCGCCACCTTGAACAGCTCGCCGAAGTCCGGGTCGTAGGCGTGCAGCAGGTAGTAGAGCAGCCGAGGCCCCACCAGCACCACCTTCACTTCCAGGGGAATCGGCTCGGGCGCGAGCGACACCGTGCTCACGATGCTGAGCATCTGGCCGAGCGACTCGGTGCGGATCTCGCGCGAGCGCAGCGCGCGCTTGAGCGCCTCCCAGGCGAAGGGCTGGGTCAGCACCTTGATCGCGTCCAGCACCAGGTAGCCGCCGTTCGCCCGGTGCAGCGCCCCGGCCTTGATGAGGGTGAAGTCGGTGACCAGCGTCCCCATCTGGGCGGTGTGCTCGATGCGCCCCACGAGGTTGTCGTGGGTGGGGTTGTCCTCGTGCACGATCGGCGCGCCGCTCGCGCCCGAATGCCCGACGACGACGTTGACCTGGTAGCGGTGCAACGGCGACTCCGCGCCCTCGCCCGCCGGCAGCGGGATGCCGAGCAGCGTCGGCCGCTCGCCGTCCTTCGCCTGCTGGAAGTAGTCGGCGTGGTCGAGCACGTCCTCCTGCACGTCGGCGAGGTACTTCGCCACCTCCGGCAGCGCCGCGTACTCGGTCTTCAGGTCCTCGATCAGACTGTTGACCGCGGCCCGCGTCACCTGGCGGTTGAGCTCGCGCAGCTTCCTCTGCGCCTCGCGGCGCCACTTCGGCACCTCGTGGATCACGGCCTCGAGCTCTTCCTGCAGTGCCGCGATCGCCGCCTCCAGGCGCTTCTGCTCCGCCTCCGGGAGCTTCTGGAACTCCTGCGGGCTCATGACGCCGTCCTTGTGGATCGGCGCGAAGCCGAAGCCGGCGGGGGTGCGCAGCAGCGCGATGCCCTGCTCGCGCGCGCGCTCGCCGATGGCGCCCACCTTCTGGTCCTGGCGCTCGGCGAGGCCCGACTCGATCTCCTGGCGCCGGCGCCGGTACTCGTCGGTCTCGAAGGCCGCCGGGATGCCCGCGCGCAGGTCCTCGACCAGCCGCGCCATCTCGTCGCGCAGCTGCGCCGCGCGCCCGGGCGGCAGCTTCATCGCGTCGGGCTTCTGCGGCGTCTCGAAGTTGAACACGTAGCACCAGTCGTGCGGCGCCTCGCGGGCCGCGGCCTGCGCCTCGAGCAGGCGCCGCACCGCGGTGTGGCGCCCGAGCCCCTCGGGGCCCATGGCGTACAGGTTGAAGCCCTCGCGCCCGATGCCGATGCCGAAGCGGATCGCCTCCACCGCGCGCGCCTGGCCCGGCACGTCGGGCAGCTCGGCGAGATCGGCGGTGGTGGCGAAATCGAAGCGCGCCGGGTCGCAGCGGCGGCACAGTTCTGCGGCCGAGAGGCGACGCGGTTCCGATCCCGGAGTTTCAGGCGAGTCGATCACGGCCGGCGGATTCCTGCGCCAAGCTAGCCGCAGGCCCGCTCGCCGTCAACCCGCCGCCGCGATTCGGAAATTTCCTACCCCGGGATATCGCAATGAATGTTGATCGTGATCAAGCGCGCCGCTCCCCCCCGGCGCAGCATGTCTCGAAAGAAGAGCAGTCATGTCCCTTGAGGATGCCACCGTGAAGCCAGCCCCGGCGATGCCGCAGCGCCGCGCGTTCTTCGGCCGCATCCTGCGTGAGGGCTCGGCCGGCTCTGGGAGCGGGTTGCGCCGTGTGCCCGCGGAACGCATCGTACTCTTGAGGGACGTCGCTCTGCGCTGGGAGCGGCGGCTGCCCGAGGGCGCGGTTCCGGCGCTGCGCGCCTCCGGCTCCTGCGCCGACCACGGCATCTGCGCATCGGTGTGCCCCGCGGCTGCGCTGCGCCGCTACGAGGCGCCGCAAGCGCGCGGCCTGGACTTCGACGCGGCCGAATGCATCGCCTGCGGCGCCTGCGTGGTGGCCTGCCCGGAGCAGGCGCTCGGCCTCGAGGCGCGGGCGGCGGCTGGCGTGCCGGCCGGGCGCCAGGCGATCACGCGCCATGCGCTGCGCGCTTGCGCGCGCTGCGACGATGAATTTCCCGCCGGCGCGGTCGAGGAGCTCTGTCCCGCCTGCCGCAAGGATGTCGCGCTGTTCACCGCCGGATTCCCAGCCAGGAGCGATTGACGATGAGTGCACTGGAGACGATGGACCGCAGGACGTTCCTGAAGACGTCCGCGGCGGGAGCTGCCGCAGCCGGAGGCGCGGCGCTGCTCGCACCCGGCGAGGAGCCCGCGGCGCAGGTGCCGGCGAGCGTTCCGCAGACGAAGGTCGTCAAGAACGTCTGCCACCAGTGCCCGGCGCGCTGCGGCATCGACGTCTACGTCACCGACGGCAAGGTGCACGCCATCTACGGCACGCCCGGTCACCCGATCTCGAACGGCAAGCTCTGCCCCAAGGGACATCTCGGCGCCTACATCCTCTACGACCCGGACCGCTTCAGGGGGCCGGTGAAGCGCACCAACGCGCAAAAAGGCCGCGACGTCGACCCGAAGTGGCAGCCGATCAGCTGGGAGGAGGCGCTCGGCATCGTCGCGGCGCGCCTCAACGCGCTGCGCGAGAAGGGCGAAGCGCATCGCTTCGCCCACCTGCACGGCCGCGGCTGGGGCGCCTCCGACGCCGGGCTGCTGGGCGATTTCGGCCGGCTCTACGGCACGCCCAACGCGACGCTCGGCCACTCCTCGCTCTGCTCCGACGGCAGCAAGAAGGCGAAGCTCGCGCTCGACGGCAACTACAGCTACAACGCCTACGACTACGCCAACACCAACTACCTGCTCAATTTCGGCGCCGCGTTCCTCGAGGCCTACCGGCCCTACAACAACAACCTGCAGATGTGGGGCCACATGCGCAGCAAGGCGCCCAAGACCAGGGTGACGGTGGTGGACGTGCGAGTCACCACCACCGGCGCGGCGGCCGACCACCTGCTGCTCGTCAAGCCGGGCACCGACGGCGCGCTCGCGCTCGCGCTCGCGCACGAGATCCTCAGGCACGGCTGGTGGGACAGGAAGTTCGTGGGCGATTTCGCCGACGGCGTCAACCGCTTCCGCCGCGCCGAGTCGGTCGACGCGGCGACCTTCAGGGAAAGGTGGACGCTCGGCCTCGTCGAGTGGTGGAACGCCGTGCTCAAGGACGCCACTCCCGAATGGGCCGCGGAGATCACGACGCTCCGGGCGCGCGACATCGAAATGGTGGCGCGCGAGTTCGGCACCACGCGCCCCGCAATGGCGATCTTCGAGCGCGGGCCCACCACCCACACCAACGGCCTGTACAACGGCATGGCGATCCACGCCCTCAACGCGCTGGTGGGCTCGATGTACGCCGTGGGCGGCCTCATGAACCAGATGGGCGTCCCGTACGGCAAGCTGCCCGTGAAGGCAGACGACTACCTGGACGAGCCCGCCCGGGCGGCCGCCGCGCGCAAGCTGCCGAAGCTAGACGGCACCAAGACCAAGGACAACCCGCTCGCCTCCAACAACATCCAGGGCATCGCGGAGAACATCCTCGCGGGGAAGCCCTACCGGATCGACACGCTCATGTTCTACCTCACCAACCCGATCTTCTCGGCGCTCGAGGTGAGGAAGTGGGAAGAGGCGCTGAAGACGGTATTCGTGATCGAGACCTCGCCCTTCCCGAGCGAGACCTCGGTGTTCGCCGACCTGGTGCTGCCCGATCACAGCTACCTGGAGCGGCTGCAGGACACGCCGACCTATCCCTTCCAGGGCTACCCGCTCGCGAACCTGCGCGTCCCGGCGGTGAAGCCGCTCTACGACACGAAGCAGTTCAGCGACACGCTGATCGAGATCGGCAAGCGCATCAGGGGACCGATGGGCGAGTACTACCGCAAGCTCGGCAGCACGGAGAACGTCATCAGGGCACTCGCCAGGGGATTCGAGGCCAATCCCGGCGACAACGGCGTGGACGGCTACGAGAAGTGGGTCGAGAAGGGCGTCTGGTACAGAAAGCCCTATCCGTATCGGCAGGTTGCGGGAGAGTTTCTCGAGTGGGACGGGCTCGGCTACGCCAGGCCGATGTCGGCCGAGGAGGTGAAGCGCAAGCTCCTGAAGACGGCATCGGGCAGGTTCGAGCTGAAGTCGTCCTACCTGGGGCGCTACGCCGAATTCCTCTCGGCGCAGCTCGGCGTTGCGCAGGAGCGCGCCGGCCTGCCGCAGTGGCTGCCGCCGAAGTACACGGGCGGCGGCGACCTGCACTTCATCACCCCGAAGACCGCGCTGCACGGCGAGGGGCGCACGGCCAACATCCCCGGCGCGATCTCGATCTACCAGCCCGTGGCGGGCGGACGCAACGAGCTGTTCCTCGAGATCCATCCCGACGCGGCGAAGCAGCGCGGCATCCGCAACGGTGACCGGGTGAGAATCTCCAACCAGCTCGGCGCGATCCATGCGCGCGCGCACCTCTACCCCGCGACGCGGCCGGACACGGTGGTGCTGCCCTTCGGCTTCGGCCACTGGGCGCACGGGCGCTGGGCGTCGACGCGCAGCACGGGCAACGGCTGCGAGATCATTCCGAACGTCTCCGATCCGGTCTCGGGCCTCGCGGCCTACTACACGGTGACGGTGAACGTGGGCAAGGCCTGAGGCGCGGCGCGCGCCGCACGACGAACCGAGGACACCGACGATGGCACGCTGGGGAATGGTGATCGATCTGGAGAAGTGCACCGGATGCCAGGCCTGCACCACCGCCTGCCAGATGGAGAACGGCCGGCTGCCGGGCGAGAACTGGCAGGACGTGCTGTTCTACAACGAGGGCGCGTATCCGAGCGGCAAGCTGTCGTGGCTGCCGCGGCCGTGCATGCACTGCGAGAACCCCTCGTGCGTCGCGGTCTGCCCCACGCGGGCGACGTACAAGACCGAGGACGGCGCGGTGCTGATCGACTGGGAGCGCTGCATCGGCTGCAAGTACTGCATGATCGCCTGCCCCTACGGCGTGCGCTTCTACGCCGAGGAGAAGCAGAAGACGCAGCCCGACGTGCGCAAGGTCTGGCCGAGCGACGAGGGCAGGATCTGGGACCCGCCCTGGGCGATGCCCAGACACCAGCAGGACATGAGGAAGGGCATCGGCGTGCAGCCCAAGAACGTGGTCTCGAAGTGCACCTTCTGCTACCACCGCGTCAGCCAGGCGCCCAAGGGCACGCCCGACCTCGATCCGGACGACGCGAAGACGCGCGACTACACGCCCGCCTGCGTCGTGACCTGCGCGCCTACCGCGCGCTACTTCGGCGATCTCGACAATCCCGAAAGCAAGGTGAGAAAGCTGATCGCCGAGAAGCGCGGCGTGCGGCTGAACGACCACACGGGCAACCGGCCGCAGGTGTACTACCTGGCGGGCGAAGCGGCGGCGATTCCCGAGACGCGCTCGGTACGCCGCAAGGAAGACTAGGGGAGCACGACCATGCGCACCGCCATGACCACCGGCACAGGCCTGCCGCCGCTGGATTTCCGAGCCAGGCCTGCGCCTCTCACCGCCACCCTGATGCTGCTCGGCGGCGGCGTCGGGGCGATCTCGTTCGCGGTCGTGCTGTGGATGCTGGTCACCGAGGGGCACGCCTCGTTCAACACCTCGAGCGATGTCGCCTGGGGCGCGCCGATCGCCTATTACCTCTTCTTCCTGCTCGCCTCTTCGGGCCTGTCGATCATCGCTTCGCTCGACACGGTGTTCGGCATCAGGGTGTTCTACCCGATCGCCAAGCGCTGCGTGTGGCTTTCCATCATCACGCTGGTGACCGGGTTCTCGCTGCTCGCGCTCGAGCTCGGGCACCCCTTCCGCATGCTCTGGGCGATGCCGACCGGGCTGCAGCTGCAGTCGCCGATGTGGTGGATGGGCGTGCTCTACTCGATCGACCTGGTGCTGCTCTGCATCAAGTTCTACCAGCTGCACAGGGGCGACTGGGAGAGCAAGTTCACGCACCATCTCTCGGTCGCGTCGTTCGTGGTTTGCATCCTCGCGCCCGGAACGCTCGGCCTGGTGTTCGGCATGATGGCGATGCGGCCGGCCTGGTACAGCCCGGTGATGCCGATGTACTTCATCCTCACCGGGTTCGCGACCGCCACCGCGTTCATGCTCTTCATCGGCAGCCTCGAGCGGCGCGGGCCGGGGATCGCGCCCGAAGTGCGCGTGCTGAACGACGAAGTGCTGCCGCGGCTGTTCTTCCTCGCCGCGCTCGCGGTGATCGCGATGCGCGTCGGCCAGATCATCACCGGCCTGTGGAGCAACTTCGAGGGCATGGAGGCGCACTGGCGCGCGCTGCGGCATCCCCTGTTCTACGTCGAGGTGTGCGGCTTCGTGCTCTCGCTCGCGCTGGTGTCCAGGGCCGCCTGGCGCGCCAGCCCCGCGGTGCAGTTCCTCGCCGCGGTGATCTTCATGATCGCGATGTTCGGCGCGCGGCTCGAGCTGCTGATCGTCGGCCAGGAGGTGCCGCTCTTCAAGGGCTACTGGGCCGGCTACACCGACTACTGGCCGTCCTTCACCGAGTGGATGCTGGTGCCGCTCGGCATGGGCATGTTCCTGTTCCTGTACGGCGGCGGCGACTGGCTGCTGCGGCTCGCCGAGTCCCGCGCGCCGGCGCCACGCTGAAGGAGGATCCCATGACCACCTCGCGTGCCTGCAGGAGCGCCGCGGCGGCGGCGCTCGTCGCGCTCGCCGCCGCTCCCGGGCTGGCGCAGGAGTCGCGCCTGCCCGCCGACGGCATCTCCGACATCGGCTCCTTCGAGGAGGTGCCCTACCGGCTCGAGCCGCAGCTGAGCCTGCGCGCCGAGGACAAGCTGGTGCTGCGCCGGCTCGAGGACAGGCACATCGCCGAGCTGCGCGCCTTCGAGGACCGGCTCGACAAGGAGCTGCGGGTGCTGCGCGCCAAGCAGCAGGCCGAGCGCGAGGCGCTGCTCAGGACGTTCGGCGGCCGGCGCTGAGCGCCCGGCACGTCAGGGCGAGGATTGCGCGCGCCGCAGGCTGCCCGGGAGCCTGCTTCGGGGCTCGCGCGATGGTGCAAACTCGCGCCCATGCATTCGCCCGACCGGGACCTGCGCGACGCCGTACCGATCGGCGAGGCGCTCGCGGCGCAGGCGCGCCCGCGCCGCCTCGCCCGGCGCGAATACGCCTTCCGCCAGGGAGAGCGGGCGCGCGCGGTGTTCTTCGTCCTGGAGGGCGAGGTCCAGCTCTGCCGCGTAGGGCGCCGCGGCGAGCGCCTCATCCTGCACCGGGCGCGGCCCGGCGAGTACTTCGCCGAAGCCGCGCTCTGGAGCGAGCGCTACCACTGCGACGCGGTGGCGGCCCGCCCGGTGCGCCTGCTCGCGATCCCGGCGGCGAAGTTTCGCGAAGCGCTGCGGCGCGACGCCGAGCTTGCCGAGCGCTGGATCGCGCTGCTCTCGCGGCAGCTCCAGGGCGCGCGCGCGCGCGCCGAGCGCGCCGCGCTCACCGGCGCCGAGGAGCGCATCCGGCATTACCTGGCGACGCATGGCGCCGGGCCGGGCGGCGCCGTGGAGCTGCGCGGCTCGCTCAAGGACCTCGCGGCCGAGCTCGGCCTCGCGCACGAGACGCTCTACCGCACGCTCGCGCGCATGCAGAAGGCGGGCAGCATCGAGCGCGCGGGCAAGTGCCTCCGGCCCGGCCGGCTGGCGCGCTGACCTCGTGCTTCCCGGTGTCCCTCAGGCCGCGCGGGCCTGAGTACCGCGCGGCTCGGATGCTCGTCTTTCCCCGAGCCGCGGCAGGCGCCGGATCGCTGCCCCTGCCTTCGCTTCGGCCAGCCGCAGTTCGTACAGCTTTTGAAGATTCAGCCAGAACTCGGGGCGGGTGCCGAAGAAATGCGCCAGCCGCAGGGCGCTGTCGCCGGTGATCGCCCGCTGGCCGTTCAGGATTCCCGTAATCCGGTTGGTCGGGACCTTGAGCCGCCGGCCAAGCTCGGCCGCGCTCATGCCGAGTTCCCCGAGCTGCTCGGCGAGATGCTCTCCGGGATGAATCGCACTGCGTGCCATGGTGTTCCTCATCTGTGGTAATCGATGATCTCCACGTTGACGGGACCGGGCGACCGGTCCGGCCACTCGAAGCAGACGCGCCACTGATCGTTGATGCGGATGCTGTACTGCCCCTTGCGGTCGCCCTTCAGTGCTTCGAACCGGTTACCCGGGAGCACGGCGAGGTCGTGCGCTTGTCGCGAAAGCTCGCGATCATGGCCGCAGTATAAGGATCGCTTAGCCGTTACGTCAAGCGTAACGCCCAGCATGGCTGACACCCGTGCAACGGGCCCGGGCCACCGCTCACCGCTCCGTTGGGGCTTTGCGCGGCAGTCTCGGCGTTCGTGGTGCCATGACTTAAATCATATGAGCCGCCGGCGGCAGGCCCCAAGATGGCGCCCTACCGCTCGTACACGGCGAAGGAGACTCGATGTCTGCCAGAAGAGCCACCATGACGGGCGCCGCCGCCGCGCTGGCGGCGATCGCGATCGCCGTGGGCGCGCAGCAGCACGCGCACGACCCCGCGCAGCACGGGAAAGCCGCGGCGGAGGCGGGGAAATCGCATCCGGCCGACACCCGTGAGGCCGTCCAGTTTCCGCCCGAGCTGCGCGAGCACACCCTCGCCAACATGCGCGACCACCTGGTGTCTCTGCAGCACATCCAGGCGGCGCTCGCGCGCGAGGACTACGACGGCGCGGCGAAGATCGCCGAGACGCGCCTGGGCATGACCTCGCTGGAAGCGCACGGCGCGCACGAGGTCGCCAGGTACATGCCGCAGGGCATGCAGGACGCGGGCAGCGCGATGCACCGCAGCGCCAGCCGCTTCGCGGTGTCGCTGCAGGAGGCGGCGATCACCCGCGACCTGCGCAAGCCGCTCGGCGAGCTCGCCACCGTCACCGCGAGCTGCGTCGCCTGCCATGCCGGCTACCGGCTGAAATAGCCGGGACGGTAGCGGGTCAATTCACGACTTCGGACCCGAGGGCGGGTCGAGCGCGCGGCAGGGCCCGAGCACCGTCATGACGACGATCGCGTGGCGCAGGTCCTGCCGCGTGCGAAACAGCGTGCCCGCGGCCATGGCGCGCGGCACGGGCGGCAGCGCCGTCACGGGCTCGGGCGCGCGAGCGACCGGCATGGGCGTGGCCGCCGCCGCCCGACCCCAGGTGTCTTCGGGCGCCTCCTCCTCGACGGGGGGCGGAGCCGCTTCGCGCTCCGCCGCCTCCTGCTGCTCGCGCACCTTCCTCGCAACCTGCTGCGCCAGGTAGTTGAACAGCACGAAGGCGGCGATGATCAGGCCGTAGACCAGCAGCTCCGAGCCGGACGTGCCCACGGCGGCCCCCGGGCTACTTCTTCGGCGCGCCCGGGGCGTCCGCCCCGGTGCCCGCGATCACGCCGCGCATCTCCGTGTCGGCCTGGATATTGCGCATGCGGTAGTAGTCCATGATGCCGAGGTTGCCCTGGCGGAACGCCTCGGCCATGGCGCGCGGCACCTCGGCCTCGGCCTCCACGACGCGCGCGCGCATCTCCTGCTCCAGCGCCACCGCCATGGCGCGGCGCTCCTCGGCCTTCGCCTGCGCGATCTGCTTGTCGGCGT
>CAZOWR010000053.1:0-15322 GCA_964583645.1 uncultured Enterobacteriaceae bacterium
ACGCTGATCCCGATGTTCATCATCATCGGCGTCTGGGGCGGGCCGAACCGGGTCTACGCCGCGGTCAAGTTCTTCCTCTACACCCTGTTCGGCTCGCTGCTGATGCTGGTGGCGCTGCTGTACCTCTACAACAAGGCGGGCGGCAGCTTCTCGATCCTCGACTGGCACCGGCTGCCGCTGCCGCTCGCCGCGCAGGTGCTGCTGTTCTTCGGCTTCCTGTTCGCCTTTGCGGTCAAGGTGCCGATGTGGCCGGTGCACACCTGGCTGCCGGACGCCCACACCGAGGCGCCCACCGGGGGGTCGGTGGTGCTCGCCGCGATCCTGCTCAAGCTCGGCGCCTACGGCTTCGTGCGCTTCACCCTGCCGATCCTGCCGGACGCCTCGCGCGAGCTGGCCTGGCTCATGATCGCCCTCTCCCTGGTGGCGATCGTCTACATCGGCCTGGTGGCGCTGGTGCAGACCGACATGAAGCGCCTCATCGCCTACTCCTCGATCTCGCACATGGGGTTCGTCACGCTCGGCTTCTTCATCTTCAACGCCTACGGCGTCGAGGGCGCCCTGGTGCAGATGATCTCGCACGGCTTCGTCTCGGCGGCGCTGTTCCTCTGCGTCGGCGTCATGTACGACCGCATGCATTCGCGCATGATCGCGGACTACGGCGGCGTGGTGAACACCATGCCGAGGTTCGCCACTCTGATGATGCTCTTCGCCATGGCCAACTGCGGCCTGCCGGCGACCAGCGGCTTTGTCGGCGAGTTCCTGGTCATCCTGGGGGCGATGAAGGCGAACTTCTGGCTGGCGTTCGCGGCCGCGACCACGCTGGTGTTCGGCGCCGCCTACACGCTCTGGATGTACAAGCGCGTGATCTTCGGCGCGGTGGCCAACGCGCGCGTCGCGGCGCTCGCCGACCTCGACCCCCGCGAGCTGCTGGTGCTCGGCGCGCTCGCGATCGCGGTGCTGGGGATGGGCGTGTACCCGCTGCCGTTCACCGAGGTGATGCACGGGGCGGTCGACGAGCTGCTGCGGCACGTGGCGCTGCCGAAGACATGAAGCCCGATAACGTCATCACCCTGATCAACCATCTTCCGGTTCTGCCGGAGGTCGTGCTGCTGACCGGGGCCTGCGTCCTGCTGATCGCCGACCTCTATGTCAGGAGCGAGCAGCGCACCGGCAGCTACCTTCTGGCGCAGGCGATCCTCGGCCTGTGCGCGCTCGCGACCCTGTTCGTGCAGTTCGGCACCGGAGCGACGCGGCTGTATATCTTCAACGGCCTGTTCGTGGCCGACGCCATGGCGAACGTGCTCAAGCTCTTTGCCTACGGCGCGGTGTCGGCGGCGCTGGTGTATTCGCGGCGTTACCTGCTGGACCGCGGCCTGATGCGCGGGGAGTTCCTGACGCTGCTGCTGTTCGCGTTGCTCGGCATGCTGGTGATGATGAGCGCGAACAGCTTCCTCACGCTCTACCTGGGCCTGGAGCTGCTGTCGCTCTGCCTCTATTCGATGGTGGCGCTGAACCGCGACTCCGCGGCCTCGACCGAGGCGGCGATGAAGTACTTCGTGCTCGGCGCGCTCGCCTCGGGGCTGCTGCTCTACGGCATGTCGATGATCTACGGCGCGACCGGCACGCTCACCATCACGGAGGTGGCGAGGAGCATGGGCGGGCTTGCCGCGCGGCCTGCCGAGCAGGCTTTCCTCGTCTTCGGCCTGGTGTTCGTGGTCGCGGGGATCGCCTTCAAGCTCGGCGTGGTGCCGTTCCACATGTGGATCCCGGACGTCTACCACGGCGCGCCTACCGCGGTGACGCTGATCATCGGCTCGGCGCCGAAGCTCGCCGCGTTCGCCATGGCGATGCGGCTGCTGGTCAACGGGCTGCTGGAGCTCGCCCACGACTGGCAGCAGATGCTGGTGATCCTCGCCGTGCTCTCGATGGCGCTCGGCAACCTCGCCGCCATCGCGCAGACCAACCTGAAGCGCATGCTCGCCTACTCGACCATCGCGCACATGGGATTCATGCTGCTGGGCCTGCTGTCCGGCGTCGTCGGCGGGAACACGCTCAACAGGGTCGACGCCTACAGCGCGGCGATGTTCTACACCATCGTCTACGTGCTGATGTCGCTCGGCGCTTTCGGCATGCTCGTCTTCCTCTCGGGCAAGGGCTTCGAGTGCGAGCAGCTGGATGACGTGAAGGGCCTGAACGCGCGCAGCCCGTGGACCGCGTTCCTGCTGCTGCTGCTCATGTTCTCGCTCGCCGGCGTGCCGCCCACGGTGGGCTTCTACGCCAAGCTCGCGGTGCTCTCGGCCGCGGTCAACGCGGGCCAGGTCTGGCTCGCGGTCGTGGCGGTGATCCTGTCGCTGGTGGGCGCGTTCTACTACCTGCGGGTCGTCAAGCTGATGTACTTCGATGCGCCGGTCGGCGAAGCGGGGGCGCAGGCTGCGGACGCCGGGGCGCGCGTGCTGCTGTCGGTGAACGGCCTGGCGCTGCTGGCGCTGGGCGTGCTGCCGCAGCCGCTCATGGCGTTGTGCTTGGACGCCATCAGGAGCCTTTGACGGACTTCACCGAGAAGCGGCTCTCCGGCGAGCAGGTGTTCGCAGGCAAGCTGCTCGACGTGCGTCGCGACGTGGTGCGCCTGCCCGACGGCGGCGAGGCGGTGCGCGAGTACGTCCGGCACCCCGGGGCGGTGCTGGTCGTGCCGCTGCTGGAGGGCCCCCGGGTGGTGCTGGTGCGCCAGTTCCGCTACCCGCACGGGCGCGACTTCGTGGAGCTTCCCGCGGGCAAGCTCGAGCCCGGCGAGCCGCGCCTCGAGAGCGCGAAGCGCGAGCTCGCCGAAGAGACCGGCTACACGGCCGCCGAATGGCGGCGCCTGGGCGTCATCCACCCTTCCGTGGGCTACACCGACGAGGCGATCGAGCTGTGGCTGGCGAAGGGCCTCTCGCCGGGCGTGCAGCGTCCGGACGGGGAGGAGTTTCTCGAGGTGCTGGAGCTGCCGCTGGAGGAGGCGCTGGCGCGGGTGCGCGACGGGCGCATCACCGACGCCAAGACGGTCGTCGCGCTGCTCTGGCTGCAGGCGTTCCCGCTCTGACTAGCCGCAGGCGCCGGTATAGCCGCAGGCGGTGCAGTAGTCGCAGCCGTCCCTGCGGATCAGCGTGGTGTTGCCGCACTCCGGGCAGGGCGCGCCCGCCAGGACGCGCGCCTCGCCCCGGCGCGGCGGCTCGAGGATGCCCATCTGCTGCACCGGCGCGCCGTCCTCGCTGAGCAGTCCCAGCATCGCATGGCGGTGCAGGATGAGGCGCGCGAGGTACGACACCGTGGAAGGGAAGGTCTGCTGGCGCCGCGTGCCGGGCACGAAGGCGAGGAAGTCGCCGAGCGGCTCCGGAAAGTCGAGGAGCTTCCTCAGCTTCATGCCGATCCAGGCGGGATCGAGCACCCGCATGTCGAGCGAGAGGATCTTGCACAGGCCGTCGAGCGCCCTCGGGTACTCGCCCGAGAGCCACATCGAGTAGGGGCGCGTCACGCCGTCGGGGAGGGTGATCTCCTTCAGGCCCAGCACGAAGTCGTCGTGCGTCCTCGGGTTGAGCACGTCCACCGTCCAGGACATGGTGCCGCCGGTCCCGGTCTTGGGCTCCTTGAGGCTGAACATCGCATCCAGCACCGGGGTCTCGGCGTCGCGAAAGCCCCCCAGCTGCTCGACGCGCCAGCGCACCAGCTGCGCGAAGGCCGAGACGATCGAGGGCATGCGCCGGCGCTCGCCGAGCGGCGGAAACGGCATCTCGAAGGGCCCGTCGCCGCCCGCCTTGGCGAGGGTCTCGAGCTTGAGCTTGAGCCAGCCGGGGTCGTTGGCGCGCATGTCCATGGACAGCGTCTTGGCGAGCGCGCCCAGCCCGCGCGGCTGCTCGCTGCCGTTCACCCACACCTCGAAGGCGTGCGGCGCACCGTTCTCGACGTGGCCCACGAACACCGCGAAGTGATGCTGGGCATGCTCGATCATGCAGGTCCACGCCGGGTTGCCGGCGGCGAGCTCGGGCCTGCCGGGCCAGCGCAGGCTCGCCAGCACCGGCTGCGGCACGCTGCGGATGCGGATGCGGCGGTTGCGGTCGTCGTCGCGGAAGTCCTGGGGCTTCTCGGCCGCCTTCTCCACCGAGAGCACCGCGCCGAGCACCTTGTTCGGGCGGTAGGTGGCGAGGCCCTTCAGCCCCGACTTCCACGCCGCGGAATACAGGTCCTGGAACTCCTCGTAGGGGTAGTCCTCCGGCACGTTGACCGTCTTGGAGATGCTCGTGTCGATGAAGGGGGCGACGGCCGCGACCATGCGCTCGTGCGCCTGCGCCGAGATCTCCAGGGCGGTGACGAACCAGGGCGGCAGGCGCTCGACGTCGCCGCCCAGGGCGCGGTAGAGCCGCCAGGCGTGGTCCTCCACGGGGAATTCGCGCAGCGTGCCGTCGGCCATGCGCTTCTTCCTCGTGTAGGTCCAGGAGAAGGGCGGCTCGATGCCGTTGGAGGCGTTGTCGGCGAAGGCGAGCGAGATCGTCCCGGTGGGGGCGATCGAGAGCAGGTGCGAATTGCGGATGCCGTGCCGGCGCACCAGCGCCTTGAGGTCCTCGGGCAGCCGCGTGGCGAAGCTCGTCCCCGAGAGGTAGAGGTCGGCGTTGAACAGCGGGAACGCGCCGCGCTCGCGTGCCAGCTCCACGGAGGCCCGGTAGGCGGCGTCGCGCATCGCCTCGGCGACCCGGGCTGCCATGGCGCGCGCCTCGTCGGTGTCGTAGCGCAGCCGCAGCATCGCCAGCGCATCGCCCAGCCCGGTGAAGCCCAGGCCTACGCGGCGCTTGGCCATCGCCTCCTTGCGCTGCGCCTCGAGCGGCCAGGCGGTCACCTCGAGCACGTTGTCGAGCATGCGCACCGTAACCGCCGCGACGCGCGCGAAGCGCTCGAAATCGAACGCCGCGCGCTCGCCGAAGGGCTCGCGCACGAAGCGCACCAGGTCCACCGATCCCAGGCAGCAGCAGCCGTAGGGCGGCAGCGGCTGCTCCGAGCAGGGGTTGGTCGCCTCGATGTGCTCACAGTAGTCGAGGTTGTTGTCGCGGTTCATGCGGTCGAGGAACAGCACGCCCGGCTCGGCGTGGTCGTAGGTCGAGCGCATGACCTGGTCCCACAGCTCGCGCGCGCGCACGCGCCGGTAGACCCACAGGCCGTCGGCGCGCTGGGCGGCACCCGCGGCGAGCTGGTCGGCGCCCGGCTTCGCCTTGTGCACCAGCTCCACCACGCCGTCGGCCTCCACCGCGCGCATGAAGTCGTCCGTCACCCCTACCGAGACGTTGAAGTTGCTCAGGTCGCCGTGATCCTTGGCGTGGATGAATTCCTCCACGTCCGGGTGATCGCAGCGCAGCACGCCCATCTGCGCGCCGCGGCGCGCGCCGGCCGACTCGACCGTCTCGCACGAGCGGTCGAACACGCGCATGTACGACACCGGGCCGCTCGCGCGCGAGCGCGTGCCGCGCACCTCCGCGCCCTTGGGGCGGATCGAGGAGAAGTCGTAGCCGACCCCGCCGCCGCGGCGCATGGTCTCGGCGGCCTCGGCGAGCGCGGTGTAGATGCCGGGCCTGCCGTCGACCACCTCCGAGATCGAGTCGCCGACCGGCTGCACGAAGCAGTTGATCAGCGTCGCCTGCATCTCGATGCCGGCCGCGGAGTTGATGCGTCCGGCCGGGATGAAGCCCTCCTCGAGGGCGGCGAAGAAGCGCCGCTCCCAGCGCGCGCGCTCGGCCTCGGGCTCGACCACGGCGAGGGCGCGCGCCACGCGCTGGCGCACTTCGGTCGCCGAGGACTCGGCGCCCTTGGCGTATTTCTCGATCAGCGCCTCGCGGCAGATCTCCTGCTCGGGAAGCGCTGCAGTGGTCGCTGGCGGGAGGGTGGTAGCTTCGTTCATCTTATTTTTGACTCACATCAAGTATCTGGTGCAATGCGTTGATCGTAAAGGATAATCGCTCGATGCGCGAGACACTAAATAGAGGCCCCGGCGGAGCCGTCCCCCGGCGGCCGCGAACCCCGCCCGAACAAGCCGTTGGCCGCGGCCAGCGCAGCCTCGGCCCCGGGGCGGCGGGGCCTCGCCGGCCTACCGCTCGCGCTGTACAACTATACAGTATCAGCCCGGCTGGGGCTGCGCGGCAGCCCCGCCGCTCGCCTGCTGGCGCGCCGCCTTGAGCAGGTCGGCGACCTCGGCATGCCCGAAGCGCAGCGCGAGCTCCACCGGGGTGTCGCCCTCCTTGGTGACCACGCCGGGGTCGGCGCCGTTCCTGAGCAGCAGCTCGACCATGCGGTTGTTGCCCTTCATCGCGGCGTAGGCGAGCGGCGTGTAGCCGTTGTCGTGCTGCAGGTTGGCGTCGAAGTTCATCTCCAGCACCTTCTGCGCGTACACCAGGTTGCTCTTCTCGATGGCGTAGAACAGCGCGCGCACGCCCTCCGGGCTCTTCTCCTTGGGCTTCACCTCGAGGCCCGTGGGCATGAGCTTCACCACGTAGTTGATGAGCGAGACCCCGACCATCGCCACCAGCGCGAGGATCAGCGGGATCTTGGAGATGTTGAAGCTGTCGGCGATCTGCTCGTCAAGGTTGGCGCCGAGGATCAGCAGCACGATGGCGAGGAAGAAGAAGAACTTCAGGTAGAAGAACAGGCCGATGACGATGCCGCTGCCGAGCACCGCGAGCAGGTAGTTGCGATTGATGCCGTAGTCGCCGAGCGTCTCCTCCGGTAGGTTGGCGAGCACCGCCGTGATCGCGATGAGCCCGAACAGCAGCACCTCGCGCACTCGCATCCTGGACAGCAGGTCGTCCTTTTCGATCGTTTTCTGCAGTGCCATGGTTTCTCCCCGCGAGCCTTGCGAAGGCTGCCACCCGGGATTTTCGGCGGCCGGCGGGCGGATGGCAAGTCTCGGACAGGTAGAATCTGCGCCATGTCCAAGGCCTTCGTCCGTGAGCCCGAGGGCGCCGAGGAGGCCCGGGCGCCGGCCGCGGCGACGCCCCCCGGCAAGAACTACATCACGCCCGCCGGCCACGCGCGGCTCAAGGCGGAGCTGGCGCGGCTCGCCGAGGTCGAGCGTCCCGAGGTGGTGCGCGTCGTGACCTGGGCGGCCTCCAATGGCGACCGCTCGGAGAACGCCGACTATGTCTACGGCAAGAAGCGGCTGCGCGAGATCGACCGGCGCGTGCGCTTCCTCATCAAGCGGCTCGAGGCGGCCGAAGTGGTGGACTCGGCCGGGCGCGACACCGAGCAGGTGTTCTTCGGCGCCACGGTGCGCGTGCGCTCGCGCGAGCACGGCGAGCGCACGGTGACGATCGTCGGCGTGGACGAGGTCGAGCCGCAGCGCCGGCGCGTGTCCTGGGTGTCGCCCATCGCGCGCGCGCTGCTCAAGGCGCGGCCGGGGGAGGTGGTCACGCTGCGCACGCCCTCGGGCGAGGAGCGGCTCGAGGTGCTGCAGGTGCGCTACGAGGCGCTGGACTAATTGGTGGTAGTGTTGCGGGGAAAAGGGGGATGACCATTTGACCAGGACGACGCTCGCGGCGGTGGTCGCCGCGATGATCCCGCTGGGGCAGGCCGCCTGGGCGCAGGCGCAGCCCGGCGCCGGCCGCGTGGCGCACGACGAGGCGTCGCGGCGCGCGAACCCCGGTCGCGGAGGCGGCTCCGGGCCCAGCCGGAGCAAGGTGCGGTTTACGCCGCGCTCGGTGAGCGCGCTTCCGGACACGGTCATCAACACCGGCGGCACGGTGCGCGCGCGTGCGCTGATCGCGCGCAACGGTGTCCTCATGCTCGACGGCGCCGGCGTCGCGACGTGGGGGACGCGATCGCTCGTTCTGCGCGGTCGCTTCGACCCGCACGCGGTGAGGGCGAGCGAGATGTCGGGCAGATCGCTCGTGTTTCGCGGCCGGCTGGATCTGGCTTCCGCGCCGCCGTCCCTGATCTGGTCGGTGCAGGAGCGGGCCTCCTCCTTGGTGCGCCCGGCGGTGTACGAGGTTTTCGGCACGGACAGCGTCGCCAGGCAGATCGAGTACGGCTTCGCCGGAACCGTGGGCCCGTTGCCCCCCTTCCCGCACCAAGTACAGAAAACCGGGGTCGCGGTGCCGCCGTGCTTCGCCGGCAGTCGCGAGGGCGGGCCCTGCAACTAGCCCCTGCCGCCGCTTAATCGGCGCCGAAGTCCCCCGCTTTCAGCACCGAGAGCTTTCCCAGCTCGAGGTGCCGCCGCAGCGCCTCGCGCACCTCCTCCGGCCGCAGCGCGGCGATGCGCGCCTCCAGCGCCACATCCCACTCGAAGGTGCGGCCGAGGTAGAGGTAGTTGCCGAGCCGCGCCGCGAGGCTGCGGTCCTGCGAGCGCGCGAGGCGCCGCGCCTCGAGCAGGCCCTTTTTCGCGGCCGTGAGCTCTTCGCCGCCGAAGCCCTGCGCCAGCGCCCGCTCGAGCTCCTCGCGGATCGCCGCCTCCACGCGCGCCTTGTTCCCGGGCGCGAAGATCGAGCCGACGCCGAAGGAGCCCGACTCGTCGAGCGCGCTGGCGTTGAAGTAGGCGTAGGTGCTGTAGGACAGGCCCTCCTTCTCGCGCACGCGCGCGGGGAGCCGCCCCGCCGAGGTGCCGCCGAGCAGGTAGCTGCCGAGCACCAGCGCGGCGAAGTCCGGGTGGTCGTCGCGCACCCTGAGGTTCATGCCGCCGCGCAGCACGGCGTTCGCCTTGTCGGGCGTGCGCACCTCGTCGTCGAGCGCCGGCCGCTCGAAGTAGCGCGAGGGGATGCGTGCGTAGCGCTGCGGGCTGTTCCAGCCGCCGAGCAGCTCTTCGAGCAGCCGTGCCAGCGGCCCGGGCTCGAAGTCGCCGACGGCGACGAACTGCGCGCCGGTCGCGCCGACCAGATCGGCGTAGCAGCGCCGGGCGTCCTCCAGCGTCGTCGCCTCCAGCCGCGCGATGCGCTCGTCGACCGAGGGCGTGTAGTTCCAGTGCCCCGGGGGGTAGGGATGGAGATGGCGCGAGAGGCGCTCGGCGGCGCGCGCCGAGGGGTCGCTGCGCTGCGCTTGCGCCCCGGCGAGCGCCGAGCGCTTCAGCTCCTCGAACTCGGCGGCCGGAAACGCCGGCTGCGTCAGCATCTCGGCGACGAGGCGCAGGGCGTCCGCGAAGCTCTCGCGCCGCGCCTCGAGCGTGGCGCCGTCGACGCTCACCGAGACGCTCGCGTTGAGGCGGTCCAGGGCGTCGCGCAGCCCGGCGCGCGAGCGCTTCGCGGTGCCGCGCGAGAGCATGCCGCCGGCGAGCGAGCAGGCGGTGCCGCGATGCATCTTGCTCGCCTCGTCGCCCCAGTACAGGTTGAGGTGCGCGACGATGTTGCCGCCGCGCGTCTTCTTCGGCAGCAGCGCCGCGCGCATGCCGTTGGCGAGATCCAGGCGCAGCAGCCGTGCCTCGATGTTCTGCGGCGAGGGATCGAACGCCTCGCCCGCCTGCGGCGCCGCGGCGCCGCGGTAGGCGGCGAGCGCCTGCGCGAGCGGCGGCGCCTCCGGGATCTGCGCGCGCTCGGGCTGCGCCGTCGGCACGAACGCGCCGAACACCCGGTTCGCGGGCTTCAGGTAGGCCTGCGCCACGCGCTGCACGTCCGCCGTGGTCACCGCGCGCACCCGGTCGCGGTACAGGTAGAGGAGCCGCCAGTCGCCCATCGCGGCGAACTCGGCGAGCCAGCGCACCAGCGAGCGCGACTCGAGCAGCACCTTGTCAAGCTCGTTGAGCAGGCGCCGGCGCACGCGCTCGACCTCCTCGTCGCGCACCGGGTCGGCGGCGAGCCCCTCGAGCGTCCCGAGCAGGGCCTCGCGCGCGCCCCCGGGTGCCGTGTCCTTGGGCAGCACCGCGCCGAAGTAGGCGAAGCCGGGATCATGCAGCATGCGCTCGTAGCCCCAGACCGAGCTGGCGAGCCCCTTCTGCACCAGCGCGCGGTGCAGCCGCCCGGTCGGCACGCTCCCCATCACCTGCGCCAGCAGGTCGACCGCGGGATAGTCGGGGTGGGCCGCCGCGGGGACGCGGTAGAGTGCGGCGACGATTCTCTGGTCGCCGACGCGGCGCAGCGTCACCTCGCGCTCGCCGTCCTGCACCGGCTCCCGGGTGTAGAGCGCGGGAAGCGCGCGCTGCGGGCGCGCAATCGCGCCGAAGTGCTTCGCCACGAGCTCGAGCGCGCGCGGCTCCTCGAACCGCCCGGCGACGATCAGCAGCGCGTTGTCGGGCTGGTACCAGGTGCGGTAGAACGCGCGCAGCCGCTCGATCGGCACCGACTCGATGTCCGAGCGCGTGCCGATCACCGGGTTGCCGTAGTTGTGGAACGAGAACGCGAGCCGCTGCATGCGCTCGAACAGCACGCCGTGGGCGCTGTTCTCGCCCATCTCGAACTCGTTGCGCACCACGGTCATCTCGCTGTCGAGGTCTTCCCTGCGCACGAACGAGTTGACCATGCGGTCGGCCTCCAGGTCGAGCGCGAACTCGAGGTTCTCGTCGCTCGCCGGCAGCGTCTCGAAATAGGTGGTGCGGTCGTAGGCGGTGGTGCCGTTGTAGCGCGCGCCGCGGCGCACCAGCGCGGGCTTGATCTCGGGGTGGCGCGCCGCGCCCTTGAACAGCAGGTGCTCGAGCAGGTGCGCCATGCCCTTCTCGCCGTAGCCCTCGTGGCGCGAGCCGACGAAGTAGGTGAGGTGCACCGTGACGGTGTCGGCGCTCGAGTCGGGGACGGTGAGCACCCGCAGGCCGTTCCCGAGGCGGTACTCGGTCACCCCCTCGATCGAGGCGATCCTCTGCAGCGGGGCGGCGGCCGCCGCCAGCGCGGCGAAGGCGAGCAGCAGGGCGGCGAGGCGTGCTTTCACGGGGCGCATTGTACTGTCCCCTTGAAATCGGGCCGCACCGCCATTACCTTGCGGCGCCATGGAGACTGCCGAGCCCGCGCGCGACCGCGAGACCCTGGGATTCCAGGCGGAGGTGCGCCAGCTGCTGCACCTGCTCGCGCATTCCCTCTACAGCAACAAGGAGATCTTCCTGCGCGAGCTGGTCTCCAACGCCTCGGACGCGGCCGACAAGCTCAGGTTCGAGGCGCTCGCCGACCCGGCGCTCTACGGCGGCGACACGGAGCTCGTGATCCGCATCCGCGCCGACAAGGCGGCACGCACGCTCAGCGTGTCCGACAACGGCATCGGCATGTCGCGCGACGAGGTGGTTGCCAACATCGGCACCATTGCGCGCTCGGGCACGCGCGAGTTCCTCGCGAAGCTGAGCGGCGAGGCGCAGAAGGACGCGAGCCTCGTCGGCCAGTTCGGCGTCGGCTTCTACTCCGCGTTCGTGGTGGCCGACCGCGTCACGCTGGCCACGCGGCGCGCGGGGCTGCCCGCCGCATCGGGCGTGCGCTGGGAGTCCGACGGCACGGGCGAGTACAGCCTCGAGACCATCGCGCGCGCGGCGCGCGGCACCGAGGTGACGCTGCACCTGCGCGAAGGGGAGGACGAGCTGCTCGAGCCCTGGCGGCTGCGCGCGATCGTGCGCCGCTACTCGGACCACATCAGCCTGCCGATCCTGCTGGTCGGGCCTTCCGCGGTGGACCCGGTGACCAAGGAATTCATGCCGGGGAAGGAAGAGCGCATCAACGCAGCCGCCGCCCTGTGGGCGCGGCCGAAGGCCGAGATCGGCGAGGAGCAGTACCGCGAGCTCTACCGCCAGATCGCGCACGATCCGGAGCCGCCGCTCGCCTGGACGCACGGCCGCGTCGAGGGCCGCCAGGAGTTCACGCTGCTGCTGTACCTGCCCTCGCGCGCGCCCTACGACCTCTACGACCGGCAGCGGCGCCACGGCGTCAAGCTCTACGTGCGGCGCGTCTTCATCATGGAGGACGCCGAGCACCTGATGCCCGGGTACCTGCGCTTCGTGCGCGGGGTGATCGATGCCGCCGACCTGCCGCTCAACGTCTCGCGCGAGCTCTTGCAGGAGAGCCGCGACGTCGAGGCGATCCGCGCCGCCTCGGTGCGGCGCGTGCTGGGCCTGCTCGAGGAGCTGGCCGGGGACGCGCAGAAGTACGGCGCCTTCTGGCGCGAGTTCGGCCGCGTGCTGAAGGAAGGCCTGGGCGAGGATCCCGCGCAGCGCGAGCGCCTCGCCAGGCTGCTGCGTTTCGCTTCCACCGCCACGGGAGGGCCGGCGCAGACGGTGTCGCTCGCCGAGTACGTCGCGCGCATGAAGCCCGGCCAGGAGCGCGTCTGGTACCTGACCGCGGATTCGCACGCGGCGGCCCGCTCGGGCCCCCACCTCGAGGTGTTCCGCAACAAGGGCGTGGAGGTGCTGCTGCTCTCGGACCGCGTAGACGAGTGGCTGGTCGCGAGCCTGGCGGAGTTCGAGGGCAAGCCGCTCGCCTCGGCGGCACGCGGCACGCTCGAGCTCGGCGCGCTCGAGAACGAGGCCGAGAAGCAGGAAGCGCGCGAGCAGCGCAAGCAGCTCGCGGGGCTGGTCGGGCGGGTCAAGGAGGCGCTCGGGGAGCGGGTGAAGGAGGTGCGCGTGACGCAGCGACTCGCCGAGTCGCCGGCCTGCCTGGTCGCCGACGAGCAGGACATCGGCGGCAACCTCGCGCGCATCCTGCGCGCCGCGGGGCGCGAGGCGCCGGAGGCGAAGCCGATCCTGGAGGTGAATCCCTCCCACCCGCTGGTGCTGCGGCTGGAGCGCGAGGAGGCGCGCTTCGCGGACTGGGCGGCGCTGCTCTACGAGCAGGCGCTGCTCGCCGAGGGCGGAATCCTGGAGGATCCCGCCGCCTTCGTGCGGCGCCTGAACGCGCTGCTGCTCGAGCCTAGGACGTAGCGGGCTCGCGCTCGCCGTGGCGCTCGTGCCGGTGCTCGCGGCGCTGCTCGCGCAGGCAGGAGCGCATCTCCGCGCCTTCCTTGCCCTTGCAGGCTTCCAGCATGCGGCTGCGCAGCTCGGCGCGCTCCTTGGCACGCGCGTTGCACTGCGCGGGGTCGGGGGACTGGGCGCACATTCTCTCCACCATGCACTGGCGGCGCTCGGCGCGCTCCTTGCCCTGGCAGGCCTCGCGCGCATCGCGCATCGCCTGGCGCATCTTGTCGCGGCGCGCCTCGCAGGCCGCCTGGTCCTCGGCCTTGGAGCAGTCCTGCATGCGGTGGCCGCGCATGGGGCCGCGGTCCGGGGACTCGTCGGCGTGCGCGGCGAGGGCGCCGGCGAGCAGCGCGGCGCCGAGGAGGGTGCTGAGGGTCTTCATCGGGGCGATCCTTTCAGCGTTGAAATGTTGAGGCTTCAACGCGCACCCTACCGGGGCACATGCCGCGCTGCGGTAACGCTGTGTAACAGTCTGTTTCCGGCTCAGCCGAGCTGCCTGAGCATGGTCTCGGCGTCGGAGACCTCGAACTTTCCCGGCGCCTCCACGTTGAGCTGCTTCACCACCCCGTCGTCCACCAGCATCGAGAAGCGCGTCATGCGCTTGCCCATGCCGCGCGCCGTGAGGTCGAGCTCGAGGCCGAGCGCGCCGGTCCACGCCGCGCTGCCGTCGCCCAGGAACCGGATCTTGCCCAGCGCCTTCTGGTCACGGCCCCAGTGCGCCATGACGAAGCCGTCGTTCACCGCCACGCACCAGATCTCGGCGACGCCCTTCGCCATCAGCTGGTCGCGGTTGGACAGGTAGCTCGGCACGTGCTTGGCCGAGCAGGTCGGGGTGTAGGCGCCCGGCAGGCCGAAGATGGCGATCTTCTTGCCCTTGGCGGCTTGCGCGACCTGCACGTCCTTGGGCGCCATGGCGCAGTGCGTGGCGGAATCGAACTCGGTGGACTCGGTGAGCTTGCCGTCGGGCAGGCGGTCGCCGACCTTGATCGTCATGGAATCTCCTCCAGTGAGAATGCCTTCGGGGAGGGCGATGATAACCTAGCCTCATGGTGATCCACGGCAGGTGCCACTGCGGCAACCTCTCCTTCGACCTCGCCTGGGAGCCCGATCCCGCGGAGATCCCCGCGCGCGCCTGCACCTGCGCCTTCTGCACCAAGCACGGCGGCGTGTGGACTTCGTATCCCGCGGGAAAGCTGCGAGTGGCGGTGAAGGATCCGTCGCTCGTCTCGAGCTATGCGTTCGGGACGAAGACGGCCGAATTCCACGTCTGCCGCCGCTGCGGCATCGTGCCCGCCGTCACCAGCAGGATCGACGGGCGTCTCTACGCCGTCGTCAGCGTCAACGCGTTCGAAGGGGTGGAGCCCTCGCTGCTGCGGCGCGCGCCGGCGAGCTTCGACGGCGAAGGCACCGACGATCGCCTCGCGCGCCGCAAGCGCAACTGGATAGCGAATGTCGAATTCGTCGAAAGCAGCGCCTGATCGCGTCGTGGTGTCTTTCGAGAATTACTACGGCGACTACTGCGTCGATATCTTCTTTCGTGCCGACGGCACGTTCGGCTTCGAGGAGTGCCGCCGGGATCCGGAGGATGGCGCCAGCTGGCGCTCCCTGCACCGGTATTCCGGACTCGTCTTCGGCTCGGCGCAGGAGGCGATCGCCAAGGCGAGGGCGACCGTCGCCTGGCTGAGCGAGGACGCACGCCGATGAGCGCAGCCGCGGGCGATCTGAAGGCGATTATCAAGGTCTGCATGTTCGACCAGTACGGCACCGTGGTCGACATGCAGCAGGGGCTCACCGGGGCGGTCACCCCGTACCTGAGGGAAAAGGGCTGGAGCGGCCGGCCGGAAGCGCTCGTCACCTGGTGGCGGCGCACGCACTTCGAGAGCTCGATGATCGACGCGCTGCTCGGGCGCGAGCACACGCCGTACCGCGAGATCGGGCGGCGCGCGCTCGACTACACGCTCGAGCGGGCAGGGATCGCCCATACGATGCAGGAGGTGGCCCGGCTGGTCTCGGAAATCGAGCGGCTGAAGCCGTTTCCGGATGTTCCGGAAGCGCTCGCGCGCCTGAGGAAGCGCTACAGGATCGCGGTGCTGTCGAACGGCGACCCGGATATGCTCGAGACCGCCAAGGCGCACCACGGGATCGAGTTCGACGCGGTCATCTCGGTGGCGACCGCCGGCGCCTTCAAGCCGCACGTGGCGACCTACCGCAAGGCCGCCGAGATCATGGGTGTCGCGATGCAGGAGGTGCTGTTCGTCGCCAACCATGCCTTCGACTGCATCGGCGCCAAGTCCGCCGGGATGCGCACGGCGTTCATCGACCGGCGCGGGCGCCCCTTCGGCGCGACGCCCCACCAGCCCGATCTCGTGGTGCCGGACATGCAGCGCCTTGCCGAGCTGTTGGCGTAAGGCCTCAGGCCGCCAGCGCCGCCTGCCGCCCGCGCTCCACGTCGATCCCCGCGAGCAG
>CAZOWR010000054.1:0-15068 GCA_964583645.1 uncultured Enterobacteriaceae bacterium
CAGGCGACGATGCGCGGGTAGTAGACCAGCCCGAACGGGTCGGACTCGCCCCAGTGGACGGTGATCTCCTTCCAGTACATGGCTTCGGACATGGCGCTCCTCCCGTGCGGAGCGGGAATTCTAGCGGCCCGTCAGCCCAGCTCGGGGCCCGCCACGAGGACCACGCGGGAGGCGTCGCCCGGCGCCTGGGCCGCGCCGTGCGCCATGCGCGTGAAGGGCCGCTGCGAGACGAAGCCGCGCTCCTCGAGCCACACCCTCAGCCCTCGAGCGCGGTCCGCGAGATCGAGGTACACCGGCGGTTCCGCCCTCGCGAGCGCCGCGCCCAGCAGCTCGCGCGCTGTGGCCTCGTCCTCGGCCACCAGCGGTCCGAGCTGGCGCGCCTCGCGGCCGTCTCTCCCGAGAAGGAATCCTCTTTCGGCGACGAGTGCCGCCTGCGGCAGGCGTCGGGCGAGATCGCGCAGCACGACGCTGCGGTCGGCGCCGAAGGCGCGCCGGTCGAGCTCCAGGATGCGCGGCCAGTCGGCCGGCGCCACGGGCCTAGCGTCTCCCGGCAGCCAGTCCCGCCTGTGCGACAGGGCAAGCCGCGCGAAGCCCCAGCAGTCGCGAAAGCCCTCCTGCAGGTATACCGCGCGCCCCGCGGGCGTGGCGTCAAGAAACGGGGTCAGACCCTGTTTTCTCAGCTCGGCGAGCGCGGTGCGCAGCAGTCGCGTGGCGTAGCCCTTCCCGCGGTGCTCCGGCAGCGCGAGCACCATGGCGATCCACGCGAAGCGCTCGCCGTAGGGGAGGACCAGGGTGGAGGCGGCGAGCGTGCCGTCTTCCAGCGCGATGCCCCAGCCCTGCCCGAAGCCGAGCATCAGCCGCCAGTCGGCCTCGTTCTGGTTCCAGCCCGCGCTCTGCGAGAGCCGCAGGCAGCCGGGAAGATCCGCCTCTCCGAGCCCGCGCTCAGTACCTGCCATCCCGCGCTTCGAAGTGGGTCGGCTTGCCGAGACTCTCGCCACCCTTCGCCACCCAGTCGGCGGTCCAGTCGAGCATGGCCGCGAGCGGCACGCGCGGCGGCCCGAGGAGCTTCTGCGCCGCGCGCGTATCGACGAGCCAGGCGCTAGGCGCCTCGCTGCCGGTGATGCGCGGCGTCCTGCCGAAGCGCCTGCCGAACTCGAGGGCCAGCGCGCGCACGCTCAGGACCTCGGGACCGCTTACGTTGATCGCGAGCGCGGGCGCCGAGCAGTGCGCGAGCAGCCGCAGCGCGGCTTCGTTCGCGTCGCCCTGCCAGATGACGTTGACGTGGCCCATGGTCACATCCACCGGCGCGCCGGCGAAGACCTTCGAGGCGACGTCGTAGAGCACGCCGTAGCGCATGTCGATGGCGTACTCCAGGCGCACCAGGCACACCCGCGTCCCCCAGCGACGCGAGCCATGGTCGAAGGCGCGCTCGCGCCCGACGCAGGAGGCGGCGTAGTCGCCCGGCGGCGGCGTGGTCGGCGTCTCCTCGGCCGCGCCGCCCCCCGCCACGTCCACGAACGGATAGACGCAGGCGGTGGAGAAGACCACGATGCGCGACTCTCGCCAGGTCTCCGCCACCATGAACGGCACGCCCGCGTTCATCGCCCAGGTGAACGCGGCGTCGCCCGCGGCGCCGAACTTGTGGCCGGCCATGAAGACGACGTTGGGCGCCTTCGGCAGGCGCTCGAGCGCAGCGCGCTCGAGGAGGTCCGCGGCGATGCACTCGACGCCCCAGGACTCGAGCTTCGCGCGCAAGCCGGCCTCCGAGAATCGGGCGACGCCGATCACGCGCCGCTCCGGCGCGGCGCGCTTCGCCAGGCGCGCGAGCGTAGGGCCCATCTTGCCGCCTACGCCGAGCACCAGGAGGTCGCCCGGCGCGCGCGCCAGGCTCGCGGCGAGCTCGGGGCTCGGCCGCGTCATGAACTCCTCGAGCTGCTCGACGCCCGCGAAGTTAACCATCCGGTGAATTATAATCGCGCCTCATGCGCGCCCCGCGGATCCTCGCGACCGTCGTCGGCTCCTACCCGGTGCCGGACTGGCTTGCCCGCGCGCCCTCCGAGCAGGCGCTCATCGACGCAACGCGCGTGGTCCTCGCGGCGCAGGAGCAGGCGGGCGTCGACCTGGTGTGCGACGGCGAGCTGTACCGGTTCGATGCCGACCACCCCGAGACCAACGGCATGATCGAGTACTTCGTGCGGCCGATGGCGGGGATCCGCAGCGACATCGGCTTCGCCGAATGGCTCGAGTACGCAAGATCGAAGGGCATGCGCTTTCGTGCGCGGCCGCCGGGCGTGGTCGAGGGCCCGGTCGGCGCGGGAACCCTCAACCTGCCGCTCGCCTGCGCGCGCGCCAGGTCGCTCGCCACGCGTCCGCTCAAGTTCACCGTCACCGGCCCGCACATGCTGGCCAAGACGCTGCACGACCGGCACTACCGCGACCCCGAGAAGCTCGCGCACGCCATCGCCGCGGTGCTCGCCGAGCAGGTGAAGCGCCTGGACTGCGACGTGGTGCAGCTCGACGAGGCGAACCTGCCCGGGCATCCCAGCGAGTGGAAGTGGGCCGCCGCGGCCATCAACAAGGTGCTGCGCGCCGTGCCGAGGAAGGCGAAGGGCGCGGTGCACCTCTGTTTCGGCAATTACGGCGGGCAGGTGGTGCAGCGGGGCACGTGGGCGAAGCTGATCGAGTACCTCAACGCGCTCGAGGCCGACCACGTCGTGCTCGAATGCGCGCACCGGCCGCCCGAGGAGCTGGTCGTCTTCAAGGACCTGCGCAAGGGCCTCGGCTTCGGGCTCGGCGTCGTGGACATCAAGCGCACCGAGGTCGAGTCGCCGGAGGCGATCGCGCGCGCCATCGAGCGCGCCGAGAAGCTGCTCGGGCGAGGGCGTGTCAAGTACCTGCACCCCGACTGCGGCTTCTGGATGCTGCAAAGGAGCATCGCCGACGGCAAGATCCGCGCCCTGGTGAAGGGCCGCGACCTGTACGAAGGACGTTGAGGACGGCTCGCAGCGGATTCCTGCCATAATCGCATCCTGCCCATGAGCGAAGCCCTGATCCTGGAGATCTTCTCCGACTACGTCTGACCCTGGTGCTATCTCAGTACCGTGCGTATTGAGCGGCTCCGGCGGGAGCACGGCGTGCAGGTGAAGTGGGTGCATTTCCCGCTCCACCCGGAGACGCCCGCGGAGGGGCGCAGCCTCGAGGAGCTGTTTGCCGGGCGCGGCTACGACATCGCGAAGATGCAGGCGCAGATGCGCGCCCGGATGCAGGCCGAAGGGCTGCCCTACGGCACGCGCCGCATGACCTACAACAGCCGGCTCGCGCAGGAGCTGGGCGCGTGGGCCGACGCCCAGCCGGGCGGCGAAGCCATCCACGACGCGCTGTTCCGCGCCTACTTCGTGGAGGCGCGCAACATCGGCGACCCGGGGGTGCTGGTCGAGGTCGCGGCCGCCGCCGGCCTGCCCGCCGCCGCCGCGCGCGAGGTGATCGAGAGCCGCACGCACAAGCCGGCGGTCGACGCCGACTGGGAGAGATCGCGCCGCTACGGCGTCACCGGCGTGCCCACGTTCGTCGCCGGAGGGCAGGGCGTCGTCGGCGCCCAGCCCTACGAGGTGCTCGCAGAACTGGTGGAACAGGCGCGCAGCCGGCGTTGATCGCCGGGCGGGGTTTCCTCAGCGGAACAGGGCCTTCGCCCAGGTCGCGTTCCAGTCCGCCCCGGTGACGTCGGTCTCGCGGCCGTCGGCCTCGAAGAACTTGTTGGGCACCTGGAACATCGCGAGCATCAGGCCGCCCTCGGGGCCCGCCCAGGCCTCGTGGCGGCTGCCCGCCGGGCGCCAGACGAACTGGCCGGCCCGGCACTCGCCCTCGCCGCACCGCAGGCTTCCCTCGAGCACGTAGGTCTGCTCGATCAGCACGTGCTCGTGACGGGGCAGCCGCGCGCCGGGCGCGAACCGCATGAGCGAGGTGACGAGCCCGGTCTCGCGATCGACCAGCAGCGTCTTCATCTCGACGCCCGCGAAGCGCGTCTGCTCCCAGGGAAGCGCCTCGACGTCCACGAAGCGGCTCGCGAGCGGCGCGAGCCCGGCGTGTCCTGCTGTCGCTTTCGGTGTCGCTGCCATGTTCCCTCCTATGCTCTGCGGTGCTCCCCGACCTTGACGATCTTCATGGTGTTGGTGCCCCCCGCCTTGCCGATCGGCTCGCCGATGGTGAGCACGATCAGGTCTCCCAGTTTAACCACGCCGCTGTCCACCAGCACCTTCTCGGCCTCGCCGAGCAGCTCCTCGCGGTCGTGGCCGACGTACTTCACCATCAGGGGATAGACGTCGCGCAGCAGCGCGCAGCGGTAGCGCGTCGCCGTCTGCGAGGTGAGCGCGTAGATCGGCACCCCGCAGTTGAGCCGGCTCATCCACAGCGCGGTCGAGCCCGACTCGGTGAGGGTGGCGATCGCCTTCGCCTTCATGTGGTAGGCGGTGAACAGCGCCGCCATGGCGATCGACTGGTCGACGCGCGTGAAGACGCGGTTGAGGAAGTCCTGGTCGAGGTTGAGCGACTGCGTCTGCTCGGCCTCGACGCAGATGCGGTCCATCGCCTCGATCACCTCGACCGGGAACTTGCCGCTCGCGGTCTCGGCCGAGAGCATCACGGCGTCGGTGCCGTCCAGCACCGCGTTGGCGACGTCGGACACCTCGGCCCGCGTCGGCATCGGGCTCGCGATCATGGACTCCATCATCTGCGTCGCCGTGATGGTGAGCCGGTTGTGCTCGCGCGCCATGCGGATCATCTTCTTCTGCAGCGCCGGCACCGAGGCGTCGCCCACCTCGACCGCGAGGTCGCCGCGCGCCACCATGATGCCGTCGCAGGCGTTCACGATCTCGCGCAGCGCGGGTTCGGCCACCGCCTCGGCGCGCTCGATCTTGGCGATGAGAAAGGCCTTGCCACCGGAAGCGCGCAGCAGCTCGCGCGCCATGTACATGTCCGCGCCCGACTTCGGAAACGACACCGCGAGGTAGTCGGCCTGCAGGCGCGCGGCAGTGCGGATGTCCTCGAGGTCCTTGGGCGTGAGCGCGGGCGCGGTCAGGCCCCCGCCCTGGCGGTTGATGCCCTTGTTGTTCGAGAGCACGCCGCCATGGCGCACCCTGGTGTGCACCTCCTCGCCCCGGACCGCGGTGACGTCGAGCACGATCCTGCCGTCATCCAGCAGCAGCACGGCGCCCGCGGCGAGGTCGCGCGGCAGCTCCTTGTAGTCGAGGCCGGCGCGCGTCTCGTCGCCCAGCTCGCAGGCCGCATCCAGGATGAAGGCCTGCCCTTTCTGCAGCGTGACCTCGCCGTCCCCGAACCGGCCGACGCGGATCTTGGGGCCCTGCAGATCGCACATGATGCCGACGGTGCGGCCGGTCTTGCGCGAGATCTCCTTGACGAGCGTGGCGCGCGCCATGTGGTCGTCGGCCGAGCCGTGGGAGAAATTCAGCCGCACCACGTCCACCCCCGCGCGCACCATGCGCTCGAGCACCGCGGCGTCGCTGGAGGCCGGACCGAGCGTGGCGACGATCTTGGTGCTGCGCAGCACTCAGGCTCTTTCCTCGAGCACCGCCACCGCCGGGAGCGCCTTGCCCTCGAGGAACTCGAGGAACGCGCCGCCTGCGGTGGAGATGTAGCCGATGCCCTCGGCGACGCCGAACTTGTGGATCGCGGCGATGGTGTCGCCGCCGCCGGCGATGGAGAAGGCGCTCGACTCGGCGATCGCCCGGGCCAGCGCCTCGGTGCCCTTCGCGAACTGCTCGATCTCGAACACCCCCACGGGTCCGTTCCAGACGACGGTCCCGGCGCGCTCGAGAATCCCGGCGAGCTTCGCCGCGCTGCGCGGCCCGATGTCGAGGATCATCTCGTCGGGCTCGACGCCGTCCGCGTCCTTCGCCTGCGCGCGGGCGCGCGCCGAAGCCTCGGTCGCAACGATCACGTCCTCCGGGAGCGGCACCTCGGTGAGCGCCATGATGCGTCGCGCCTCGGCCACGCGGTCTGCCTCGGCGAGCGACTTCCCGATCGCGCGGCCCTGCGCCAGGAGGAAAGTGTTCGCGATCCCGCCGCCTACCATCAGCACATCCACCTTCTTCGCCAGGCCCTCGAGCACCGGCAGCTTGGTCGAGACCTTCGCCCCGCCCACGATCGCCACCAGCGGCCGCTTCGGCTCGGACAACGCGCGGCCGAGCGCATCGAGCTCGGCGGCCATCAGCGGCCCCGCGCAGGCGATCTTCGCGAACCGGGCCATGCCGTGCGTGGTCGCCTCCGCGCGGTGCGCGGTGCCGAAGGCGTCGTTCACGTACACGTCGCAGAGCGCGGCCATCCTGCGCGCGAGCGTCTCGTCGTCCGCCTTCTCGCCGCTGTTGAAGCGGCAGTTCTCGAGCAGCAGCACCGCGCCGGGCTCGACCTTGACCCCGTCCAGCCAGTCGCGCGCGAGCGGCACCTCGGCGCCGAGCAGCTCGGACAGGCGCTTCGCGACGGGCGCGAGCGAGTCCTTGGGGTCGAACTTGCCCTCCTTCGGCCGACCCAGGTGGGAGGTCACCATCACTGCGGCGCCCGCCTCGAGCGCGGCGCGGATGCCCGGCACCGAGGCGCGGATGCGCGTGTCGTCGGTGACGTTCCCGGCCTGGTCCTGCGGCACGTTCAGGTCGGCGCGGATGAACACCCGCTGGCCGCGCAGCTCGAGATCCTGCATGCGCCGGAAGCGCATGCTAGCTTGCGTTCATCAACGCGACGGTGATGTCGAGCATCCGGTTGGAGAAGCCCCACTCGTTGTCGTACCAGGAGGTGACCTTGACGAGCGTGCCCTCGGCCACCTTGGTGAGCGTGGCGTCGAAGATCGAGCTCGACGGATTGTGGTTGAAGTCGGAGGACACCAGCGGGTCGCTCGAGTACTCGAGCACGCCCTGCAACTCCCCGTCGGCCGCCTGCTTCACCGCCCGGTTGACCTCCTCGGCCGTGGTCGCCCGCTTCGCGACGAAGGAGAGATCCACGATCGAGACGTTGATGGTGGGCACGCGGATCGCGAAGCCGTCGAGCTTGCCGTTGAGGTGCGGCAGCACCAGGCCCACGGCCGCCGCGGCCCCCGTCTTCGTGGGGATCATGTTCTGCGAGGCCGAGCGCGCGCGCCGCAGGTCCTTGTGGAAGACGTCGGTCAGCACCTGGTCGTTGGTATAGGCGTGCACCGTGGTCATGAGGCCGGAGGCGACCCCGATGCGGTCATCGAGCGCCTTGACCAGCGGCGCGAGGCAGTTGGTGGTGCACGAGGCGTTGGAGATGACGCTGTCGGAGGCCTTGAGCGCCTGGTGGTTCACGCCGTACACCACGGTGCGGTCGACGTCCTTCTCGCCCGGGGCCGAGATGATGACTTTCTTCGCCCCGGCGGCGAGGTGCGCCGCCGCCTTCGCCTTGCTGGTGAACAGCCCCGTGCACTCGTGCACCACGTCCACCCGCAGGTCCTTCCAGGGCAGCTTCGCCGGGTCGCGCTCGGCGAGCACCTGGATGCGGTCGCCGTTCACCACCAGCGCCCCGTCGGCCACCTCGACCGTGCCCTTGAAGCGGCCGTGCGCGGTGTCGTACTTGAGCAGGTGCGCGTTGGTCTTCGCGTCCCCCAGGTCGTTGATGGCGACGAACTGCAGGTCGTGCTTCCTGCCGTCCTCGTAGTGGGCGCGCAGGATGTTGCGGCCGATGCGGCCGAAGCCGTTGATGGCGATGCGGATGGTCATGGCGGGGACGCGGGGCGTGAAAGCTGGCCACTATACCGTGCGGGCGCGATGCCGCACAATGACGGCGCCATGAAATTCACCGCGCTCGGCGGCACCGGCGTGCAGGTGTCGCGCCTGTGCATGGGCACGATGTCCTTCGGCGGGGACGCGGACGAGGCAGCCTCGGCCGCCATGTACAAGGCGGCGCGCAACGCGGGCATCAACTTCTTCGACACCGCCGACCAGTACAGCAGTGGCCGCTCGGAGGAGCTGCTCGGGGCGCTGATGCGGGGCGAGCGCGAGTCCCTCGTCATCGCGAGCAAGTGCTACAACCCGACCGGCGAGGACCTGAACGCGCGCGGCGGCTCGCGCCGCCATGTCTCGCGCGCCTGCGAGGCGAGCCTGAGGCGCCTGGGCACCGACCGCGTGGAGATCTTCTTCCTGCACCAGTACGACCGCGCCACGCCGCTCGAGGAGTCGCTGCGCGCGCTGGAGGACCTGGTGCGCGCCGGCAAGGTGCTCTACCCGGCGGTGAGCAACTACACCGCCTGGCAGACCGAGAAAGCGCTCGGCCTCCAGGCCGCGCGCGGCTGGGCGCGGCTGCAGCTGATCGAGCCGATGTACAACCTGGTGAAGCGCCAGGCCGAGGTCGAGATCCTGCCGATGGCCGCCGCCAACGCGCTCGGCGTGATTCCCTACAGCCCGGTGGGCGGCGGGCTGCTCTCGGGCAAGTACACGCAAAAGGGGGCCTCGGGGCGCCTCGCCAGCAACAGGAACTACGAGGTGCGCTACGGCGAGCCCTGGATGCACGAGACTGCGGCGCGCTTCGCGGCGTTCTGCGCCGAGCGCGGCCTGCACCCGGTGAGCGCGGCGGTGGCCTGGGTCGGCGCGCATCCGGCGGTGACCGCGCCGATCGTCGGCGCGCGCAGCCTCGAGCAGCTGCAGCCCTCGCTCCGGTCGGTCGAGATCGACATGACGCCCGAGCTGCGGGCGGAAATTTCGGCGCTCTCGCGTACCCCGCCGCCGGCGACCGACCGGCTCGAAGAGCAGCGCGCCGGGCGCTAGAGCACCGACTTCACGGCCTCGGCGACGCGCTCGGGCGTGAAGCCGAAGTGGCGCAGGACGTCGGCGCCGGGGGCGGATTCGCCGAAGCGGTCCAGGCCCACCACCGCGCCCTCGAGCCCCACGTACTTGCGCCAGTAGTCGCTGACGCCCGCCTCTACGGCGACGCGCGGCAGGCCGCGCGGCAGGACCTGCTCGCGGTAGGCGGCATCCTGGCGATCGAACACGCCGGTCGAGGGCATCGAGACGACGCGCACCGGGATCGCGGCGGCGGCGAGCAGCTCGCGGGCGCCGAGCGCGAGCTGCACCTCCGAGCCGGTCGCGATCAGCACGGCGCGCGCCCCGGGCGAGTCGGCGAGCACGTAGCCGCCGCGCCCGATGGCGTCGAGCCGCTCGCGCTTCACGGCCGGCACGTTCTGCCGCGTGAGCAGGAGCGCCGTGGGGCCGCTCCGGCGCTCGAGCGCCGCGCCCCAGGCGAGCGCGGCCTCCACCGCGTCGCAGGGCCGCCAGACCTCGAGGTTCGGCACCAGCCGCAGGCTCGCCGCGTGCTCCACGGGCTGGTGCGTGGGCCCGTCCTCGCCCAGCCCGATCGAGTCGTGCGTGAACACGTAGACGACGCGGATGCCCATGAGCGCAGCCATGCGCAGCGCATTGCGCGCGTAGTCGGAGAACACGAGGAAGGTGCCGCCGTAGGGGATGAAGCCGCCGTGCAGGGCGATGCCGTTCATCACCGCGCACATGCCGAATTCGCGCACGCCGTAGAAGAGGTAGTTGCCGCCGTCCCCGCCCGCGATGATCCGCGAGGCCTTGACCATGGTGAGGTTGGAGCCGGTGAGGTCGGCCGAGCCGCCGAGCAGCTCGGGGAGCGCCGGCTTGAGGGCCTCGAGCGCGAGCTGCGAGGCGCGGCGCGTGGCGAGCGCCTCGCCCTTGCCGGCGAGCTCGGCGGCGAGCGCCGCGACCCGCTCGGCGAAGTGCGCCGGCAGCTCTCCGGCCATGCGGCGGCGGAAATCCGCCGCGAGCTCCGGCTGCGCCTCCTCGTAGGCCGCGAACAGCTTCGTCCAGCGCCGCTGCGCGCGCTTGCCCGCGGCGCGCGCGTCCCACCCGGCGTAGACCGCGGGCGGAATCTCGAACGGGGGATGGCCCCAGCCGAGCGCGGCGCGCGTCGCCGCGACCTCCGCGGCGCCGAGCGGCGCGCCGTGCGCGCCGCCGGTGTTCGCCTTGTTGGGCGCGCCCTTCGCGATCACGGTCCTGGCGCAGATCAGGCTCGGGCGCGCTCGCTCGCGCTTCGCCTTGCGGATGGCGCGATCCACCGCCGCGGCGTCGTGACCGTCGACGTCCGGGATCACCTGCCAGCCGTAGCCGGCGAAGCGCTTCGGCACGTCGTCGGTGTACCAGTGCTCGATGCGCCCCTTCTCGGAATCGATCGAGATGCCGTTGTCGTCGTAGATCGCGATGAGCTTGCCCAGCCCGAGCGTGCCGGCGAGCGAGCAGGCCTCGTGCGAGACCCCCTCCATCATGCAGCCGTCGCCGAGGAACACGTAGGTGTGGTGATCGACGATCTCCAGGCCCGGGCGGTTGAAGTGCGCCGCGAGCAGCCGCTCGGCGACCGCCATGCCGACCGCGTTGGAGATGCCCTGCCCGAGCGGCCCGGTGGTGGTCTCCACCCCGGGCGCGCAGCCGTATTCGGGGTGCCCGGGAGTCCTCGAGCCGAGCTGGCGGAAGCGCTTGAGCTCCGCCATCGGCAGGTCGTAGCCAGTGAGGTGCAGCAGCGCGTAGAGCAGCATCGAGCCGTGGCCGTTGGAAAGCACGAAGCGGTCGCGGTCGGCCCAGCGGGGATCGGCGGGGTTGTGCCGCAGGTGCCCGCGCCACAGCGCCAGCGCGATCTCCGCCATGCCCATCGGCATGCCGGGATGCCCCGATCTTGCGGCCTCGACCGCGTCCATCGCGAGCACGCGCAGCGCGTTGGCGAGCTCGGCATCGGAGGCGGGCGGGGCGGTCATCGGCGCGGGAAGGGCGGGATTATCGCGGAAACCGCCGGGACGAGGAAGGCGTGGATCGAGGTTCACGCTAGCCCTTCTCGAGCGCCAGCTTCCTGCGCTCCATCAGCCGCCAGATCATCGGGGTGAAGATGAGCTGCATCGCGAGGTCCATCTTGCCGCCGGGCGCCACGATGGTGTTGGGGCGCGACATGAAGGAGTCGTGCAGCATCGTCAGCAGGTAGGGGAAATCGATGCCGCGCGGGTCGGCGAAGCGGATCACGAGGAAGCTCTCGTCGGGGCTCGGGATGTGGCGCGCGATGAACGGGTTGGAGGTGTCGACCACCGGCACGCGCTGGAAGTTGATGTGGCTGCGCCCGAACTGCGGGATCACGTAGTGCACGTAGTCGGGCATGCGCCGCAGGATCGTCTCGGTCACCGTCTCGGTGGAGTAGCCGCGCGAGGCGCGGTCGCGGTGCAGCTTCTGGATCCACTCCAGGTTGATCACCGGCACCACGCCGATCAGCAGGTCGACGTGCTGCGCCACGTTCACCGTGCCGGTCACGACCGCGCCGTGCAGGCCCTCGTAGAAGAGCACGTCGGTGTCTGGCGCCAGCTCCTCCCACGGCGTGAACGTGCCGGGCGCCTGCCCGCAGGGCGCCGCCTCGGCCTCGTCGTGCAGGTAGCGGCGCCTGCGGCCGGCGCCCGTCGCGCCGTAATCGCGGAACAGCGCCTCGAGCTCCGCGAACAGGTTGTTCTCCGGGCCGAAGTGGCTGAAGTGCGGGTTGCCGCGCGCGGTCTCCTCGGCCATGCGCTCGCGCATCTCGGCGCGGTCGTAGCGGTGGAACGCGTCGCCCTCGACGAACGCCGCCTGCACGCCCTCGCGTCGGAAGATGCTCTCGAAGGTGCGCATCACCGAGGTCGTGCCGGCGCCCGAGGAGCCGGTGATCGCGATGATCGGGTGCCGCGCGGACATGCCCGCTGCTAGGCCGTGGCGCGGAACAGCCCGCGCGCGCCGAACAGCGGCGCGTCGTAGGGCCGCTCGTTGTGATCGCGGTGGTAGGCCTCGATGCGCTCGACTTCGCGCCGCGCGCCGAACACGAAGCCCGTCTTCTGGTGCAGCGCCGAGGGCTGCGCCTCCAGCACCGGGGCGTAGCCGGTGCTCGCGCGCCCGCCGGCCTGCTCGACCACCATGCCGATGGGGTTCGCCTCGTAGAGCAGGCGCAGGCGCCCCTCGCGACCGCTCTCGCGCTCGTCGCGCGGATACAGGAACACGCCGCCGCGCATCAGGATGCGGTGCGCCTCGGCCACCAGCGAGGCGATCCAGCGCATGTTGAAGTCCTTGCCGCGCGGCCCGCTGCGCCCGGAGAGGCATTCGGCCACGTAGCGCTGCACCGCCGGCTCCCAGAAGCGCGCGTTCGAGCTGTTGATCGCGAACTCCTGCGTCTCCTCCGGGATCCGCAGCTCGGGGTGGGTGTGGATGAACTCGCCGATCTCGCGATCGAGCGTGAAGCCGTGCACCCCGCGGCCGAGGCTGAGCACGAGCATGGTGCTCGGGCCGTAGATCGCGTAGCCGGCGCAGACCTGGCGCGTGCCCGGCTGCAGGAAATCGCGCGCGGCCGGCTCGGCCGCCGCTTCGGGCGCGCGCAGCACCGAGAAGATCGAGCCCACCGCGACGTTGACGTCGACGTTCGAGGAGCCGTCCAGCGGATCGAAGGCGAGCAGGTAGCGGCCGCGCGGATACTGCGGCGGGATGGGATGGGGCTGCTCGAGCTCCTCCGAGGCCATGGCGGCGAGCGTCCCGCCCCATTCGCAGGTGCGCAGGAAGATGTCGTTCGAGACGACGTCGAGCTTCATCTGCGCCTCGCCCTGGGCGTTGGCGCTCCCGGCACGGCCAAGCGCGCCGGCGAGCGCCCCCTTGCCGACCCGATAGGCGATGCGCTTGCAGGCGAGCCGGATGTCGTTCAGCAGCGCGGTGAAGCCGCCGGTCGCGCCGGGCGCCTTGCGCTGCTCCTCGATGATGAATTCGGTCAGCGTGCGTTCCCTGCCGTACATCGGTTTTCTCCGGTTTCTCCGGCGCGGCCTCAGGGATGGACAGCCTGCAGCACCGGCAGGCGCCGCTGGAGCTGCGCCAGGTCCAGCTCCCCCAGGTCCGGCAGCAGGAGATCGGCGCCGCGCAAGTCCTGGCCCGCCGTCCAGCGGCTCGGGGCCGCCACCGTATGCAGCCCGGCGGCCTTCGCCGCGGCGAGGCCGTTGGCCGAATCCTCGAAGGCAACCGAGCCAGGCGCACTCACGCGCAGCGTCGCGAGGAGTCGCTCGTAGAGGTCGGGCGCGGGCTTCCTGCGCGCCACCTGGTCGGCGCAGACGAGCGCCGCGATGGCCCCGGCCTCCGGCCCGAGGGCGGCGCGCACCAGGGGCTGCACGTTCGCCGACGCCGAGGTCGCGGCGATGCCGATCGCGATGCCCGCGGCGCGCGCCTCGCGGATGAGGCGCCTCACGCCCGGGCGCGCCGGCGCCTGCCCGGCCGAGAGCAGCTCGCCGTAGATGCGGGTCTTCGAGCGGTGAACTCCGGCGACGAGCCTGCGCAGCCGCGCCTTCTCCGCAGCGGCCACCCGGAGCCGGTCGACGTAGCGCGCGATCCTGTCCGGACCGCCGGACACCGAGAGCAGCTCCCCGTACAGGGCGGGGCCCCAATCCCAGCCGAGCCCGAGCTCGCGGAACGCCTGGTTGAAGGCCTGGCGATGCAGCTCCTCGGTGTCGACGAGCGTACCGTCGAGGTCGAAGACGAGCGCTTGCAGCACGCCCGCGGCTCCTAGGCCGCGCGGCCGCGGTGCACGACCATCGCGGTCCCCTGCGTCTGGCGCGCGCTGTCGTAGCCTACGAGGCGCACGTGGTGCCCGGGATGCGCCTGGCGGCAGGCCTGCACCTCGGCGAGGATGCGCTCGACGTTCTGCTCGCCGAACATCGGCAGCTTCCACAGGTACCAGTACGAGCCTGCCGCGTGCCGCGGCTCGACGTGCTCGACGGCCGCGTTCCAGCCGCGTGCCACCAGGTATGCGACCTGGCGGCGGATCGCCTCGGGCGACATCGGCGGCAGGTAGGAGAAGGTGCCGTGCCTGCGGCTCGCCGGGTCGGACAGCGTGGAGCGGTAGTCCTCGATCGGCTGCATCGCGCTTCTCCTCAGGCGGCCTTCGCCGCGTCGAGCTTGTCGACGGCGTCGAACTCGAACTTCACTTCCTTCCAGGTCTGCATCGCCGCCTCGAGCTCGGGCGAGTGGCGCGCCGCCGCGGCGAGGATCTCCCTGCCCTCGCGCTCCAGGGCGCGCCCCTCGTTGCGCGCCTGCACGCAGGCCTCGAGCGCGACGCGATTGGCGCAGGCACCGGCGGCGTTGCCCCAGGGGTGGCCGAGCGTGCCGCCGCCGAACTGGAACACCGCGTCGTCGCCGAAGATCGCGAGCAACGCCGGCATGTGCCAGACATGGATGCCGCCGGAGGCCACCGCGAAGGCGCCCGGCATCGCGCCCCAGTCCTGCTCGAAGAAGATGCCGCGCGAGCGATCCTCGGCGATGCGGCGCTCGCGCAACAGGTCGATCCAGCCGAGCGTCGCCTGGCGGTCGCCCTCGAGCTTGCCCACCACCGTACCGGTATGCAGGTGGTCGCCCCCGGAGAGCCGCAGCGCTTTTGCGAGCACGCGGAAGTGGATGCCGTGGCGCGGGTTGCGGTCGATCACCGCGTGCATGGCGCGGTGGACGTGCAGCAGCACGCCGTTTTCCCGGCACCAGTTGGCAAGCCCGGTGTTGGCGCAGAAGCCGCCCGTGAGGTAGTCGTGCATGATGATCGGCGCGCCGAGCGATTTCGCGAACGCCGCGCGCTGGTACATCGCCTCGGGGGTGGGGGCGGTGACGTTGAGGTAGTGGCCCTTGCGCTCGCCGGTCTCGGCCTCGGCCCGCCGCACCGCCTCCATGACGTAGCCGAAGCGGTCGCGCCAGCGCATGAAGGGCTGCGAGTTGACGTTCTCGTCGTCCTTGGTGAAGTCCAGGCCGCCGCGCAGGCACTCGTAGACCGCGCGGCCGTAGTTCTTCGCCGACAGCCCGAGCTTGGGCTTGATGGTGCAGCCGAGCAGCGGGCGGCCGTACTTGTCGAGCTTGTCGCGCTCGGCCTGGATGCCGTGCGGCGGCCCGCCGCAGGTCATCACGTAGGCGAGCGGGAAGCGCACGTCCTCCAGCCGCAGCGCGCGGATCGCCTTGAAGCCGAAGACATTGCCTACCAGCGAGGTGAAGACGTTCACCACCGAGCCTTCCTCGAACAGGTCG